>NZ_JAESJQ010000007.1:117035-427365 GCF_017891615.1 Staphylococcus sp. GDY8P198P
GCCTTTGGCTTCTGCATAAGCACAACTAAACTCTCTTCGCTTTGCTCCATTCGTTAAGTTGCGCTAAAAATCGTAAGGAATATCTTTATCAGCTACAACCTTACCATCAACTCGAATGGTATAACCAGCCGTCTCTCCTTTTTCAATAGTCATCGGAATGGTTACAGTTTTGTCATCTTTAATTTTAAAGCTTTGTGCAGCTGACGATCCTTTGTCATCTTTATCTCTCACATATACCTTCACTTCTTGACTTTCATCATCATCACCCGTATAGGGAACTTGATAGGTTTCTGTATATGTTTTAGTTTGTGATTTTTCATCTTCTTTAGATGACTTATCTTCTTGCTCATCAGAATCTTTACCATCTTTTTTCTCTGATGATTTCGGTTCACCTGTGGATACCACAAATTCTATAGTAGAACCTTCATCTACTTCTTCGCCTTTAGGTGATTGACTAATGACATTATCCTTTTTAACTGTTTTATCAGAGCGTTTTTCTACAGTAACTACTTTAAACCCTTTAGATTCCAGCTCGGATTTAGCAGTCTTAAACGATTTTTTCTCATAATCATCCACATAAATTTGTTTAACACCTAACGATTCAGTCAATTTAATATCACTATCATTGATTTTCACTCTGTCTCCTGGTGAAATACTTTGTGCTTCAATTAAACCTTTAGCAACATTTTGTTTTGTATAAGATTGGTCAACTTTAGCATCATCAATTCCTAGTTTTTTTAATTTATTTAACGCTTCTGATTTTGGTAAGCCATATAAATTTGGCATTTCTGCAGTTTTAGGACCTTTTGATAATACAATGTCTACTTTACTTTGCTGTTCTAAACGCTCACCTTTTCCTGGTGTTGTTTTAATAATTTTATTCTCCGGATACTTATCACTGTATGCTCTTGTAGTTTTGCCTAATTCTAGTTTGTTATCTTTTAAAATACCTTCTGCTTCTTTTTCAGTTTTACCTATTAAATTAGGTGTTTCTAAATATTTATTACCAAACATTCCCATAGCCATGAAACCAAAGAGTCCAAATAAAAGTAGTACGATGATTAAACCATAGAAAAACTTTTTCTTTTTTGATCTTTTTTTCGGAGGCATCGCATATAATTGTTCCTCATTTGATTGAAAATATTGTTGATTAACAATTGGAATTTGCATGGTTTGATTCATGCTTTTTGATTTATCTTCAGCACGTGTCTGATTAGCTATTTCATTTTTATCAATAGGAACCGTTTTAGTGTCAGCATCAACAGAATGATATGGTGATTCATTCTCTCGCTCTTTTGACAGCACAGTAGACAAGTCTTCTTGCATTTCTTGAACTGTTTGATAACGATCATTCTTATCTTTTTCAGTAGCTTTTAGCACGACATTGCTCAGTGATTGTGGTACTTCAGAACGTTTATTAGAAACATTAGGCATCGGATCTTGAATATGCTTTATAGCAATGCTTACTGCTGTTTCACCTGAAAATGGAGGTTGCCCTACTAACATTTCATAAAGCACAACACCAATAGAATATATATCAGTACCGTTATCTGTTGCATCACCGCGAGCTTGTTCAGGAGAAAGGTATTGAACCGTACCTAAAACATGATTTGTTTGAGTCATCGTTGTTTCACTTAATGCTTTTGCAATACCAAAATCTAATATTTTTAATGTTTGATCACGATTCACCAAAATATTTTGAGGCTTTACATCACGATGAACAATTTTTGTATCATGTGCATGCTTTATTCCTTCAATAATTTGTTCAGTAAATTTGATTACAGTTTTGATGTCTAAAGGTCGATGTTGTTGAATATATTCTGATAAAGTGGGACCTTCTATGTATTCCATCACTAAAAAGAAATTTTCATCATTTTCAGTAACATCAAAAACATTAACGATATGTTTATGTGAAAGTTGTGTTAAGTTGTGAACTTCACGCTCAAAACGCTTAATTGTTTCTTCTTTTTCACCAGAAGGTATCCTAATAGCTTTGATTGCTACATTGCGATTCAAAATAGTGTCATCAGCCAAATAAACCGTGCTCATGCCACCGCCGCCAAGCTTTTTTATCACTTTATAACGTTCGCTTATTAATTTTCCAATCATACCTTATCTCCTTCAATTTCTGCTAAAACAATGCTTACATTATCATTTGTTTCTTGTGATAATGCTAATTCAATAAGATTCCGACCATGTGTTTCTAGATCATTTTCTTGCATTAATTCTTCTTGAATCATATGATTTCTTGCAAAATCTGTTAATCCATCCGAATTTAATAATAGAAAATCATAAAAATTGGTTCTTTTTACAAAAATATCTGGTGTTACTACTTTATCCGTACCCATGACTTTTGTAATGATATTCTTTTGGGGATGATTAAATGCTTCTTCGACACTAATTTGCCCTATCATTACTAAGTGATTAACGAAGGAATGATCATTTGTAATTTGTTCAATTTCTCTACTATTAATCAAATATCCTCTTGAATCACCAATATTTGCGACAACGACATAATCATCAAATACAAGTGCACAAACACAAGTTGTTCCCATGCCATGATAGTCTGCATTGTCAACTGAGAGTTGATATAATTCACGGTTAATCGCTTTTAGTGTGGTTCTCAGCCAATCTTCAGCTTGGTTAGGTTCAATTAAATTTTCTTCTTCAAAACGACGTTGCAACTCATCTGTCACAAATTGACTTGCTACTTCTCCTGCTAAATGTCCACCCATACCATCACAGAGTACAAGTAATTGTTGTTCTGTTTGATTATAGAACACACCACCTGCATCTTCGTTCTTATCACGATATTGACCTGTGTCAGTAAAAAATTGTGCTTTTAGCATACTATTACCTCGTTTCTACTTTTCGTTCCTTAGCTCTTAATTGACCACATGCTGCATCAATATCAGCACCTTGTTCTCTTCTTATTGTTGCATTAATACCTAGTCTCTTTAATTCTTTTTCAAATTTAAAAATATCCTCTTTAGGTGTCTTAACGTAATTTCTTTCTGGTACATGATTTACAGGTATTAAATTCACATGACAGTTTAATTTTTGGATTAAATGTGCTAATTCTCTTGCATGTTCAACTTGGTCGTTGACTCCTCCAAACAGTCCATATTCAAATGTAATACGTCTATTTGTTGTTTCTTGATAATATTTAATGGCTTCCATTAATTTTTCAACATTATACGCTC
Source organism: Staphylococcus sp. GDY8P198P (assembly GCF_017891615.1). Taxonomy (NCBI): domain Bacteria; kingdom Bacillati; phylum Bacillota; class Bacilli; order Caryophanales; family Staphylococcaceae; genus Staphylococcus; species Staphylococcus sp. GDY8P198P. The sequence goes on from NZ_JAESJQ010000007.1 coordinate 120,239, forward strand.
GATTAATAGGCATTAAACGAGAACGAATTTCGTCATTAGCACCATGTAAGCTTACTGCAAAATTTATTTGAATATCTTCGTCAGCAAAATCATAAATTCTAGGTATAATACCAGAAGTAGAAACAGTAATATGACGCGCACCTATATTTAAACCATTATCATGGTTAACAATCTTTAAAAAGTCCATCATTTCATCATAGTTTTCAAATGGCTCACCAATTCCCATGATTACAATTTGTGATACACGTTCATCGGTTTCATCTAATGCTTTTTGGACAGTGAGTACCTGAGATACAATTTCTCCCGCTTCTAAATTACGCTTTAGGCCACCTAATGTGGATGCACAGAATGTACAACCTATACGGCAACCCACTTGAGTAGTAACACATACGGAGTTCCCATATTCATGTCTCATTAATACTGTTTCAATCGTGTAACCATCTTGTAATTCAAATAAAAACTTAATCGTTCCGTCTCTACTTTCTTGTTTAACTACTGTAGTCATCACTGTCATTGCAAAATGGTCTTTCAAAAGTGCTCTTAGCTCTTTAGACAAATTTGTCATTTCATCAATGCTATCTACTCGTTTTTCATATAACCATTCAAAGATTTGTTTCGCTCTGAATTTTTGTTGTCCATTTTCTTTTAACCAATTTTCCATTTCATCATATCTCAAAGAGTAAATAGATTGCTTTTCGAAATTGGGAAGAAATTTATTTTTTTTCTTCTTCTCTGCAGTTATCATTATTTATTGTTCCTTTCTTTTTATCCTAGTAATGAAAAAGCCATCAGAATTAAATTGCTGTGGTAGCACCTGTAACGTTTTTACTTTTTCTCCACTGATTGGATGTTCAAATAAATCAAATTCAAAATCTTTATTTTCTTTTAAAAATGTATATATAACATTTTCATTTTCTAACTGTTCTATCGTACAAGTTGAATAAACTAATGTGCCACCAGGTCGCAAATGATTTTTCACGTTATTTAAAATTTCTAGTTGAATATTCACTAAAGATTGAATGCTTTGTTGACTTTGTTCATATTTGATTTCTGGCTTATGTCTAAGTACACCCAAGCCACTACAAGGTGCATCTACCAAAATCTTATCATACACTTTATCATAATTTTCCGTCGCATCGTGACTAAAAGCAGAAATGTTAGATAATCGTAATTTTCGAATATTAAAATCAATCAAGTCGATTTTATGTTCATGGATATCTGTCGCATCTACATGTCCAGTACCGTGAAGCCTTTCTGCTATATGGCATGCCTTTCCACCAGGTGCACTACAAGCATCTAATACAAGGTCGCCATCTTGGAGATTCATTACATCAGCTACAAACATAGAGCTTTTATCTTGGATAGACACTAGACCATCTTTAAATACACGTGACTCTATAATTGGTTTACCACTAATATGTAAACAAATTGTAATGTCACTATCTTGCGTTACAGTATAACCTTCGTCTTCTAAACGTTGCATCACATTTTCAACTGAAATTCTTGTCAAATTGACCCTTACAGTTGTTGTCACTTTTGTTAAAAATGATTGTGCAATTGCTTCAGTTTCTTCTATTCCAAAGTGTGTAACCCAGTGATCAACAAGCCATTTGGGCAAACTATATTGAATAGCAATGCGCTTCTTATCGTCCGTAATTTCATTAAAATTTGGTAATTCACTGCGCATAAGGTTTCTCAAAATCCCATTAACCACATTACCGTTATGCGGGCCACCTTTATATTTTGCTATATTAACAGCTTCATTAATAATCGCATGTTCAGGGACTTTATCCAAGTAAATATACTGATAGATACTCATCCACAGTAATTGTCTGACCCAACCTTTAAGTTTAGTTTGTACGAAAGGTTTCAAATAATAATCAAGTGTATATTTTCTTTTTAATGTACCATATACCAATTCGGTTAATAAATTCTTATCTGCCCGGCTCAAATCATTATTGGTTAATACCTCGTTAATAATAATATTACTATATGCCTTATCATTAATAATATCTTGTAATGTTTCAAAAGCTAATAATCTTACATTAGTTTCAATTGTCATTTTAATACCTTCCCAACGAGTGTTGATTGCACACCACTTAAGTAATTAGCTGTAGGCATTCTTTTTTTACCTGCAACTTGAATCTCTGTTAATGCAATCGCATCGTTAGAACCTGTAGCCACAATAATTGCTTTCTTAGTTGTCTCTATTATTGTACCCGGTTCACCATCTTTATCATTTTCAATGCGAGAAGCATAGACCTTTAAATTTTCTTCATCCATTATTGTGTAAGCAACCGGCCATGGAGACAAGCCTCTAATATGGTTATAAATTACTTCAGCAGGTTCTGACCAATCAATTTTTTCATCTTCACGACGAATATTAGATGCAAATGTTGCTTCGTCTTCATTTTGAACAATACTTTCATTCGTACCATTAATAATAGAAGGAAGTGTTTCTTTTAATAATTCAGCACCTAAAAAGCTTAATTTATCATGCATCACACCAACGTCATCTTGTGGTTCAATATCGATTGCTTTTTGAGATATAATATTTCCAGCATCCAATTTCTTAGCCATATACATGATAGAAATACCAGTTTGTTTTTCTCCATCAATAATCGCTTGATGTATGGGAGCGCCACCTCTATATTTAGGCAATAATGATGCATGCACATTGATAGCACCTAACCTTGGTGAATCCAATAAAGTTTGTGGTAATAATTGGCCAAATGCTGCAGTAACAATTAAATCCGCGTTCAAATCAATCAACATCTGTAATTCTTCAGATTGTGACAGTTTTTCCGGTTGATATACAGGAATTGCATGTTCTATCGCAACTTGTTTCACTGGTGGTGGTGTTAATTTTCGTTTTCTGCCAACTGGTCGATCAGGTTGTGTAACTACTGCTATGACATTATGTTCTGCAATTAACATTTCTAACACTTTTGTCGAAAAATCAGGTGTGCCCATAAAAATAATTCTACTCATTTTCAAAATACGCCTCCACTTCTGCTTCAGTCAAAATTTTATCCGCACGTTCTGTAAAAAACTTCCCTTCAAAATGGTCAATCATATGTAATATCATACGCGCAATATCATCATATGCTGTCATCTCTACTTCATTTCCATTTTTATCATTACTTTTAACAACAATCATTTTACTTCTTTCAACTTCACCATAAATGTCAGGTAATGAAATAGATCCTTCTAAGTCAGTTACTTTTTGGTCTGATTCGCGAATAATTTTTGGATTGATAAGTTGTAACAATCCATCTATTTCCATATCGATAATAGCTACTTTTTGTAAGATGCCAATTTGTGGCGCACATATGGCAGAAGCTTCAACTTCATACATAGTGTCTTCTAAATCGAGCAATAATTGAGCTAAGTTTTCATCAAATCGCGTTACATCAGGAACGTTTTTATGTAAAATTGGATTTTCTGCTGCAACAAGTTGCTTTATTGTCATACAAATTACTCCTCATAAAAATTCATCACATCATTATAACTTATTTTAGTTAAATTTGCACCAAGGTTAGATGAAATGCAAGCGTTAAAACAATACATATTTTCTTTTTTACGCTTTTACTTCATCACAAAATATAACCGCAAGCTCTCACATACAAGCTTACGGTGTAATATATTTTTATGCTCCAGTTAACTTTTGTAAAATCATAGCGATAACTTATTGATTTGATTACCAAATTCATCAAAATTGTTTTCGTTCAACCAATTTTCAAACTTACTTTTATAAAGTGACCACTCATCTGCTAACATAGCAAGCCAGTATGTATCTCTACTTCGTTGTTTATAAATAGTATGATGTTTAAATAAACCTTCATATTTGAACCCAAGTCGTTTTGCTGCTTTTATAGATGGTTCATTGAATGCATCACACTTCCATTCATACCTTCTATAACCCAACGTGTCAAAAATATATTTTGCTAATAAGTAGTGTGTCTCTGTAGCTATACGTGTTTGTTTCATTTTATTAGCATAATGAATATGCCCAACTTCAATCGTTGCATTTTGTTCATTTATTCTCAGTAATGATAAAATGCCTACCACGTCATTATCCAATTGATCAATTATAGCAAAAAAGTATGGATCTTTTGTTTGTCTTTTATTATTTATATATGCTGCAAAATCATCATAACTTTGAGGCTGCTCATCCGGTAAATAAGTCCAATTAGGTGCATCATCTTGTGCCTTGAAATGATTAAATAAAGGGTTAATATGTTGCGAAGTTAATTTTTCTAACCTACAGTACTTCCCTTCTAACACATCAACGGTTGGTGCTTTGGGTTGAGTGAAATTGATTAATGACTTACCAATAGGTTGTTTAAACTGATTATATTCCATTTATTTCCTCCCTTTTAAAATCAATAAGTATAAACCATTATCATATAATATTTCCATTAACGATTAAGCATTGAAATGTTTAGCAATTGCATATAATACCTTTATACCAATTCTTATAAATTAATAATATGTTATCATTATAATTTACATTACGAAAGCGTTTTCAATATTCAAATAGTATTTTTTTATAATTTACAATAGGGATTAATAAAAAAGTAGAAGTAAAAAGAAATCAATAATAGTTTAATTGAATTCTCTTACTTCTACTTCTTAATTTTATATTTAGATTTATTATATATTGAAAGGTTTAACCTTAATTATTATTTCAATAAAAAAATTTATATCTAATACTGTTCACTTCGTTATTTTATAACTCAATGGTCATGGAAGATGCATTTTTTATGAAACCAATTTTAGAATATAATGGTTCTGCATTAGTAGAAGCTTTTAAATTAACTATATTGACCTGTTCTGTTTTACACTTTAATAAAAGCTCATCTAAAATTTGTTTACTTAAACCTAACCCTCTGTACAATTTAGTTGTATAAACATTGGTAATATAACCTTCAACGCCAGAATAATTATCATATGCGGGTGGTATTTGTTGAAAAATAACTGCTCCTGTAGATACAACTTGTTGATTATCTATCATAAACACTTGGTAGATGTTTTCTTTGTCGAAAACATCTTCAAAATATTCTCTCATATTATCATCAATATCTTCAGTAGCAAGCATACCTTGATCCAGTAGTTGTTCTTTTCTTAATTTTATAATTGTTTCAATATCATTTTTATTTGCAATTCTCATCTCCATATCTAGTACTCCTTTTAAAGAAATATGAGCAAATAAATTTACTATATCTATCAATCATATTCAACTAATAATATTTATAGTTTAATAAAAAATAGGGCCATCAAATCAGCAAAACACCGATTTACAGACCCCATTTTAAAAAAAAGAAAAATATTAATTATCTAAACTGTAACTTAATCGCTAAACAACAGGTTTTTAAACACTACGGTTAAACCACATTTAATAGTGACCTACATCATCATTTGAGGATTAATGTCAATCTTCAGTGATAATTTGTCTTTTAAATATTGATCATGATAAAAATCATCTAAATATTTTAGCGCTTCGTGTAATGAAGGTTCGCTTTTATATTTAATTAATATTTGAAAGCGGTATTCATTATTAATTCGTGATAAAGCTGCTGGAGAAGGGCCTAACACTAATGCCTTATCTGATAAATGCTGTAACAATATTTTGTGTATATGTTTAGAAGCTTCCATTACTTTTTTCATATCTTTGTGTGCAATCGTAAAATTAATTAAAAAGAAGTATGGCGGGTATTTACCTAACTTTCTATAATTCATTTCTTTTTCAAAAAAAGAATGATAGTCATTATCTTGAACATCTTTAATTGCATAATGATCAGGATTATACGTTTGTATGATCACTTGCCCCTCTTTTTCATGGCGGCCTGCACGTCCTGAAACCTGTGTCAACAATTGATATGTACGCTCACTAGCTCTAAAGTCAGGCAAATTCAACATCGTATCAGCATTTAATACGCCAACTAATGTAATGTTTGGAAAGTCTAAACCTTTCGCTATCATTTGTGTCCCCAGTAAAATATCCCCTTTACCTGAACCAAAGTCATCTAATAATTGTTCATGTGCACCTTTTCGAGAAGTAGTATCTACATCCATACGAATAATCTTTGCTTCCTGAAAATTTTCTTGTAATAATTCTTCAACTCTTTGCGTACCCGTACCAACCTGTCTAATGTGTTCACTTTCACAGTTAGGACACTTATTGGGAGGGATTTCTTGATGACCACAATAATGGCATTTCAATTGATCCGTTGATTTATGATATGTTAGAGAAATATCACAATTAGGACATTGAGGTACATGACCGCAATCACGACACAACATAAATGACGCATAGCCACGTCTATTTAAAAATAAAACAACTTGTTCTTTTTTATCTAACCGCTCTTGAATCGCATGACGCAAATCTTCTGAAAACATAGAACGATTTCCAGATGCAAGTTCAGCACGCATATCTACGATGTTCACTTCTGGCAAAGCTTGTTGATTCACTCTATGAGGTAATGATAAAAGTTCATAAACACCTTTAGTTGCACGTGCATATGTCTCTAAACTTGGCGTGGCACTGCCTAATACTAAAGGACATTGATGATATTGACTGCGCCATTGTGCAATATCTCTAGCATGGTATCTTGGATAGTCCTCTTGTTTATACGAAGACTCGTGCTCTTCATCAATAATAATCATACCTAAATCTTTAAAAGGGGCAAACACACTGGAACGAGCACCAACGCTCACACTCGCTTTACCATCTCTAATTTTTTGCCATTCATCATAACGTTCGCCCTTAGATAACCCTGAATGTAAAACTGCAACTTCGTCCCCAAATCTTTGTTTAAATCTTAATACCATTTGGGGTGTGAGTGCAATTTCCGGTACTAACATCATCGCTTGTTTGTCCTGATTGAGTACTTTTTCTATGGTTTGTAAGTAAACTTCAGTCTTTCCAGAACCCGTCACGCCGTGTAATAAAAATGTCCGTTGTTCACTTTTATTAATCGTCTCAAGTATGGCATTATATGCTTCTTGTTGTTCTTGCGTAAGTTGTTGCTTTTGATCTTGTTCAAATACTCGCGTCGCAAAAGGATCGCGCTCTACAGTTGTATCATATTTCTCAATAAAACCTTTACGAGCTAATGTCTCAATGCTAGATTTTGAAAAGCCCATTTCTTCTAATTGCTTTAAAAAAACAACGTGATGACTTTCATCGATTAAATAAGCATATAATTCATATTGCTTTTTTGATTTTTCTAAAGAGCCTAATACCATATCATAATCAAAACCTTCGACGATGCGCACTGCACGTTGTTTCTTTTTCTTTAAACTTTGAGATAAAATGGTATCTTCAAGAATTGCACCTTGCTTTAAGAATGGTGCAATTAGAGTTAAGTCTTCATTTTTTTGTGCTTCTTTATATGCATAATGCCCTTCCGAGTCAAATCGTTTTAATAACTTTTCTGGTATAGCTTCAGCATCTTCAACTGCAAAAACTTTGGTATATTTAGCTTTGATTGCACTTGGAAGCATAACCTCTAACATAGAAATTCGCTTTGTAACAAAATAAGTATGATACCAGTCTGTAAGTTGTATTAATTCTTTCGTTAATTCAGGTTTAATATCTTGTATCTCTTTTATTTCTTTTAATTTTGATATATCCATATCAGTGTCAGGTTGCTTAGTGATGTCCATGACATAACCTTGTATCGTTCTCGGTCCAAAAGGTACAATTACACGCATACCAACTTCAATCATCGCTTGAAATTTTTGTGGAATTAAATAATCAAATGTAAAGTCAACACTTTTAGATGGGATATCTACGATTACTTTTGCTATCATTTTATTGCCACCTTGTTTCTAAACTATCTAGTATATGCTCCGCTAATATGACTTTTTTGTGTTTTCCTAACGCTATAGTTTCACCGTTTTTATAGTACATTGTATATGCATTATCATCAGAGCTAAACCCAATTGTGCGATCTCCAACATTATTCGCTATAATGACATCTGCGTTTTTACTTTTTAATTTTTTTTGAGCATATGTTTCAATGTTTTGTGTTTCTGCTGCAAAACCAACTAAAAATTGATTACCTTTATGTTCTCCCAAATATTTTAAAATATCGGGTGTGCGTTTAAAAGTAACCGTCAAATCGCCTTGTTGTTTTTTTAGTTTATGCTCTAATAATTCTGTTGGAGCATAATCTGATACTGCTGCAGATTTAAAGACAATATCCATGTTCTCGAATCGTGTTTTAACCGCTTCAAACATCTGCTGTGCACTTTCTACTTGTATGACTTCCACATTTTTCGGTGGTGTTAGCTTGGTTGGACCAGATATAAGTGTCACGGTCGCCCCTCTTTGAGCTAAAGATTCTGCTAGCGCATATCCCATTTTACCTGATGAGCGATTGGATAAATAACGAACTGGATCTAGTTCTTCTATGGTTGGTCCAGCAGTCACCAAAGCTTTCATACCGTTAAATCTACTATTTTTGGGTGTTGATATGTCGTGTTGAAAATATTGATTTAGCCTTTCTACAATTTGCAAAGGTTCTTCCATTCTACCTTTTGCAACGTAGCCACATGCTAAGAAACCTTCACCAGGTTCTAAGAAATAATAACCATCTGAACTTAACGTTGCTAAATTATGTTGCGTTCTTTTATTCTCATACATATGTACATTCATTGCTGGAGCGATAAATTTAGGTGTTTCTGTAGCTAATAGCGTTGATGTAACCATGTCATCAGCAATACCGTTTGCTAGTTTAGCGATTATATTTGCAGTTGCCGGTGCAACTACAATTGCATCTGCCCAATCTCCTAAAGCTACATGTTGAATTTCTTCTGGATTGTGTTCTTTAAAAGTGCTCGTATAAACAGGATTTCTACCGATGGCTTGAAAAGCTAAAGGAGTTACAAACTCTTGTGCATGGTCTGTTAACATCACTCTGACATTATAATCAGCCTGTGTGAGTTTACTCGTTAAATCTATTGCTTTATACGCAGCGATACCACCAGTTACAGCAAGTAATATATTTTTCATCGTAGTTCTCCTCCAAATAATTTATATCTTTCTATTAATGGTTTAACATAGTAGTTTATATATTTAATCTTCAATATAACTAAATATAGACAAATGTTTTTATTCCGCATTAGTTTAATGTATAGGATTACATAGCATGTTTTCATTTTCATTAGTTAAATTAACTTTTAATATTTTAGCTATATTGCTTTAAGTATAAATATGGTTACTGCTTATTATACACAAATTAATGTCCAAATTAAAAAAGCACACCTTGGCTATGAAACCTCAAAGTCATCGCATGCGTCCGACTTTTGAAGTGCACATCATTAACCCGGTGTACTTTTCAAAATTATAAAATTATATTATTCAATATTCGCTTAGAAAGTGTTATTTAGTAGTTTCAGGATAAATTTCGCCGCCAGCAATTTCTTCCAATGCTTTTCCCACTGATTTTTCAGAATTATATTTGCTTAATAGCGTACTATTTGGATGCTCGTCTAACTCACGTGCACGTTTAGCAGCAGTCGTAGCGATTAAATACTTTGATGTGATTTTTGATGTTAAATCATTTAATGGTGGATATAACATTATTTTTTTGCCTCCAATATCATTTTTCTATATTTTGCTTCAATTCTTTCCCTTTTCAAATGCTCAGCTTCAACAATAGATTGAATACGTTGCTTAGCTAATTCAACTTCATCATTAACCACAACATAATCATATAAATTCATCATTTCAACTTCTTTACGAGCTTCGAGTACTCTACTTTGAATTTTTTCATCAGACTCAGTACCACGTCCTACTAAACGTTCACGTAAATGATCTAAACTTGGTGGTGCTAGAAAAATAAATAATGCATCAGGGAACTTTTTACGAACTTGTTTGGCACCTTCTACTTCAATTTCTAAAAATACGTCATGTCCTTGGTCCATAGTATCTTTTACGTATTGCACCGGTGTACCATAATAATTACCCACATACTCTGCATATTCTATAAATTGATCTTGTTTAATTAATGCTTCAAACTCTGATTTTGTTTTGAAGAAATAATCTACACCATCGACTTCACCTTCACGCATATTACGTGTCGTCATCGAGATAGAATATTTATAAGATGTGGTTGGGTCATCAAATATTTTTTTTCTAACTGTACCTTTTCCTACACCAGAAGGTCCAGAAAGTACAATCAACAAACCTTTCTCATTATCCATGCCTTACTACCTCTCTAAGCTATTCTTCTATTATTAAACTATGATACCATAATGAGCGTTTGGTTGTATAGCATACGTTCAAACAATCTTTGCTCATGACCAAATCTTTTCATCATGTTACAATATGATGAATGACTAAAAATAAGGTGGCTGATAGTAATGGCATACGATGGTTTATTTACACGAAAAATGGTAGAATCTTTACAATTTCTCGTTGATGGTAGAATTCATAAAATCAATCAACCTGAAAACGATACAATCATCATGGTAATACGTCAAAATCGTAAAAACCATCAACTTCTACTCTCGATCCATCCTAGTTTTGCTAGAATGCATTTAACAGATAAAAAATACGATAATCCATTTGAACCACCAATGTTTGCAAGAGTATTTCGTAAACATTTAGAGGGTGGTTTTATTAAAGCAATAAGACAAATTGGAAATGATAGACGTGTAGAAATAGATATACACAGTAAAGATGAAATTGGTGATACCACTTACCGTACAGTTATTTTAGAAATAATGGGGAAACACAGTAATTTAATATTAGTAGATGATCAACGCAAGATTATTGAAGGTTTTAAACATTTGACGCCTAATACAAATCAATATCGTACAGTAATGCCTGGGTTTCAATACGAAGCACCTCCTACGCAAAATAAAACAAATCCATATGATATTACAGGTACAGAAGCTTTAAAATTCATTGATTTCAATAGTGGAAAAATCGCTAGACAGCTATTAAATCAATTTGAAGGCTTTAGTCCTTTAATTACGAACGAAATCGTCAATCGCAAACAATTTATGACAACTGAAACGTTACCAGAGGCATTTGATTCTGTAATGAATGAGACAAAGGAATTACCTACCCCTGTTTTTCATAAAAATCATGAAACAGGAAAAGAAGATTTCTACTTCATGCATTTAAATCAGTTTTACGATGATATGGTTGAATATGATTCTTTACATGATTTATTAGATAGATATTATGATGCCAGAGGCGAAAGAGAACGCGTAAAACAACGTGCAAATGATTTAGTTAAATTTGTACAGCAACAGTTGCATAAATATCAAAATAAATTAAGTAAACTAATCGATGAACAAGAAGGTACTAAAGATAAAGAAGTACAACAATTATTTGGTGAATTAATCACTGCCAATATTTATAGAATTAAACAAGGTGATGAGTATCTGACGACTACTAATTATTATGATGGTAATGAAGTAACCATTCCTTTAGATACCACAAAATCACCAGCAACAAATGCCCAAATGTATTATAAAAAATATAATAAATTGAAAACACGTGCACATGAATTAACACGTCAAATTGATTTAACTAAAGAAAACATCACATATTTTGAAAATATAGAACAACAACTTACACATATATCCGTGGAAGATATTGATGACATTAGAGAAGAACTTGCCGAACAGGGCTATATGAAACAACGCAAACAAAAAAATAAGAAAAAGAAACCTTCCATTCAATTACAGGAATATGTCTCAAGTGACGGAGATACTATGCTTGTAGGAAAGAATAATAAGCAAAATGATTATTTAACAAATAAAAAGGCAAGCAAACAGCATTTGTGGTTTCATACAAAAGACATTCCTGGTTCTCATGTGGTGATCTTAAATGATGCACCTAGTGAAAATACCATAAAAGAAGCGGCTATGCTGGCTGGCTATTATTCAAAAGCTGGTAATTCTGGTCAAATACCAGTAGATTACACTGAAATTAAACACGTTCATAAACCTTCTGGTGCAAAACCAGGGTTTGTAACATATGATCATCAAAAAACACTCTATGCTACACCTGATTACGACCATATTCAAAAAATGAAAGTGACATCATAAACATAAAATACTTTAAAGTTGTAGTAACCATGTCCCTATAAATTAAAAACAAGGCTAAGATTATGAGCAATTAGTACACACAACATGTGTACGATGCTTAATCTTAGCCTTTTTAATATTTATTTTTTTCTGGTAACGCGAGTTGAAAATTAACGCCAAATCTATCTACAATCCATGTAAATTCTCTAAATGGTGGCATTTCAGTTTTAGGCATTAAAATTGCCCCACCACTTTTTAATTTACTAAATAATCTTTCCATTTCTAATGGACTGTCTACCGTAACATATAATGACATTGCTGGATTCATGTCCACATCGACACCATTCATATTATCAATCGCCATAAAAACTTGATCTTTCAAACGAAAGATAGCATGTTGCACTGCACCAGTAGGTTCTTTATCATCTTCTTCATATTTAACCATCGTTAATATTTCTGCATCTTCAAATGCTTCTACATACAGATTGATTGCTTCCTCTGCTTGTCCATTAAACATAAGAAATGTCGTTATTTTTGGAATTGCCATTAAATTGCCTCCTTAAAACATCTTAAATATAGAATAAAACAAATTCTTAAAAAAATCGAACGAATTAAATTAGCAATTAACAAATAATTTGAAGCATAGCACCTATAAAGATCTATAATTAAGATAAATTCATAAATCCGTTTCCTAATACATCTCTCACATCATGAATAACTAAAAAGGCATTTTCATCTACCTCATTTACAAGCTTTTTAACTCTGGTCACTTGTGATTGTGGCACTACAACATACAACATACTTGTTTCATGTTTACCATAACCACCTTTCCCTTTTAAAAGTGTCGAGCCTCTACCTGTAAAACTATTGATTTCATCACTAATTATCTCATTTTTACTTGATATCACAGTAACTGCTTTTTTAGGATAGAATCCTTCAATAATAAATGCAGTTGCACGTTCAGTGATAAATATCATAATTACAGTAAACAAGACATTTTCTAATGGTAAGACAAATAAAAAGGATAAGACAACCAGAGCATCTAAAACAAAAATACCTTGTGATGTTTTGATGTCAAAATATTTATTTAACATCTTAGCAATGACTGATGTACCCCCTATCACGCCCCCAGAAGTAATTACTAATCCTATACCTACACCTACTAATACCCCTCCAAAAGAAGCATTTATTACAAAATTATCAATACCTGTTTTAAAGTTTTCAGTTAAATCTAAAAAGATAGATATCGCTGTATTGGCAATAAAAGTATATACTGCTGTTCTGGTACTCAAAAAACGCCATCCTACAATAATGACCAATGTATTTATAATTAAAGAGGATATAGCAGGTGAAAAGCCAAATGCATATTTTAATGCCAATGACATACCAACTGTACCCCCATCACCTAAATTAGATTCTAATATAAATGAATTAACTGCGATCGCACTCACAAACGCACCAATTAAACAGACAATAACATTTTTTGTATGGTTTTTTAGTAGTTGTTTCACAAACTTCATATCATTTCCCCTTACATTTGATAATATAAATTTAATTAAGGTAAGCTAGAAAAGCGTATTCAAATCATGCTTCATTTTGATTTTACAAATGCGTTTTTTTCTCACAAATTGAATTAAAAACCAAATTAATTGAAAATATAACATTATTTGTTGTTACATAGTATAATTGCAAATGTAACACAACCTATTTCAATATACCACTTAGTGTAGTTTGCAACATTAATTTCTAAAGCGTGTGTTATTGAAAACTTTGACGGCTTAAAACAATAAAATCATTTTACTTTTGAATATTTATAGTTAAAATAAATACAAATACAATTGGAGGTATTTCATGCTTTATTATATTATACCGTTACTTATTGCAGCTTTAGTGATACTCATTGGCTTTATCATCATTAAAATTATGATTCGTTAATAATTTTTATATAACAACTTTATCACATTTCTTTTTAATCATTTCAAATCGTGAATGATTTCAGTCGTTTTCATATAGCAACATTCAAATAACGCAGAAACGTAGACAATATAATCTTATCTACGTTTCTGCGTTTTTGTTTTTGAAGTTAACCGAAACTTCTATAAAAAATCTATACCATTTACTCACTTGCTAAATTTTCACTTTATTTAAATTCTTTTCTAAAAAGCGTAACAAGTAACAAGATGATAAAAGATGCAATAACTGCAGTTAAAAATATTGGCATATACGCAAGATGTGTTGCATCTTCAATACCATTTGTGATTGCACGTCTTAATGTATCGTTAGAAATTTGATTTACTTGCCCTAATATTTTAGTAAGATTACCTGAACGATGCTCCATTATGTTCATTAAAGAAACTGGTATGTCTTTGAGTCCAAAATGGGCTGAATTTATACTTTCTTTAATTTTACTCCCCATTTGGCTATATCCGAATTGAATAAATGTCGTAAACATTGTCGGTGCAATAGTAATTCCGACTTGTCTAGAAACTGATAATGTTCCAATAACTGTACTATTATTTTTAGCTGAATGTGCTGACTTAGTTGCTAATACAGTCATTGGTGCGCCAATAGTAAAACCAAAGCCTAAGCCTGCAATTATTGAAAATACTAGAAATGGCATAGTTGAATAAGTTAAAAAGGCTAAACCACCATAGCCAATCATACTAATGATACTTGCAATCACTAATGCAAATATAGGACCTTTTTTATCTACAATCTTTCCACCCATTGATGCGCCTACACCTGAAGCTAATGCCAAGGGCGTCATCCAATATCCACTGTTAGCAGCTTTAACATGCAATACGTTTTCAACAAATGAAGGAATGAAAATAATTGATCCAATTAACATCCCAGATAAAACGCCCATAATCAATACCACTGAAAAAGCTGGCTTTTTCAGTAAATAAAAAGGTAAGAAAGCATCTATATCAGTCGCTTCATTTTTATATTCCACTAAAATTAAAATACCATAGCCAATCATAGCCAATACAAATAAACCAATCACCGAAAAACTGAGTATACTATTAGCAATATTACCAGTTTGTATATTATTAATCGCAAACATCATTAATAACGTTGAAAATGAAAATACAATGATGGCATATTTATCAATTTTGGTTTTAACTTTTTCTTGTGTTTCTGGCATTTTAATCATCATAAAAATGACAATCATTATTGCCACTGGGACATTGATCAAGAATAACCAATGCCATGTACCACTTACATTAATTAATAAACTTCCAATATTTGGTCCTAATACCGAAGCAATACCATTCATTGCTCCTAATCCACCAAGCATACTACCTTGCTTTTCTTTGGTATATGTAGAAATGATATGTGAACTAGCGATTACAAATAAACCGCCACCACCAAACGATTGAATTAAACGTGCAATGATAAAGAACGTATAATTAGGACTTAATGCAACTAACAATGATCCAAAACCAAATAAAATCACTTCAATTATAAATATTTTTTTACAGCCATACATATCAGCAAGTTTACCTGCTATAGGTGTGGTTACAGCCATACCTAATGTATAAATCGTTATTCCCCATGATCCCATTTGTGCTGAAATTTCAAAGGATTGATTTATTGTAGTTAACGCTGCACTAATAATACCGTTGTCTAAAGCCGCCATAAACACACCAATGAGTAAAAATAGTGCAACAATATCAAATTTTTTATGTTTCAAATTCATTCATTCCTTTCTATCTTGGAATTTCATATGATATTTATTATTTAAAACCTACTTTGTGAACTAATTATGAACAAAAATGTATTTACATATTAAAAAATGCCTAAAAGACCTTTTATCAATATATAAAAGTCTTTTAAGCATTTTCTAATCAATATAATTACATAATTTTTTTGCGTTATTTCAAATTTCCACAATATATTTACAAATAATGGTTATTTAATATGGCCTTTTTGCTTAAGGTTTGATTTGGATTTTTTATAAATATTTGATTCTGTAGCGTTAAATACCCATTTATTTTCGTCTTCTGAAGTTGATTGTGCTCTATAGTCTTCTGATTTTTTGAGGAATTTATTTAAATGAGCAAAATGATTATAGGCTACTTTCGAGTCTTTTGTCATAACATCCCCTCCACTTAACATTTTATGACAAGTTATCTCTCCAATCAACTAATGTAGTAATATCATTTTCAGAAATTTCTCCATTTTCTCTTGCAACTTCAATTAATTCATTATAATTACTTAATGTATAGAAAGGAACTCCAGCTTGTGCAAATTGTTCGTCTGCTTTTTTCAAACCATAAGTAAAGATCGCTACTACACCAATGACATTTGCACCAGCAGCTTTCAATGCTTCTACTGCAGTTATTGAAGAACCACCTGTAGATATTAAATCTTCTATAACTACTACATTTTTCCCTTCACTTGATGCGCCTTCAATTTGATTCTGTTTACCATGGCTTTTACTTTTTGATCGAACATAGTTCATCGGTAAGTTCATCACTTCTGAGACATAAGCTGCATGCGGTATACCGGCTGTTGCAGTACCTGATATAACTTCAATATCTTTAAAATGTGATTCAATCAATGCTTGTAGACCATCTCTAATATGATTACGTACGTCTGGAAAACCTAATGTAACGCGATTATCACAATATATTGGTGATTTAATGCCTGAACTCCAAGTAAACGGATCATTGGGAGATAATGATACAGCTTTTATGTCTAACAATGCTTGTGCAATTGATTTAGTCATTTGATTTCAACCAACTTTCTTTAATTTTTTGGTAACTCTTAACCGGAGTTTCACTCTGCGTGATTGGTCGCCCCACAACAATATGTGTAGCACCAAAAATGCTTGCCTTTTCTGGTGTCGTAACACGTTGCTGATCATCGGAGGAAGTATTTTCCGGTCGAATGCCTGGCGTCACTTTCAAGAAATCTTCACCCAATTCTCGTGTTAATAATTTTGCCTCCAGTGGTGAACATACAACGCCATCTAAACCTGATAATTTGGCTAAACGCGCATAATTCAAAACCGCTTCATCCATTGTACTTTGGATATTTTGTTCATCATGTAACATTATTTCTGTAGTTGACGTTAATTGTGTCACTGCAATAATTTTAATATCATTATTATGTTTTTTAATGCCTTCTAAGGCGCGTTTCATCATTTCTGAACCACCAGCCGCATGTACATTTACTAAATCGACATCTAATTTACCTAAGCCTTCCATTGCTTTGCCAACAGTGTTAGGAATATCATGTAATTTTAAATCTAAGAATATGCGATGACCACGTTTTTTAATATTAGTGATTAATGACGGACCAGTTTGATAAAAAAGTTCCATCCCGACTTTGACAAATAAAGGTTCATCAAATTGATCTAAGAATTGTTCAACTGCTTCTGCTGAATCAAAATCTAAAGCAATGATTGGTAGATTATTTTGCATATATATCGCCTCTCATAGTATCTTTTTCATTATATTTGCCAAGCACGTAAAGGCATATGACAGCAATGATATTTTTAAATTTTTTACCCTGACAAGGACAACTAGGAGAAAAATTTATGAAACCATTTTTCGTCCTAGCCATCTACTGCCAATTTCATAATTTTCACTTAAACATAAACAATTGTTTTAGTTTTCTTAACATTGGAAACTAAATTTTACATATTTTTCATTGTAAAAGTCATACTTTCTATAACCGATGTTAATGCTTCCGCTGTATCTAATGAAGTTAGACAAGGTACACCATTTTCTACAGAGGCACGTCTAATTTGGAAACCATCACGTTCAACTTCTTTTCCTTTTGTCATTGTATTAATCACAATTTGCACATCATTCGTTTGTATACGTGATAATAAATCGTCTTCTCCGCCAATTTTCCCTACAGTTTCTGCAGTTATATGGTTATTTTCTAATTTTTTAGCAGTACCTTCAGTAGCTAATATTTTATAACCGACTTCATTTAAACGAGCTGCGATATTCACAATTTCATCTTTGTCTTTATCACTTACAGTCATCAATACCGTGCCATAATCTTTAACTTCCATACCACTTGCTGTCAAACCTTTATATAAAGCCTTTTCCATAGTTGAATCTTTGCCCATGACTTCTCCAGTTGACTTCATTTCAGGTCCTAATGTGATATCTACATTTTTCAATTTATTAAAACTAAATACCGGTGCTTTGACAAAGACACCTTCACTATATGGTTGAACACCTTCGCGATATCCTAAATCTGTAAGTTGCTCACCTATAATTGCACGCATGGCCAACTGTGCCATTTGTATATGCGTAATTTTACTTAAGAAAGGAACTGTACGACTCGCACGAGGGTTCACTTCTAAAACATATACACCATCATGTGCAATGACAAATTGTATATTGATTAAACCTATGATATTTAGGCCTTTCGCTAAGCGAATTGTATAATCTTCTAGTGTTTTAAGCTCTTCTTGTGTCAAGGTTTGTGGAGGATATACTGCAATCGAATCACCTGAATGAACACCAGCGCGTTCAATATGTTCCATAATCCCAGGTATAATTACCGTTTCACCATCTGAGATAGCATCGACTTCTATTTCTTTACCTGTGAGATATCTATCAACTAATACAGGATGATCCGGACTCGCTTTCACTGCTTGGTTCATATAATTGGTTAACTCTTCATCGTTATATACGATTTCCATAGCACGTCCACCTAATACATATGATGGTCTAACTACTACAGGATAACCGATTGCACGTGCATTTTTGAGCGCTTCTTCAGCTGAAGTTGCTGTTTTACCGTTAGGTTGAGGCACATCAATCTTATGTAACAGCGCCTCAAATTCTTTACGATCTTCAGCACGGTTCAGATCTTCAAGTGATGTACCTAAAATTTTCACGCCATACTTTTCAATTTTATCTGCTAAATTAATCGCAGTTTGACCACCAAACTGAACTACTACACCTTTTGGTTGTTCAATATTTATAATATTCATTACATCTTCTTCTGTTAGTGGTTCAAAATATAATTTGTCTGAAATTGAGAAGTCTGTAGACACTGTTTCAGGATTATTATTGACGATAATGGCTTCATAACCAGCTTGCTGAATTGCCCAAACAGCATGCACAGTTGCGTAATCAAATTCTACACCTTGGCCGATTCTAATTGGTCCTGAACCTAAAACTAATATTTTCTCTTTTTCAGTGACGATTGACTCATTTTCTTGTTCATATGTGCCATAGTAATATGGTGTAGCTGATTCAAATTCTGCAGCACAAGTATCTACCATTTTATATACTGGTGAAATATTATGTTGTTTTCTTAAATTATAAATTTCAGATTCTGACATATCAAAACGATGTGCGATAATTCGATCACTAAAACCATAACTCTTAGCAAATTTTAAATAGTCTATATCCCCTTTGTGTTCTTTTAAATCATGCTCTATATCAATGATGTGTAGGAATTTATTTAAGAAGAAATAATCAATCTTAGTCATTTCGTGTATTTCTTCTAAAGATGTACCTCGTCTAATAGCTTCTCCTATAAAGAATAAACGCTCATCATCTTGGTCTTGTATACGCGCTTTTATATAATCTAAATCATATGTTTCACCATTTGGTAAGCCTAAATGATGTACACCATATTCAAGTGAACGAATCGCTTTCAATAATGACTCTTCATATGTTCGACCAATCGCCATTACCTCACCAGTTGCTTTCATTTGTGTACCTAGCACACGTTCACCCTTTTCAAACTTATCAAACGGAAAACGTGGAATTTTTGTTATAACATAGTCCAACGTAGGTTCAAATGCAGCATAAGACGTTTTAGTTATTGGATTCAGCATTTCATCTAAAGATAAACCTATCGCTATTTTGGCAGCTAATTTTGCAATCGGATAGCCTGTAGCCTTTGAAGCTAAAGCTGATGAACGTGAAACACGTGGATTCACTTCAATAATATAATATTTCATTGAGTGTGGGTCTAATGCCAGTTGTACATTACAGCCACCTTCAATGCCTAAAGCACGAATCACTTTTAACGACACATCACGTAACATTTGATATTCAACATCTGATAAAGTTTGACTAGGTGCTACTACAATCGAATCCCCTGTATGTATACCGACTGGATCTATATTCTCCATGTTACAAACAACAATGGCATTATCATTTTTATCTCGCATCACTTCATATTCAATCTCTTTAAAACCTGCGATTGATTTTTCTATTAAACATTGTGTTGCAGGACTGTAATGTAAGCCATTCGTTACCACTTGTCTGAATTCTTCATCATTATGGCAAATGCCACCGCCAGTACCTCCCATAGTGAAAGCAGGTCTCACAATTAATGGATATCCTACCACTTCTTTAAATTCAAACGCCTGTTCTAAAGTATTTACGATATCACTTTCTGGAACGGGAACATCTAGCTCATTCATTAAATCTCTGAATAATTCTCTATCTTCCGCTTGTTGAATAGACGCTAGTTTTGTACCAAGTAATTGTACATTGTTCGCTTCTAATACGCCGCTATCATGTAATTGAATCGCCATATTAAGCCCTGTTTGGCCACCTAAAGTTGGTAGTAAAGCATCAGGTTGTTCTTTACGAATAATGCGTGCAATAAAGTCATGCGTTAAAGGTTCAATATAGACTTTGTCAGCAATCTCATTATCCGTCATGATCGTCGCTGGATTTGAATTTACTAATATAACACGATAACCTTCTTCTCGTAATGCTAAGCATGCTTGCGTACCTGCATAATCAAACTCTGCAGCTTGACCTATAATAATCGGTCCAGATCCTATAACTAAAATTGTTTTAATATCGTTACGTTTAGGCATTTGTCAAAAGCTCCTTTTCTTTAAAGTCATGCATCATTTTAATAAATTCATCAAACAAATAATTTGAATCTGTCGGTCCAGGATTTGCTTCAGGATGATATTGAACTGAAAATGCAGGTAATGATTGGTGTCTTAACCCTTCAACTGTACCGTCATTAATCGCTACATGTGTTATTTCTAATGGTGTATTAACTAATGAATCTTTATCAATTGCATAACCATGATTTTGGCTTGTTAATGCTATTTTTCCAGTTTTTAAATCTTTCACAGGATGATTTGCACCTCTATGTCCAAATTTCATTTTAAACGATGTAGCTCCTTGTGAAAGTGCAAATAATTGATGACCTAAGCAAATGCCAAAGAAAGGAATTTTTCCTAAAATACCATTAATCATATTAATTGCAACTTTGACTTCTTCTGGATCACCAGGCCCATTTGATAACATCACACCATCTGGTGACATTCTAATAATTTCTTCTGCCGTGGAATCATAAGGCACAACTGTAACATTACAACCACGTAAATTAAGTTCCCTTACAATATTTTGTTTTTTACCAAAATCTACTAATACAACACTTAAGTCATAGCCAGTAGACACATATGGTGTCTTAGTAGACACTGTTTTCACTTCATCTCTAGGTAATTCAATGACCTTCAACTCTTCTAACAATTGCGGAATATCTGCCTTATTATCTGTAAAAGCTGCTTTTAAAACGCCATAGTTTCTAATTTTTCGAGTAATACTACGTGTATCCACGCCAGAAATACCTGGTATATCATAGTCTTTTAACACTTCGTGGAATGTTTTTTGCATGCGAAAATGACTCGGATAAGTGCTCGCTTCTTTAACAACAACACCACTCAATGTTGGTATCAATGATTCAAAATCATCTCGATTAATTCCATAGTTTCCTATCAATGGATAAGTAAATGTAATAATTTGTCCTGTGTATGATGGATCTGATATCGTTTCTTGATATCCAGTCATAGCAGTATTGAATACTATTTCACCTTTCGTCAAATGATCTGAACCCAATGGATAACCTTCATAATATGTTCCATCTTCTAAAACTAAATAGCGTTTTTGCAACATTACTTTTCCTCCTTAAATTTAACTTCACCTTCTACCAATGTTAATACTGGAGTACCGAATACTTTTTCGCCTATAAAAGGTGTATTGGTTCCTTTAGATGCAAAATCTTCTGACCTAATCTCTTTCTCTTCTTCTAGATTAATGACAGTAAGGTCAGCCAAACCACCTTCTTCTAATCTTCCATAAGGTAAATCAAATATTTGAGATGGCTTGATTGTTAAATAGTCAACCAATTGTTGCAATGACCAATCACCATTTTTCACAAAGTTTGTATACAATAATGGAAATGCTGTTTCACTGCCAACGATGCCAAAAGGTGCTTTTGTCATCGGCTGTGCTTTTTCTTCTTTCGCATGTGGTGCATGGTCTGTAGCAATGCAATCTATTGTCCCATCTAACAATCCTTCGATTAGCGCTGCTCGATCTTCTTTACTTCTTAAAGGAGGATTCATTTTATAGATTGCATCATCGCCAGGCACATCCTCTTCAGTTAATAATAAATGATGTGGTGTCACTTCTGCTGTTACATGAATACCTGCTTTTTTAGCATCTCTTATAGCTCGTACACTTTCTTTTGTAGATACATGACACACATGGTAATGTGCCCCTGCTGCTTCAGCTAACAGAACATCTCTCGCAATTTGTACCGCTTCACAAATATTAGGTATACCCGGTATGCCTAAAGCTTTACTACGTTCCCCTTCATGCATAGCACCACCATATATCAAACTATTATCTTCACAATGCGCAACTACTGCTTTATTTACTTTTGCTGCTTGTTGCATGGCTTCATACATCATATTTGCTTGTTGTACACCTACGCCATCATCAGTAAAGGCAAATGTGCCTAACTTTGCTAAAGCTTCGAAATCAACGTGTTCATTACCTGCTTGTCTAACCGTGATTGCACTGTATGGTAAAACTCTAACTTGTGCATTTTCTTCGATTAATTTGTTTAAACGCTCTAAATATTCAACAGAGTCAGGTACAGGGCGTGTGTTTGGCATTGGACAAACTGTTGTAAATCCTCCTCTTGCAGCTGCTTGAGTCCCTGTTGCAATTGTTTCTTTATGTTCACCACCTGGTTCTCTTAAATGTACATGTACATCAACTAAACCTGGAGCAACAAAATCCCCCTTTAAATCAACGATTTCAACATCGGTATCTACCTCTATATCTGACGCAATTTTTTTTATATTTTTACCTTCTATTAAGATAGAAGTGGTTTTAAGTTCACCATTTTCTAAGATTTTCGCATTAGTTAGCAATTTCATTTATTTCTGCCTCCTTTGTTTGTAATATATACTCAATGACAGCCATTCGTGTATACATGCCATTTTCCATCTGTTTAAAGATGCGCGATTTTTCTGCTTCAACTAAACAATCATCAATTTCAACACCGCGATTGACAGGTGCTGGATGCATAACGATTGCTGATGATTTCAATCGATTATAGCGATCTTTCGTCAAACCAAAGTTTTCGTGATAATTTTGATTTTCAAAATTTGATGTTTCTTCATCTCCATGTCTTTCGTGCTGTACTCTAAGTAACATGACAATGTCTATATCATCTATCACTTTATCTATATCAACATAGGGTGCTGCTAAAGTGTCATCTCTCCACGCTTCAGGACTCGAGAACATAACATTTGCACCGAGTGCTGTTAGACTTTGGAAGTTACTTCTCGCTACACGGGAGTTTTTTATATCTCCACATATTAAAATATTTAAATCTTTAAATGTGTCATACTCTTCATATATTGTCATAAGGTCTAATAAACTTTGTGTTGGATGCTGTCCACTTCCATCACCTGCATTGATAATCGGTAACTTCAGTGAATTTAAATCATTATAGTATGTTGTATCTGAATGTCTAATTACTAAAACATCTGCGCCTACTTGTTCTAATGTTTTACACGTATCGTATAAACTCTCACCTTTTTGAACTGAAGACGTGCTCGTCTCAAAATCAATCAATTTTAATCCTAATTTTTGCTCTGCCACTAAAAAGCTACTTTTCGTACGCGTAGAATTTTCAAAAAATAAATTTGCTACAAACTTGTCTTCATAATTATGTGGTTTAAACGATCCGTTTTTAATACCACTCGCAATTTCGATTAGTTCATAAATCTCATTTGTAGTTAGATGTTCCATTGATAGTAAATTATCCATTTTTTCAGCCTCCTAATAATGAAATACACATTTATCTATTTGTTTCAATCTCTTGCGGTAAAATTAAGTTTAGTAGAATACCAGCTAGTGCTGCTAATGCCATACCTTCAATTTCTAAATTAATACCTATCCCATTTAAGTTGAAGACGAGGTTGCCAATACCTATTACTAGTATGACTGATGCAATGACAAGATTTCGGTTACTTGCAAAATCAACCTCACTTTCTACAAGCATTCTCAGACCACTTGCTGCAATAATTCCAAAAAGTAATATCGATACACCTCCCATAACAGGTGTTGGTATAGATGAAACCAATGCTGTGAATTTGCCTACAAATCCTAATATTATAGCTATGACTGCAGCACCTCCAATCACATATATACTATAAATTTTTGTGATAGCTAATACGCCGATGTTTTCTCCGTAAGTTGTACTTGGAGGACCACCTATAATACTTGCAAACATTGTTGACACACCGTCACCAATAATGGATTTATCTAATCCTGGATCTTTAAAGAAATTTCGTCCCACGATTTTGTTAATCACCATTTGATGTCCAATATGCTCACTTACCGTAACAAAAACGATTGGTATTAAAACGAGCACCAAACCTAGATGAAATGATGGCGTGTAATCTTTAAACGGCAGGTACACCTCTGGAAACTGAAGCCATTTTGCTTCGGCTACAGGTTTAAAGTTAACAAGTCCCATAAAAATTGAAACAATGTAACCCGTTATAATGCCTATTAATACAGGTATAAGCGACAAGAAACCTTTAAAGTATCCTTGAACCATAATCGTTACAAGCAATGTAATCATTGCTACTATTAAATAACTTAAGTTATAACCCTTCATATCCCCTGAATTTTCAAACATTGCCATGTTAACCGCAGTAGGTGCCAGACTCAAACCAATCACCATAATGACAGGTCCGACAACTACAGGAGGGAGTAAGTGCATAAGCCACCCTGTTCCACTTAATCTAATAGCTAATCCGATGAGCACATACATTACACCGCTCATAAACAATGCCACTAACATGTCACCTAAGCCATGTGAATTCAATCCAGTTATGATTGGTGTGATAAATGCGAAACTTGAACCTAAATATGCTGGTATTTTCGCTTTTGTAATTAGTATATACAATAATGTCCCTATGCCTGATGCTAGTAAGGCAGATGATATGGGTAATCCAGTTAAAAAAGGTACGAGAACAGTCGATCCAAACATTGCAAATAAATGCTGGGTGCTTAAAAATGCCCATTGTCCTAATTTAGGTTTATCTCGTACATCTAATACTGGTTTAGCTGTCCGTTCAAACATTGTTTCATTTTCCATGACTTTCCGCTTCCTCTCATAAAAAAAGTCTCTTTACATTGTTTTCATGTAAAGAGACTTAAAAAGTATCAATCCTCAAATCAAAATTTAGCTCATTCAAACAAAATTACTGCTTAAAGCGTAAGGTTTGTTATTTGAATACTAGGCTTAAATTAAGATTAGATGATATGGAGAGAATCTATAGTATATGTTTTATATAATATAACTATATTTTGAAATGTGGTTGCTTTGAAACTTCATTTTGACTTCCACATGATTCTCTTCCCTTTTTCAGTCTCTCGTACTGAATTAAAAGGTGTTGATTTATTCAATTACAACTGCATTTCTATTATCTATTTCACTAAGAAAAACTGAGACAGCTTCTTCTCTAGCAGTAGGTATGTTTTTACCAACAAAGTCTGCGCGTATCGGCAGTTCTCTATGACCGCGATCGATAAGTGTTGCTAGCCCTATTTTTCTAGGTCTTGCATATTGAAGTACTGCATCAAGTGATGCTCTAACTGTGCGTCCAGTATATAAAACATCATCCACTATAATTACGACTTGATTTGTTATATTGACATCAATTTCATACGTTTGTTCTGCAGCTTGATCTATTGTCTGTTCCAAATCATCTCTAAATTGTGTAATATCAATGGTACCTGTTGGAACAGTGATTTCTTCAATTTGTTCGATTTTTTGTTGTATTCGTCGCGCTAAAAATGCCCCTCTTGTTTTAATGCCTAACAAAATTAAATCATCAGTACCTTTATTATATTCTAAGATTTCATGTGCAATACGTGTCACTGTTCTTTGTATTGCTGCTTCATCCATAATCACTCGTTCTGACATTTTGGGCACCTACCTTAATCTTAATGATATAAAAAAACCTCACATCTTCAGAAGACATGAGGTTGCATAATAAAATATTACAAACAAAAAGCAGAGACATTTCTGAATTTCAGATGATTTCTCCATCATAACCCATTTTGTGTCTGTGATTACGATTTTTATCGCGTTTACTATAAAACTACGATGGCTTTTAGCTATTTTTGTGACTAAAATGCTTTGTTTGTATATTCTATTTTCATTACATGTCTTCGAAGCCTCTCTGGACTTTCAATTAAAGACGTTCGTTCTTTATTAAACTGTCATTATATTATCATGAATAACATGTCGTTGCAAGTCTATATTAGAATATAGTTCGATTTGTAAAAGCAATCGCTTCAATTCAAATATCATGGTATGACTTTCAATTTGTCATATAACTTAGCCTTATTAATTATCAGATTTACGAATATCATTTAAAAGTTGTTCAAAATCATCTGGTAAAGGTGAAGTCTTTTCAATGTAAGCTTGTGTAACTGGATGTTCAAAACCAATTACTGCCGCATGCAATGCTTGACCACCAATATCTAATGTTTTCTTCTGACCATATTTTGGATCTCCTACTAATGGATAACCAATATATTTCATATGCACACGAATTTGGTGGGTACGACCTGTTTCTAACTGACATTCTATTAAAGTATACTTATTAAAATGTTCTAATACATTAAAGTGAGTGATTGCGTCTTTACCATCATCGACTACAGCCATAGATTGACGGTCATTTTTATTTCGACCAATAGGTGCATCAACAGTACCATAATCATGTGGAATGTTACCATGTACTAATGCAATGTATTTACGCGTGACTGATTTATCTATCAATTGTTCAACTAAACTACGATGTGCAATATCGTTTTTCGCAATCATTAATAAACCTGAAGTATCTTTATCAATACGATGTACAATTCCCGGACGTATTTCACCATTTATACCAGATAAGTCTTTCATTTGATACATTAAACCATTTACTAATGTACCTGTATAATGACCTGCAGAAGGATGTACTACCATACCCTTAGGTTTATAAACAATTGCGACATCATCATCTTCATAATAAAAATTTAGATTAAGATTTTCTGGCTTAATATCTGCCTCAACAATTTCTTTTTCAGTTACTACAATTTTATCATTTAGCTTAGTTTTATAATTGGATTTTATCACTTTATCATTGACTTTAACTAAACCTTCTTTAATCCAATCTTGCATTTGAGTACGTGACCATTCAGCATTAAACTCAGGCAAAAGTTTATCTATTCGTTGTCCTGCGTTAGCTGGGTCTTCTATGTTAAACTCATGAAACTCCATACACTATCTCTCCTATTCTTCTGTCCTCATATCCCTTAACAAAGCGATTATTACTAAAACGACGCCTATAGTTAAACTAGAATCAGCTACGTTAAATATTGGAAAATTATAACTAAATATATAAGTATCAACAAAGTCTACAACTTCACCGTTTAATACACGGTCAATAAAGTTACCTAAAGCACCAGCAAACAATAAACTTATAGCAATTTGCATCAATAAATTATGCTTCGCTTCTTTTATAAAAAAGACAATGAGTATAATTAGAATAATGACAGTTATGATATAGAAAAAAGCCATTTTTCCACTTAAAATCCCCCATGCTGCACCATTATTTCTATGTGAAGTGATGCTCAAAAAATTAGGGATTACTTCAAATGAGTCACCAATTTGCATTGTTTTAGTTATTATAAATTTTGTGATTTGATCTAATATAAGTATAACAATTGTTATAAATATAGAAGTACCAATATAGTACTGACGTTTCATGTCTGTACCTCCTATTTATTCTACGTGCGGTCGATTTTTACAACAACTCTCATTATATCCTAATCAAACTTATAAAAAAAGTTACAGTTCAAATATTAAGTTATTTTTTTGAAACATTATTCAAATAGACATTATTTTAAAGTACAGAATAATAATTAAATCTAAACTGAATTCCGTCGGGACCAGTCAATAATTTATGTGTTGTTTCTGGAAAGTGAAAATCTACGCATGCTAGACCATAAGTTTTATGATTTTCTATGCGTTTAACACTTGATAGCCAATTATTCACTACAAGATGCTGATGATAACCATTTGAAGCCAAATATACTGCACTCTCTGTTTCTACAGAAGATGGTACCAAACCAAAGTAATTTTTATAATATTGTTTAACTCTATTTAACCGAATTGTTTTTAAATTAATATATCCGATAATACTGTCATCAGGAATGCCTTGCCATTTCTCATCTGAGACATATGTTAATAATTTAGGTACATTTAATGGTTTTGTTTCTAAAACTGCTTTTTCATTTTCAATAGACCATTCATCAATTGGATTGTCTACATAAAACTCTAAGCCATTTCCTTCAGTATCTTCTAAATATAATGAAGTTGAAATATCATGTTCTCCACCGTTGATTGGTATTTTATATTCACTTAATTGTACAAGTAGGTCTGCTAAATCTGTTTTTGTTGGTAATTTAATAGCTAAGTGAAATAAACCTGCTTCTGAAACAAGTGGTTCTCTTCCTATATTTATTTGATTAAGTGTCATGAAGTGATTTAGATTTCCAATCTCATATTGAATCGTAGAATATGATTCATTCACTACATTTAATCCAATTATGTCTCCATAAAATTTTTTCATTTCATCTTTGTCTCTCACATTTAATATAATGCCATTTACAAAATGCGCACTTTCGTTATGGAACATATTTAACACCTTTCTAATTACTTATTGCATTCATTATATATGAATTGTTCAATTTTAAATTTCAATATGCTCATTTTAATTTAAAAATTGGATTTGCTAAATAACTCGCTTAAGTTTTTTATATTAGAGAAAAGAAAACCTGGGACATCACAACGATGTCTCAGGTTATTCAAAAATATTAGTCGAAAGTTGTTGTAATGTTTAAAATACATACCGAATTTAACTTGATTCAATTCAAATATGTTGGAACAAAACTGTGGAATATTTTGTTAATACAGTTATTGCCATGCTCCTGCATTTTCATTTATAAATATTTAAACAAGTGTTTTAACAACTGCTTGACAACGTGGGCATAAGTTATCTAGTTCGCCTACAGAACCTAATGTTTCACTATAATTCCAACAACGTTCACATTTTTCTCCGTGAGCATGTTCAATGTGGATATCACCGTATTGATATGCTTCTCCATTTTCAACTTTATCAACTACCTCTGCTTGTGAAGTAATGAATAGTTGTTGTAAATCAGAAAATTGTTGTAAAAACGTAGTTGCATCAAAGTTATCATTACTACCGATTACTACTTTGGCTTCTAATGATTTTCCAATTACTTTTTCATTACGTGCAACTTCTAAAGCTCGGTTCACATCGTCACGTAATTTCATAAAAGTATTCCATTTTTCCATGAATTCAGCATCAACAGCGACACGTTCAGGCATGCGTGATAAATGCACACTTTCTTCCTCTACATGTGGAATATGTGACCATACTTCTTCAGACGTATGTGCAAGAATAGGCGCTAATAGTTTCGTCATGTCTACTACAATTTGGTATAACACAGTTTGCATACTACGACGTTTATGTGCATTTTGCTCTTCTATATATAAGATGTCTTTACCATAATCTAAATAGAAATTACTTAGTTCAACGTTAATGAAATTTTGTAATTCTTGATATATATCTAAATAATCATAGTTATCATAATTATCTAATGTGTTCGCAGTAAATTCACGTAATCTATTTAATAAATATTTATCTACTTCTAATAAATCAGATTCTGGGACTGCATCTGTTGACGGATTATAATCATTTAAATTACCCAACATAAATCTTAATGTATTTCTAATTTTACGATATACGTCAGAAGTTTGTTTTAAAATTTCATCTGAAATACGCACATCTGATAAATAATCAATACTACTTACCCAAAGACGTGCAATATCTGCACCTTTTTGTTTTACTATTTGATCAGGTACGATGACATTGCCTAATGATTTACTCATTTTTTTACCTTCGCCGTCCATTACGAATCCATGTGAAAGTAACATTTTATATGGTGAAATACCTCTTGTAGCAACAGATGTTGTAATTGAGGAGTTAAACCAACCACGGTACTGGTCACTACCTTCTAAATATAAATCAGCAGGATAAGATAATTCTGGACGCTCTTCTAATACACCACGATGTGATGATCCTGAATCGAACCAAACATCCATGATATCTGTTTCTTTTGTAAATACACCATTCGGACTGCTTGGATGTGTGAATCCGTCAGGTAATAAATCTTTAGCTTCTCGCTCAAACCACACATTTGAACCATGTTCTTGGAATAAATCTGCAACATGATTAACAGTTTCTTTAGTCATAATAATGTCGCCGTTTTCCGCATAAAATACTGGTAATGGCACGCCCCAGACACGTTGACGTGAAATAACCCATTCGCCACGGTCTCTTACCATGTTGTAAATACGAGTTCTACCCCAATCAACCTTAAAGTGTGTATTTTCGATTGCATCTAAAATATCTTGACGTACTTTATCAATAGAAGCAAACCATTGTGGAGTTGCACGGAAAATAACAGGTTTCTTAGTACGCCAGTCATGTGGGTAACTATGTGTCATGAATTCTAATTTCAATAATGAACCATTCTCTTTTAATAAATCTGTAATTTCTTTATTGGCTTTATCGTAGAACATACCTTCAAATTGGCCAGCTTCTTCTGTAAATACGCCTTTATCATCTACAGGGCTGATAACAGGCAAGTTATATTTTTGGCCTACAATAAAGTCATCTTCCCCGTGTCCAGGAGCCGTATGAACACACCCTGTACCAGCATCTGTTGTAACATGTAATCCATTAATCACTAGTGACACACGATCAGCAAATGGATGTTGTGTTTCGATGTATTCTAAGTCACTACCTTTGAATTCTTTTTCTAGTTCAATGGCATCTTCGTCCCATTCTAATGCTTCAGCAACATTAGCTACTAAGTCTTTGCCGATGATGTATTTGTCACCGTTCACATTATATTGACCATAAACTAAATCTGGATGTACTGTGATTGCAACATTAGATGGTAATGTCCAAGGCGTAGTAGTCCAAATAACGAATTTTGCATCTTCAGCAACAATACCTTTACTATCTTTAACATCAAATGCGACATAAATAGATGGCGAACGCTTATCTTGATATTCAATTTCTGCTTCAGCTAATGAAGATTCACTAGATGGTGACCAATAAACTGGTTTTTTACCTTTATAAATAAGTCCTTTATCAGCCATTTCACCAAACAAACGAATTTGAGCAGCTTCATATTCTGGTTTTAAAGTTATATATGGATTAGCAAAATCTCCTTTAACACCAAGGCGTTTAAAATCTTTTTTTTGATTTTCAATTTGCTCTAACGCAAATGCTTCACATTTTCTTCTAAACTCAGCAATTGATAATTCTTTACGCTTAACACCTTTTTTAGTAAGTGCTTGTTCAATTGGTAATCCATGTGTATCCCAACCTGGAACATATGGTGTATAGAAACCTTGCATTGTTTTATAACGCGTAATAAAATCCTTCAAAATTTTATTTAACGCATGTCCCATATGTAAATTACCATTTGCATATGGTGGACCATCATGTAAAATGTAATGTTCATTATCTTTGTTTTTTTCTAATGCTTTTTGATAAATATCATTAGCATCCCATTCTTCTTGAATCTTTGGTTCTTTATTTGGTAATCCTCCACGCATTGGAAAATTCGTTTTTGGCATTAATAACGTATCTTTGTAATCCATTTCCTACACTCCTTATTACAATATTCTGACTTGTCTAGTATCTAACAATAAAAAGAACTCTAAGTTCAATTAACAGGGACGATATTTACCGCGTTACCACCCTGATTAACTCAACTTAGAGTTCTCTCATTGCATGTTATTCAATTAAAACGACAGTGATATAAGAAACAAATATATATTAGGCTCGCACTATCCCTAACTCGCTTGAATATATCGACTGTTTCTTACGCGTCTGTTGTTTATTGTTTATTCTCATTATCTGTTGCTTCTGCATCCGCTTCTGCTGCACTATCTGCTTCAGCTTTTGCTTTCATCGCTTTTTCTTCTTCAGTTAATTCATTTTCATTTAAATGATTAATGTTCTCTTGCGTTACTTGTTCAGAATCAAGGTCATAATTCAATAAATAATCCCAATCATCATTTTTGAGTAAATCTAACTGTGCTTCTACTAACATACGGAAACGAGATCTAAATATTTTAGACTGACGTTTCATATCTTCTGTTTGGAAAGAAAGTCGACGAGCTTTTTCAACTGCATCATTGACAATACGATCTGCTTCACTTTTCGCTTTTGCAATTGTTGCCTCTGCATCTTTATTTGCTGCTGCTTTCGTTTCTTCTCCAGCTTGTTTCGCTTGAACTAATGCATCGCTCACTGATTGATGCACATCTTTATAAGATTGAATATTCGTTTCTTTATCTTCAACAACTTTTTCTAATTGTGCTTTATCTTCTTTTAAACGTTCAATTTCATTACTGAGTTGTTCTAGATAACTTTCAACTTCAGTTGGTTCAAAACCCGTTTTAACACGAGTAAATGATTTGTTTTTTATTTCACTTGGTGTAAAAGCCATGCGTCATTATCCTCCTTTTATCATACACTATTTTGTTATTTCATTAAATATCAGAAATAAAATTTATTTTATATAGTATCAATGCTAATTTTAGTCGTTAAAATTCGGTTGTTTTACACTTTATAAGTATAACTTATTTAAATAAAGTTTTGTAGGAAATTCGTGTTTTATCTTTTTTTGTTTTTCCACCGATATCAACAACCATTGCTCTTCCGTATCCTTGAATAGACAGTAAGTCACCTTTGTCCAGTTGGAAATCAGCAGAATCAATGATCGTATGGTTAACTTTAACACGTTTCTTTTCAATTAACTGTTTGCTAATAGAACGCGATTTACGAATCATTTCTTTTAGAACGACATCTAAACGTAAACCAGATACGGTTGTCTCAAATGAGTGCCAGTTCTCTTTTGATTGTATCATATCTTTTATTGGTATCGCATTTAGTTTAACTGTAGCGCCTTTAATTTTATTTAATTCCAATATAATATATGATTCTAATTGCTTTGTCAAAGTAAATTGTATACTTTCATCTACCACAATGTCACCTAATTGGTCTCTTTCGATACCTAATGACATGATTGTACCCAGTACATGTTGATGTTGAAGTGTGACAAATTTTTGAGGATAATCAATTTCAAAAAGAATGATTTCAAAATCTTCCACTTCAGGTTGAAAGTAATCTGGTGCTATGATAGCTCTTTGTCTCTCAGCAAATAGTCCTCCATAAAATGTAACTTCTAAATCTTGAAAACTACCAACTATAACATTTAATATATATTGGCCTCTGGGATCTAAAAAAGAAGTTAACACAGGCGCAAATTGCTCATTGGCACGATAACACTTATCGATAAGTTGATCGATTAATTCATGCTCTTCTTTTCTAAAATGTTGATAAATATCGATGTGATTTCACTCCAAATATAAGTTAAAGCACCTCTCGTTTTTAACGTTAGGTGCTTAACATTTATTTTAAACTTTATTCAATTATTATTTATTCTCAGTACAAAACTTACACTAAATTTCTTAAAATCAAACTAAAAATATTTGCCAAGCCAGTTTGGAATAATACAAGTACAATTATTGCAACAATTGAAGAAATATCAATCATGCCAATGGGCGGAATAATTTTACGGAATGGTTCTAAAAACGGCTCATACAATTTTGATAAAAATCGACCGAATTTATTTTCCCGTGCACCTGGAAGCCATGACATAAAGAAATACACAATCATCCCAAAGTAATAAATTTTGACCAAGAATAAAATAAATTGAAATATATTTGCTAATAAACCTATATCCATGAATGTTTACCTCTATTCACCTTGGTATTCCATATTTTCAATTTGGTCCGTTATGCTTCCTGCGACTTCAACATTATCTGGCGTACATAAGAATATATCAGAACCTACACGTTGAATGTCTCCACCAATTGCATAAACGGTACCGCTTAGAAAATCGATAATTCTTTTTGCAGACACTTTATCAATACGTTGTAAGTTTACTAAAGTTGCTCTGCGATTTTTTAATTCATCCGCAATATCTTGAGTATCTGAAAAGACGCGTGGCTCAAATAAACACATTTTAGAACTTTCTTGCGTAAATCCATAATTATTTTGTTCTTGATTATTCATGTTCACAACGTTCCTAGTATTATTTTTAGGTGCACTGTTATTCATTTGATACTTCCTTTCCCCTGTTGATTGTTGTAATCTTGTTGGTTGTTTTTTGGGTACGGACTGTATACGTTGTCTTTCTGTATTTTCAGTTTGTTGATTATTATAATTTGTTTGAGACTGTGCTTGTTGTCTATCTTGTTCTTCTTCGGGTGGCGCTTTTAAATCATCGTCTTCCTCTTCAACTACGAAAAAACCACTAAATAAATCTTTTAAAGCCACGGGGCTCACTCCTCTTTTCCTACAAGTTTAGTCCCAATTCTCAAAAATGACGCACCTTCTTCAGCTGCTAAATGGTAATCATTACTCATTCCCATCGATAACTCTGTGCATGGTGCATAATTTAAATTGAGCGCTTTAATTTCATCTCTTTTTGCTCTTAATGATTTGAATAAATCTTTAATGTACGGTTCATCGTCCGTATATGGTGCCATTGTCATAAGACCAGTAATTTCTATGTTTTCATATTGCTCTAAATCTTTAATAAACGTATCTACTTCATCTAAAGCGATGCCTTGTTTTGACGTTTCTCCAGAAACATTTACTTGAACAAAACATTTCACTTTATGTTCAGCTCTTTTATTAATCTCTTTTGCTAATTTCAGACGATCTAAAGCGTGAAAATAGTCGATATCATTGATTACTTCTTTAACTTTTCTTGTTTGTAAAGAACCGATAAAATGCATGACTACATCGTCTGGTAAAGCTGCTTTTTTTTGTTGAAAACCTTCTAAACGATTTTCACCAAAGTGTCTAATACCTGCTTGGTAAGCATCATTAGCTCGCTCTATTGTAACATATTTTGTCACTGCTATCACGTGTGGGACTGTTGTAATATTTCCTTTTTTACAATGTATGTCCAATTGATTATTTATTTGCGTTAAACTTTGCTGTACATCCAATTTTTATACACCTCTTAGTTATTGACCAATATAAGCTAACATACGACCAGTATTACCTTTCTCTACTCTATATGAAAAGAATAAAGTTAAATCTTCTGAAGTAGCATAATCTGTTATATAAATATTATTTTGGGGAACGCCACCATACGCTAGCAACATAGCATTTGCTTTTTTTAAGTCTATACCGTGACGGTTTTCTGCTCTCGTCTCAATATATTGATGTGAATCTATAGGTAAGCGCTCAAATTTACTTTTAATATCATCATTAATTTCATATGAATTTGCTGTTGCTGGTCCTATAACAACTTTTAAATCATTAAAATCAAATGGTATATGTTTTAACATTTGGTTGCCAATTTGTCCTACTGTACCACGCCAACCCGCATGAGCCAAACCAATAAAATCATGCTTTTCGCTGTAAAAATAAATTGGTACACAATCTGCATAACACATGGTTAATAAAATATCTTTTTCAAATGTATACATACCATCTATACCATGTAACGCATTAGAAAGTCTATCAATATTTGTACCCTTATCTTTGTTAGTAATTTCAACCACTTTATTTTCATGTGTTTGAATCGGAAAAACCCATTGATTTGTGGGAAACTGAATTACAGAAGCAAGTAACATTTGATGCTTTGTAACATTATCTTGATCATCATTAATATATCTTGCCATGTTAAATGCATTTTTCGGGTAATTACTAAATCCATCTTCTCTTGTTGTTATACCCAATTTCACATTGTTTAATTGATTGTCATCATATTTTAAAATATGACGATCTTTGATAAATTTCTCTTGCATGTCATAAACCTCCAGCTATTCAACATTTACAAACTATCTAAAGTCATTGGGAGATTCTAAATAATTGGAAACTACATTTTGTCCATAACGAATTATTTCACATCTAATTATATGCCAATTTCTAAATTCAAAAAAGTCATCAGATCTTTGGACCTGATGACATCTATATGTTTTATGTTGTCTTAATTAATATTAATTATTATGAAAAACTAACAGAAGAAGAAGTTCATTCGAGATTAACGTCTAGTTCTTCTAGAACGTCTTTCTTCACGATTTCTAATAAAGCTAGGAATATCATCTTCATTTGCACTATCTGTAGATTGTGATGCACTAGAAGAGAATGAATCTTCTTTTGCAGTTGTACTTCCAGATGATGCACTATTGCCGAATCCAGTATTTGATGCTTTGCGACCTTGAGATGATGGTTTATCTTCAAATCCAGTAGCAATTACTGTTACCACAATTTCATCTTGTAATTCTGGATTAATTACAGTACCGAAAATCATATTAACATCTTCGTCTGCTGCATCTTGTACAATATCTGCTGCTTCCTGTGCTTCGAATAATGATAGTGATTCTCCACCAGTAATGTTCATTAACACACCTTGTGCACCCACAATAGAAGTTTCTAATAATGGTGAAGAAATAGCTTTTTTAGCAGCTTCTACTGCACGGTTTTCGCCAGAAGACACACCGATACCCATTAACGCAGAACCTTGGTTAGACATAATTGTTTTAACGTCTGCAAAGTCAAGGTTAACTTCACCTGAAACAGCGATTAAATCTGAAATACCTTGAACACCTTGACGTAATACATTGTCAGCTTCTTTAAATGCTTCCATCATTGGTGTAGACTTATCAACAATATCTAATAAACGGTCATTAGGAATTACGATTAATGTGTCAACAGCAGCTTTCATTGATTCTACACCAGCAGCTGCTTGTGTTTGACGTTTACGGCCTTCAAATCCGAATGGACGCGTAACAACACCAACTGTTAACGCTCCCATTTCTTTTGCGATTTTCGCTACAACTGGCGCAGCACCTGTACCAGTACCGCCACCCATACCTGCTGTTACGAACACCATATCCGCACCTTGGATGGCATCTTCAATTTGCTCACGCGATTCTTCGGCAGCTTTTTTACCTATTTCAGGGTTTGCACCAGCGCCTAAACCACGCGTTAATTTTTCACCAATTTGGATTTTAGACTCAGCTTTAGATAAGTTTAAAGCTTGTCCATCCGTATTGATGGAAATAAATTCAACATTATTCATACCATGATCAATCATTCGGTTAACAGCGTTATTTCCGCCGCCCCCTACACCGATGACTTTTAACGTCGCTAAATGATTAAATCCTTGTTCAAATTCTAACATTTAAATTTCCTCCTAGTTTTAGTGGCCAATCAATCGAATAGAGATTTCATAAGTTTCTTGAACTTACTTTCTTCTTTGTCTTGAGGTTTACTTTCTTCTTCATGTTCTTGTTCTATGTTGTCTTCATGTTCGTATGCCTCAGACGCTTCTGGTTCTTCTATATCAGAAGTTGATGTATGTGGCTCTTCTTGTTTGTTTGATTTCTTTTTGAACCAATCAAATCCGCTTGACTTCGTACTATTTTCTCGATCATTTGATTCTATGACTTCTTCTTCAAATTCTTCACTGTCATGATTATTAATTGTAACATAATCTAGTAATTCGTCGAAAGTAATGCTACTAGAAATCGTTGAAATCGCTGAAGAAAACTCTGGTTTTCTTATGCCCATTTGTGATGGTGTATGAATTCTTACTTTTTCACTTACCATATCTTGAAGCAATTCTTTAACGCCTAGTAAATTAGCTGAACCACCAGTTACAACGAAACCTCCATTTACCTTTGTAAGACCTAACTCTTGTAATACATCAAACACATTAAAGAATATATCTTCCACACGTGCTTCTATTACATCTGCTAAATCTTTTTGAGTAAATTGCGCTTCTTCTTCACTATTTACTTGGTCAATAGTGAATACATCATGATCAGACGCTGAATCAAAGAAAGCGTGACCATATTGATGTTTAATTTTTTCAGCCGTTTCATATGATGTATTTAAACCTTTTGCAATATCTTCTGTTATATCTCTACCAGCCATTTCTATAGCATCAGCATCTACGAGCTCTCCTCTTTCGTAAAATGCTAATTGTGTTATATCTTCACCTATATCAATGATGCATGCGCCAAGTTCTTTCTCCGTTGCTGAAAGTACTGATCCATAGTTATATGCATCAGAATAAACATCTAACACGTCTACACCACAAGATTCTACACATTTAATCATGTTTATTAAGATTGATTTTTGAATTGCAATGACACCAGCTTCTACTTTCAAACTGTGTCTAGCAATGAGTTCTTTAGGATCTGACACTTCATTTTCGCCATCTACAACAAATTTAATTGGGAAAGCGTTTATTATTTCTGTTTCGGGTACATCATTTTTTTCACGTATACCTTCCAGTACACTTTCAATGTGTGTACCATCTAGTTCAGTATCTTCATAAAATTCAATTTCATTTGATTCATCAAATACCTCAGTACCGATAATTGGAAGTTTTAAAAACACTTCTTTAACATCGACGCCTGATGCAATAGAGGCTTTTTTGATTGTATCTTTAACCGCTTGTTTTGCGATGTCGAAATCATCAATAAGACCATTTTTTATACCACTTGTGTAGGTCTGTCCTGTACCTATCACATTTATTCCATTGTGAAATTTTTCGCCCACTATCGCTTTAACACTTGACGAACCGATATCTATACTTACATAATAATGCTCTTCCATAGATAGGCACCTCCTGACAATTACTTATTCATGTTCACACTATTAACAGTTTACAATACGTTTTGACGCTTGTGAACTATAAACACATGTATTTGTCTAAATTTTTTAATTATTTTTGTCTGATTCTTTATTTATCTTATTTAATGCACTTTGTAACTCGTCTTTAGCTTTATCTTCCTCTGTATTTCCTTTATCAACATTTTGATCACTTGTTGATTTAGTCGTACTTCCACCACTATAAGGAATGAAAGAAGCGCCAACTGACAAATCAATGTAACCTGATTTTTTTAAACTTCCTGATTCATCACGTTCTAATGATTGTGACATTTGAGGATAATACTTCATCTTATTGGCAATAGTATTTAAATTACCTACAATTTGAATCTCATCTGTCGTAAATAATTTGATTTGATTTTGTAAATTTTCTTGTGGATCATATTGCACTTCTGCAATCATACCTCGAACTTTTGCAGGCATTTTTGATAATTCTTGTATCATTTTTTCTTTTTTCTCTTTTTTGAATCCTTCTAGTACGGGACCGTCATCTGTCACATTACTTTCTTCATAATTTTCTAACTCTGTGCCATCTTCAAGAATGGGTACATAATCATCTTTCTTTTTAACTAAACCAACAATTTGACTTTCTGTCACTTTAACATTCAACTTATTCGGTAATACTTTAGTCACTTCTGCATGTTTTATTAATTTATTCTTTTTTAAATTCTTAACAGCTGTTGAAGTACTATAGGTATACATTCTTGAATCATCTTTCACATTGATAGCTTTTTTAATAGAAGTTTTAGATACATTATCATTACCTTCAATGGTCACTGTGTTGATTTTACTTAATGGTGTGAACATATAAATAAGAATCAGCAAAATAATAAATAACAAAATACCGAAAATCGCGTATTGGATTTGTTTTTGTTTTTTACGTCGCTTTGCACGTTTCTCTTTTAAATATTCAGAATCAAATTCACTAACTTTATCTGACATTTATTTCACAACCTTTAAAGTGAAGGTAAATGCGCTTGGAAACTCTTAATAAACTTATTCCCGCGCTCTTCGAATGTATTGTATTGATCCCAACTTGCACAAGCTGGCGATAATAACACAACGTCATTAGGCTCAATAATTGATTGTACTTTATCGACTGCATCTTCTACATCAGTAGCCTTTATTACATATTTGCCTTGATTCTCGCCTAATTTCACAAATTTATCTTGTGTTTCACCAAAAGTTACCATCACTCTGACGTTATTCATATATGGAATCAATTCATCAAATCCATTTCCTCTGTCTAAACCGCCACACAACCAAATAATAGGTTGTTTAAATGAATTAAGCGCAAATTGAGTTGCTAAAGTATTAGTAGCCTTAGAGTCATTGTAGTACTTATTAGTTTTATTTGATCCTACATATTGAAGCCTATGTTCTATGCCTGAAAATGTTGACAAACTATCTATAATTGCTCTTACAGAAATACCTGCTAATAATGCAGCTAACACGGCAGCAAGTATGTTTTCTAAATTGTGTTCACCAGGTAGTACTAAGTCATCTTTATGAATAAGTCGGAAACCTTTAAATGTAATATAATCATCTTTTACGTAGATACCATCAACCTCTTGCTGTGTTGAAAAATAATATACTTTTGCTGTTAAAGACTCAGATTCAATCAAATGGCGTTGATGATAATTACATATTAAGTAATCATCTTCTGTTTGATTTTTATATATTTGTTTTTTGGCATTTTGATAATTCTCTAAATTTTCATGATAATCCAAATGTGCCGAATAAATATTTGTAATAATTGAGATATGTGGTTTATATTTATCAATCCCTAGTAATTGAAATGAAGATAATTCAGTTATAAGGTAATCCTCTTCATCTACTTCTTGTGCCACTTTTGAAGCAACATAACCTATATTGCCAGATAATTTACCAGTAATTCTACTTTTTTTAAACATATCTCCAATTAATGAAGTTACCGTTGTTTTTCCATTTGTACCTGTCACACCAATAATAGGTGCTTTTGAAACTAAATAACTTAATTCCACTTCAGTAAGTATTTGTAGTCCTCGGCGTTCCGCTTCTTGAATCAACGGAACAGTATAAGGTATGCCAGGGTTTTTAAAAATGAGTGGATCATTATCAAGTAAAGAAAATGGGTGCTCCCCACCAACAACTTTGACACCCATATTTTCTAAATCAATTGCATGTGCATCTCGACTTAAATCCTTGCCGTCGTTGACAACGACATTTGCGCCAAGTTTTTGTAATAATTTTGCTGCTTCATATCCGCTTTTTGCTAATCCTATTACTAATACATCTTTATTTTCTAAACCTGTATATTTCAGCAATTTAATTCACTCCAATCCATAAGCCAATAAGACCTGAAATAATACCAACTGTCCAAAATACAGTAACAACTTTTCGTTCATTCCAGCCGACTAACTCAAAATGGTGATGTAGTGGTGACATTTTGAAAACTCTTTTCCCTGTAAGCTTATATGATGTAACTTGAATCATAACTGATAATGTTTCAGCTACAAATACAAAACCAATAAAAATGAGCGACAATTCTTGGTTTAGCATAATTGAAATCGTGGCAAAGATACCACCTAAAGCTAAGCTGCCTGTATCTCCCATAAATACCTTTGCAGGATTTAAATTAAACGGTAAGAATCCAAGTAACGCAAAAATCATGATAATACAAAACAAACCAATAGAATTAGCCCCTTGGATATAAGCCATTAATGCATACATAATAAATCCAATAATGGAAAGCCCTGTAGAAAGTCCATCTAATCCATCTGTTAAATTCACTGCATTAGAAAAACCAACTTGCCAAAATACAATGAAAATTACATATGCAATAGATAAAGGTACTTCTAAACCTGTAAATGGAATATGAATGCCAGTTGAAAAGTCTGTTAAATTAAACACTTGGCTTAATATGAAGAAAATAACCGCAATAGCGATTTGAGCAAGAAATTTTTGTTTACTCGTTAAACCTTGATTATTTTTTTTAACAACAATGATGTAGTCATCTATAAAACCAATTAACCCAAAACCAATCGTCACAAACAATAATAATATAATTGGATTCGCATTATCCATAAAAATAATAGCTAATATTGAAGTGATAATAATACTAAGTAGGAAAGTTAACCCACCCATAGTTGGTGTACCTGTTTTTTTCATATGACTTTGAGGGCCTTCTTCTCTTATACTTTGTCCGAATTTCATTCTTTTTAGTGTTGGTATCAATACAGGGACTAATATAAATGTTATTAGTAATGCAATGATCGCTAGTAAATAAACCATATTATGCTCCTTTAATATTAAATTGGATTAATGTCGTTAATGCTAGGTGCAACTTATAAATCATATGTAACGAGGCAGTATTTATGTTTTAAATCTACAAAATTATATTTTGTACTAAACATTTAAATTACTACCTCGCATCAATTTCAAATTATACATTTTAACATGTTTTACCATTGACGTCAGAAATAAAATAATTTATTTATTCACTTTGTTTGTCACTACTTGAATCTGAGTTGTTATCATCATTTTTGTCAGTATCGTCTTTGGATGATTCCTTTTCTTTAGATGACGTGGTTGATGATTCACCATTAATCGCTTCAGCAGATAACGTCACTTCTACTTTATCTTTTTTGTCAATTTTTTGTCCTTTATTAACAGATTGATTAGAAACAAAACCACTACCTTTTGTAGTCACTTTTGTTTGCGTCAATGTTTCAAAGGCAATTACTTCTTCTTTTGTCCAACCAGTCATGTCAGGCATTGTTATATCCCCATCTGTCAATAGGAGTACCTTACTATTTGGAAGCACTTCCTTATCAGGTGATACTGATTGTTTTACCACTTTATCTCCACTTCCTATGACTATTGGATCAAGAGATTTACTATTCACCTTATCTTGTGCTTTTTGCGTCTCTTGACCTTGAACATCTGGTACTTTACTATACTTCACATCAGATTTATCTTTAGAATTTTTATCTCCAACATTTAAGTATTTTAACGTATTTTCCATAATAGGTTTAAACGCTTTACTTACACCCATTTCGTAGGCTTCTTGATCATTTTTTTGTGCTAAACTCATACCAGCATAAACAATTACTTCTGGATCATCTTTAGGTGCGTCACCAATAAAGCTTACAAAATATGGATTTTCACCTTGAACATAACCACCATTATCAGAGTCAGCAACTTGTGCTGTACCTGTTTTACCGGCTACGTCATAACCATCAATTTGATAGTTTTTAGCGTGACTGTCTTCACTGTTTACAACTTTATCTAATTCGGTACGAACTTTCTTAGCAGTGTCTTTAGTAATTGGTTTTCCTGCAAACTCTTTTTTACCTTTATAAAATGTATCATCAGTAACAGGATTGCTCACGCTATCCACAAACCATGGTTGCAACATTTTACCTTCATTATTAAAAGCTGATTGCGCTCTTAGCATTTGAACTGGTGTTACGGTTGTAGATTGTCCAAATGAAGATGTTTTTTGCTGTGCTTCATTATCCCAGGCAATACCACCTGTAGATTCACCATCAAACATGCTATCGGTAGATTTACCAAAACCAAATTTTTCATACCATTCTTTCATCTTATCTGAACCAACTAAATCTTGTAAGTGCATCATTAAAGTATTTGAAGAATATGTGAAACCAGTAGACATTGAGATTTCTCCCCAACCTACTTTATTCCAGTCAGATATTTTAGATCCCATAACTTCTCTAGGTTCAGCAGTGTATTTTTTATCCGGTTTAAATTCACCTTCTTGAATTGCAGCCGCTAGTCCATAAGACTTAAAAGTTGATCCTGGTTCATAAGTGTTTT
The DNA here is from genome assembly GCF_017891615.1 of Staphylococcus sp. GDY8P198P. Taxonomy (NCBI): domain Bacteria; kingdom Bacillati; phylum Bacillota; class Bacilli; order Caryophanales; family Staphylococcaceae; genus Staphylococcus; species Staphylococcus sp. GDY8P198P. Next base: position 164,304 of record NZ_JAESJQ010000007.1, read on the forward strand.
GATATAGATCGTTTGCCCATTTTTTTCCAAAATTTTCACCAGTTTCTGGGTTGAAAGTTGGCCTTTGACTAAACGCCAAGATTTCTCCAGTTTTTGCATCCATAACTACGGCAAACAAATCTTTTGGTTTATAATGTTCAACCATGCCATCTAACGCTTCTTCAACGAAAACTTGTATGTTTGAATCAAGGGTTAAATGTACGTCATCTCCACGTTTAGGTACTTTTTCTTTTTTGGTATTTGGTGCAATATAGCCCCAAATATCATGAATATATGATAATGCACCTTTTTGACCTGAAAGATAGCTATCAAATATCTTTTCAACGCCTAAAGCACCTTTTAATTCTCCACTATCAGGATCTTTTTGTGCAATTCCTATCAAATGAGATGCGAAGTTTCCATTAGGATAAAATCTTTCAGTTTCTGGATATAACGTCACACCAGGAAGGTTCATTTTTTCAATTTTTTCTTTCTCTTGATACGTTAAATCTGTACCTTTTTGACCAAATTCAACTTGAAAGGCTTTTTTATTATCCAGTTTTTTTTCAATTTCTTTTGCTGACATATCAATCACAGTTGCAAGTTTTTTGGCAGTTTCTTTTTTGTCTGTCACATGCTTAGGTTTATCGCTACCTTCACTTGCTTTTTTATCTACAACTGCCACAACTTTATAACGTTCCACATCTTCAGCTAAGACTTTGCCATTTCTGTCATAAATCTTACCTCTTTCTGGTTGTTGTTGTGTATTTACTAAGTACTTTTCATTCGCTTTCATAATTAAATCTTCACCAGAAGAGTGTCCTGTCAACATAATATACGAGTATCTTAAAACCAACGTAAAAAAGAGCAGTCCAAATCCAAGGATGAGTAGGACTGCCCCTATTTTACTTTTTTTAATTGAAAACTTCGGTTTTTTTAATTTAATTCTTCGCTTCGCCATTATTACGCACTACCTTTACATTATCGTTCTTAAGGCTCATTCCATCTTTTTTGGCCTTATCGTAAATGCGTTCATATGAGGAGTTCTTTTTAATTTCAGATTTTATTGCGCTGTTTTCACTAGATTGTTTTTCAATTTTTGTATCTAAATCTGCAATTTTTTCTCGAGTTTCATACGCATCCATTTTTAAAGATAGCATATAAATACTTATTAAAGCAATTACTGTTATAAGTCCTATGTATAACATCTTTTCAAACTTAGTTAGCTTGACAATTACTTTACGCTTAACTGTCTGGGGTTGACTCTGGGGATGAGGCGACGGTTGCGTTTGTGGTATATGCTGCTCTGCTCCACTATACGGTTGGTATATTTTCTCTACTGCCACTCAAAAATCACTCCTTATTTTAGTATTTCAGCTATACGTAACTTGGCACTACGCGCTCGATTGTTTTCTTCTAAATCTTCATCTGTAGCAAGGATTGGTTTTCGGTTAACTCGCTTCAATTTAGGTGTATAAGCTTCTGGTATGACAGGTAAACCTCTAGGAACTTCGGGACCTTTTTCATATTCTTGAAACATTTGTTTACATAGCCGATCCTCTAACGAATGGAATGTTATCACAGATATTCTTCCGTCCACTTTCACGAGATCAATCGCTTGTTCTAACGAATTTTCAAATGCAGATAATTCATCATTAACTGCAATCCTAATTGCTTGGAAAATTCTTTTAGCAGGATGCCCACCTTTTCTTCTTGCTTTAGCTGGGATACCTTCTTTAATGACATCTACAAGTTCTAAAGTTGTTTCAATTGGCTTTTGTTCTCTATTTTGTTCTATACGTCTTGCAATTTGTTTTGAAAATTTTTCTTCACCATAACGATGAAAAATCCTAACTAATTTTTCAAACGACCATTCATTCACTACTTCATATGCTGATAATGATTGTGTTTGATCCATACGCATATCTAATTTCGCATCATTATGATAACTAAAACCTCTTTCAGGCACGTCTAATTGGGGGCTAGATACACCTAAGTCATAATAAATGCCATCTACTTTTTCAATATTTAAATCATCTAAAATTTCAGTTAATTTTCTAAAGTTGCTGTGAACGAAGGTAACTTTATGTATATGGTCTTTCAATACTTCTTTTGCATTTTCAAGTGCTGTTGTGTCTTGATCAATTGCAATAAGTCTACCTTCGTCTCCAATTTGATTTAATAAATAGAGGGCATGACCTGCTCCACCTAATGTACAGTCGACATATATGCCATCTTCTTTAATATTCAAGTAATCTATAGTTTCTTCTAGCATAACGCTGACATGATGAAACAATTTAACGCCTCCATTTAAAAATCAAAGTCAATTAAGTCTTCGGCAATATCTTCAAAACTATCTTCTGATTCATCATAAAAATCATTCCAAGTTTCTCTATCCCAAATTTCTATGCGATTTGAGACACCTATTACCGTACATTCCTTACTTAAATTGGCATACTTTCTCAAATTCTGAGGAATATTAATACGCCCTTGCTTATCTAATTCTACTTCGACAGCGCCTGAAAAGAACATACGCATAAATTTACGCGCATCTTTTTTTGTCATTGGTAAGGTTTTCATTTTCTCTTCAATTACTTGCCATTCTTCTAAAGTGTAACCAAATAAGCATTTATCAAGGCCTCGGGTAATTATAAAACGCTCATTTAGGTCATAGCGAAATTTGGAAGGAACAATCATACGTCCCTTAGTATCCAATTGATGCTCGTATTCACCCATGAACATTTATAATCACCTCACCTTCTTATATATATAATTTACCACATCTCACCACTATCCTCCACTAATTATACAAATTTCACCAAAATTTCTTGAAATATAGAAAAAAACACCCGATTCATCTTAATGATGAATCGGGTGTTCCCATTGTCGCTCTAAGGTTTTATCAATATATGATCAAATGTGTAAGAAAGTGGTGGATAGGTGGAGGGACTAAACACATCTAGCCCAAAATCATTCATAATTTGAAGTGGATTCCATATTCTTTCTTGTAATCCACCCATTGGATGGAGTGTTTTACTTAATATCTCAAAATGTTTCATGCTAATGTCATTTTCTCTTTCGATATTTAATAAGTACCGTTTTAGCAAGTAATCAAATTGTTTTTGATGAATTTCATTATTTTTGTTTAACAATACTTTATTATCATGATTGTCTGTAACTTCTGCTTGAAGAGATTGAAATAAGTCCTTTTGCTGTTCTTTCAGTGTTTCAATTTGTTCTATAAAAGTTTGTGACGCTTTGGATCTAATAAACTGCGCTTTGTCTGCCTCTATTCCTTTTTCAATGATATCATTACGGTTCAATTGATAATGCGCTAATAACTTTTCTATTCTAGCATTTATATAAGTAATTCTTAATCGAGGTAAAACGATAGGCATGTTTACTTCTAATGTTCGAAAAACATCGCTTAATTCTGTCCAATATTTAATTTCACTTGGACCGCCTATAAACGCTACTGTATTAAATAGCCATTCTTCCATTACTGGCCTTGTAACGACATTATTAGAAAATCTTTCTGGTTCTGTTTCTACTATATTAAGAAGTTCTTGTTCCGAAAATGACTTCTCAGATTTATTTAAATAAAATCTCCCATTTTCAAAAGTTAATAGTTGTCTTACACCCTCATCATGCATGAACAAATGCACATTCGTCTCTGTCTGTATCATTTGGTCTAAGCCATCAGCCATTGTTTGAGCTTGCGTTTGTCTAAAGGCATCGTCAACTGAATGATGCTTTTCAATCATGTTTCTGAACATTGGTTTTTCTAATTGACGCAACGCTTTATCATTTGCATCTATCAGTAATAATCCATAATGTTTGAAAACTTCGTGTAATAAAGCTTTAAACATGTCAGTCCAACCATCATAATGATCGATAATATTTCTACACATGTTCAATAGTTTTGAAGAAGCCTCAGTTTCTTTTAGTTCTTTAAAAAATTGATTTAACGCTTTATGTAACGCTTCTTTATCTGGCAAATACTTTGAAACACTAGACTCTGGTGGCGTCATTGTACTATATCTAATTTTTTGTAAAGTTGCCTTGTGCTCATTAAAAACATAAGTATGATTTACTTCATCAAAATCATGATCTTCACCCGCAATCCAAAAAACAGGGACAACGTGCGTATCGTAATCTTTTGATAGTTTTTCACTTAATGTAATAATTGAAAATATTTTATGGAACGTGTATAAGGGCCCACCAAACAAACCAGCTTGTTGGCCTCCGATTACAACTTTCGCACCGTTACTAAGTGCTTTTAAATTGTCATTTTGTTGATGATCTAATGTTAAATCACCCATGTATGCTTCAATGATTTTTGCTAGTGACGCTTCTCTTCCGTTATTTTCTATAAGTAGTCGTTTTTTGTAATCATGTTCATTCATTGCATCAAGATGATAATATTTAGCTAAAGTTGAATCACTATTTTTAACATTCGATATAAATTGATCTTTTTCATTAAGTTTCGTTGTCATACAATCCATTCGTAATTCTCCTTACGTTACTCTATTCCTATTTAGTATAAAGTTTATGTTCAACATTGACAATTTTACGGCTTATAAATTGATTGGAAATTATTTTAAATATGTATAAACGTCGTTGTCCAATATTCATACAAGTTATCAGCACTTTACATTATATAAAAACAATGAGCAAATTAACATTGTTAATTTTACAAAATGTTTTAAGCATTCATTTTTGTGAAATATCCAATAAAATAAGGTATAATAGTTAGTAATAAAGCAAAGGGGGAAGCTAAAGTGAGTAATGTTAAACGACTAGATATTAATTACAAAACTGACGAATTATTTGAAGATTTTAGAAACTTCGGAAATGAAGATTTATATTTAGTAGATGAATTACGCGGTGAAATGATAGACGCTAGTTCAGACTCACCATTTTTCGGCATATATGTTGGTGATAGGTTAGGCGCTCGTATGGCTTTATACCGAAAAGGAGAAGTTGAAGATGTATATTTCTCAGATTTTAATGATTATAATATTTTATGGAAACTAGAAGTTTTACGTGATTTCCAAGGTCGTGGTTACGGTAAAGCATTGCTAGATTTTGCCAAGGAACAAGGCCAACCTATAAAAGTTATTGCACGTAATCAATCAAAAAATTTCTTTATTAAACATGGATTTAAAGATATTGAACAACAAAATAAAGATGGCCACGATATACTTATTTGGACACCATAATTTTCACATCTAATACATTTAAAATAATGCACTCATTTTTATAATATAGTAGATACTTTATTAATAAAGTAAACTTTTTTTATTTCTTGAATGATCATCAACATAATATGAAGCGTGAATTAAAATCAATTTTTCTGATTATAATTCACGCTTCTTTTATTTTGCTATATCTAACAATTGATCAAGCGATTCGATAGTATAATCCGGATTAATTTCTGTGTCATTTATTTTATTTCTTGGATTAAACCAACATGTTTTTATTGCAGCATTTTTCCCACCTAAAATATCTGATGTTATTGAATCGCCAACAATCATTGCATGGTCTCTTTTATCATGACCAATTTCATTAAAAACAAAATCAAAAAATTCTGGCATCGGTTTTTGATATCCTGTTTGCTCAGATACATAAACACCTTTAAACCAATTCCCCATTTTTGTTTTTGCTATGCGTCTTTCTTGTGTTTCTAAAACACCATTTGTAACAATATATAGATCATGTGTATCTTTGAGCATTCTCAATGTTTCCACCGTGTTCATAAAATATTTTATTGGAGCATTTGCCAGTTCATCACGAAAGATTACGTCCGCTTCTTCTCCATTAACATTGATTTGATGTAACTCAAAATACACTTCAAACCTTTTACTTAAAACTTCAGTTTTTGATAATTGGTTTTGTTGAAATGCTTCCCAATGCGCTTGATTTACAGTCATAAATTGATTTAAATCATTTTGGTTTGTCTCTAATTTATATTTTTTTGTAAGTTGGTGAAATGCATATGCTTCTGCATCATGAAAATCAACAATTGTATCGTCAAAATCGATAAGCAAACATCTTTTATTCATAGTATTTTCTAACCCCTTAATGATATCTTTTAATAAACTATATCAGTTATGTCCTCGTCAATGTATAAACATAGCCGAATTTTACTTCATCATACCATATTTCATATCTCAGCAAACAAAAAAGGCCAAGGTTATTACCTTGGCCAGTCCGTCATAGAAATTTATATTAGAATCCGAATAATTTACTTGCTAAACCTACACCGTTCTCTACGATGTCTACAATACTAGTACCTAATTTAGCACCATCGCCTGCTATGCCAGCTTGTACTGTATCTTTAATTGCATTAAATAAACCTTCCATTATAAACACCCCTCACTATATTTTTAAAATAAGCTAAGTACTCAATTTTAAAATCCGAAAAGTTTACCTAGTAAACCTGCACCACTTGAAACGATATCTACAATACTTGTACCTAATTCTGAACCGTTACCTGATTTTGCCGCTTCAACTGTGTTTGCAATTGCCTCTGCTAATTTAGTCATAATTTATATCTCCTTTATTATTTATTTATATTAGAATCCAAATAATTTACTTGCTAAACCTACACCGTTTTCTACGATGCTTACGATACTTGTACCTAATTTAGCACCGTCCCCTGCTATGCCAGCTTGTACTGTATCTTTGATTGCGTTAAATAAACCTTCCATTATAAACACTCCTCATTATATGATAGATGCTTATGACTGTTTTATTATGTTTTAAACGATACTGTTATTTTTTTATTTAATTAAGTATCGTTTGTTATCTATAACTATAAGACATTTACATATAAAATTGTGTTTTATTTCATACTTCATTAAATAATAGTAAAAACTGTAGTGAAAAACACATCATTTTACAGTTTTGAATGCTCAACTGTATTTTGCACAATTCTATGTTATACAACTTAGATGAGAGCCTTTAATTATAATATATATATATATAATTAAACTTACCGAATAATTTAATGCTAATTAAGCTTGCTATGTAATATATCAATGTTTTTAATACGAAAGGTTTTTATTAATTTTACAAATAACATTAAAAATGCGCCACTTCAAATTGAAGTAGCGCAAACGCAAAATAATCATTAAGTTATATATTACCTTATAGTTATATATTAAATACCACTTATTGTTAGACTGAAACATATGTTAATGTCTCAATTATCTATAAATAATTTCAGCATCTTACAAATTTAGATGATTAAGCATTAAATGACAATGTATTTTAATTGTTATAGCCTAATGAGCAAGGGAAAGTTTAAATTCACTATATAAAATAATACTTTTTGACATCATTTTCATATATTATAATGATCATTCACTTTATTCAATATTCAATATCCAATTTCATCTGTAAACTTAGTTTTGCAATGTGCTAATTAACTATATTATGACTTTAATAAACAGTATGTTTGTATCCACTATGTGTGTCAACTATATGTAAATAAAATTTAAAGCAAAATAAAAAGACTGCTGATATATCAGCAGTCTAGTCAGTAAATGCATAAATTAATTTATGTATTTTAACGCTTTTAGTGTCCTGGGAGGGATTCGAACCCCCGACCGATGGCTTAGAAGGCCATTGCTCTATCCAGCTGAGCTACCAGGACATTATCTTTTGAACACAAGAATAATTATATCTAACTTGCACTGATAAAGCAATACTCTATCCCTTAAAAATAAATATGATTTTTCACTATTGTAAACTTTTTATCATAATATTGCTAATTTATTTAAATTCTTTAAATTGAGGAATTCATTAACGTTAGCGTTATTTTTACAACTTTATAACGCTTAATTATTTGTTGCATCTAACTATTTATAGAAATAAGAGGATGAAGCTACGATTAAATTGTTTCTAAACGTAGCTAGACCCTTCATCTTTTTTAAATTGTAAAGTTTTCACTGCTGATGATTTCATGATTTCGATTACGGAAATTTAAAATCGCATCTAAACTCGTATCATCAATAAGCAATTCTGCATATGTTTCTTCAATATTACTTCTCGACTGTGAAATACTACCTGGATTTATCACATGCACACCATTTATTGCTTCATGTTTAGCAACATGTGTATGTCCATAAAAGGCAAATTTGCAGTCTGCTGCTTTTGCTTGTTCTGCTAAAGGTATTCTTGTACGATTCACTTGATATAAATGGCCATGAGTTAAAAATGCATTGATACCATTTATATTAAGTGTTTGTTCATTTGGAAACTCAGGGTAAAAATCGGTATTTCCTTTTACTCTATAAAAATGACTGAGTTCACTATCATCATAAGCAAATTCAGAGTCACCTAAATGAATAGCAGCATCTACATGCTCATGTTGATTTATAATATCAAACAACACACCTTGTTCAGTATGATTATCACTAACTATAATCCATTTCGACATTATTGATCACCTTCTAGGTATTGTTGTAGTTGTTCTATTGCTTTACCCCTATGACTAATTTGCCCTTTTTCTTCAGCGGTTAACTGTGCCATTGTTTTATTTTTGTCTTCTACGAAAAAGATAGGATCATATCCAAAGCCATGTTCACCAATTTTATTTAGTGTGATTTCTCCTTGTACAGTTCCTTTAAACTGTACTGTATCTTCACCTGGTGCGCTCATGCTAATAACGCAAACAAATTGTGCACTACGGTCAGTTTCATCACCTAATTTAGTTAAAAGTTTTTCAATATTTGCATTATCATCTTTAGTTTCGCCAGCATAGCGAGCTGAATATATACCAGGTTCACCATCTAACGCAAAAACTTCCAATCCACTATCATCAGCAATAACACGTTTATTTAATGCTTGCGCAGCTGCTTCAGATTTTAGTTTTGCATTTTCTTCAAAAGTGTCACCCGTTTCCTCAACATCAAAACCTTCGATGAGTTCTGATATACCTATAACATTATAATCAGGAAAAATAACTCTAAAATCGTTTATTTTTCCTTTATTATTTGATGCAATAACAATATCTTCCATTATTTACGCCTCACTTTAAACTTCTATTTTTTCAACTGTTGCTTTCATATTTAACCACTCATCAATAATGCGTTCAATATGTTCTGTTTCTCCTGTAGCAAAAAATTTATGTTCGGGTTGCTTTTTATAACCTGCATGCTCGTTACTGAACGTTAATAATGCACTCACTTCTCTCGCTGTTTCTAAACCAGATGAAATAACTACTTTTTCTCCGTGAAAGTAATCATTAATTGGCTGATACAGTAATGGATAATGCGTACATCCTAAAATAACTGTATCTGCTTTGCTGTTTCTCCACTGTTTTAATGTTTGATGTATAACAATACTCGTAATCGTTGGATCTTTGTATCTCATTTGTTCTACAAGTGGAACAAAGCCTGGGCATGCAACTCCAGATACTTCTACATTTGGATTAATTTGCTTAATATGATGCCTATAGGCCTCTGATTTAATCGTACCTTCTGTACCTAATATTAAAACATTTTGATTTTTTGTTGTCATAATGGCTGTTCTAGCACCTGGTTCTATAACACCAATAACAGGTATCGCTAATAAATTTTGTAAATGTTTTAATGCGACTGCCGTTGCAGTATTACACGCAATCACTAACATCTTGATATCAAACGTCATGAGCTTTTCAGCTAATTCTGTAGTAAATTGTCTTACCTCCGAAGCTTCTCTTGGCCCATAAGGACAACGTTTTATATCTCCTAAATAGTAGATTGTTTCATTTGGTAATTGGCGCATGATTTCTTTAGCTACTGTTAAACCTCCAACGCCAGAGTCAATAACTCCAATTGGTTTCTCCATATATTGTTCATCCTTATATATTTACTTGTCTTTTATTGTAGCATAGCTGTGTTTTCAAAATCATTTTACAAGAACTAAATTTCTAAATAACTGGCATTTCAGATATTAACTTTACAACAGCAGTGATTTAAACGTATTTAATATGAAAAGTACTTTTACTAAACGTCTAATCATGATGTTAAATTTATATCTATACCATATTTCATAAAAAAACTGTCAGCAAAGTTAGTACTTTGTTGACAGTCTTAATATATATATTAATTTACTTGGTGGTCTGAACCAAAGAATGATTTAAACATATGGAAAGAAGTTTCACGGTTTAATGCTGCAATTGATGTCGTTAGAGGAATACCTTTAGGACATGCGTTAACACAGTTTTGTGAGTTACCACACTCTTGTAAACCACCTGCACCCATCAATGCATTTAAACGTTCATCTTTAGTCATTGAACCTGTTGGGTGTAAGTTAAACAATCTAACTTGTGAAATAGCTTGTGCACCAACAAAGTCGTTATTTCTTGTAACGTTTGGACAAACTTCTAAACATACACCACATGTCATACATTTAGATAATTCATATGCTGTTTGACGTTTTTTCTCTGGCATACGAGGCCCTGGTCCAAGATCATACGTACCATCAATCGGTACCCATGCTTTCATACGTTTCAAGTTATCAAACATTCTACTACGATCAACTTGTAAGTCACGAACCACTGGGAATGTACTCATTGGCTCTAATTTAATTGGTTGTTCTAATTGGTCAACAATTGCTGTACAAGATTGTCTCGCTTTGCCGTTGATAACCATAGAACAAGCACCACAAACTTCTTCTAAACAGTTCATATCCCAAATAACAGGTGTTGTTTTCTCACCTTTACTATTAACCGGATTACGTCTAATTTCCATTAAACAAGCAATAACATTTAAATTCTCTTTATAAGGAATTTCAAACTCTTCCTCATAAGGTTTAGATTCTGCATCATCTTGTCGTTTAATGATAAATTTAATTGTTTTTTGATTTTGTTGTTGGCTTTGTTGTTCGTTTTGCGCTTGAGTTTCATTTACTTCTTTAGTATCTGCCATTTTATTTACCTCCTTTAGAACTACTTGAATAGTCACGTTTACGAGGTGGGATTAAACTTACATCTACTGGTTCGTATGTAAATTTAGGCGGTTCTGTTTTTCCTTGATATGATGCTAAAGTCGTTTTCAACCATTCTTCGTCGTTTCTCTCAGGGAATTCAGGTTTATAATGTGCCCCACGAGTCTCATTTCGGTTGTATGCACCGATTGTAATTACACGTGCTAGTACTAACATATTCCATAATTGACGAGTAAAGAAGACTGCTTGGTTACTCCATGTTTGCGTATCTTCAATGTCAATATCTTGATAACGTTCCATCAATTCTAGGATTTTCTTGTCTGTTTCCAATAATGCTTTATTATCACGTACAACAGTAACGTTTGCTGTCATAACTTCACCAAGTTCTCTATGAAGTTTATATGCATTTTCTGTACCATTCATATTCAATAAATTATCGAATTTTTCTTGTTCTTCTTTAACACGTTTTTCATAAATGCTGTCGTCCAAATCAGTATATGATTTTTCAATATTTGCAACATATTCAATTGCATTTGGTCCTGCAACTGTTCCGCCGTAAATAGCAGATAACAATGAATTAGCACCTAAACGGTTACCACCATGTTGTGAGAAATCACACTCACCTGCTGCAAATAAGCCTTTGATATTTGTCATTTGATCATAATCTACATAAAGGCCACCCATTGAATAGTGGACTGCTGGGAAGATTTTCATTGGTACTTTTCTTGGATCGTCACCAGTGAATTTTTCATAAATTTCAATGATGCCACCTAATTTTACATCTAATTCATGCGGATCTTTATGAGAAAGATCAAGGTATACCATGTTTTCACCGTTAATACCTAATTTTTGATTAACACATACATCAAAAATTTCACGTGTTGCAATATCACGAGGTACTAAGTTACCATAATCTGGATATTTTTCTTCTAAGAAGTACCATGGTTTACCATCTTTGTATGTCCAAATACGTCCACCTTCACCACGAGCCGATTCACTCATTAATCGTAGTTTGTCATCGCCAGGGATTGCTGTTGGATGAATTTGAATAAACTCACCATTTGCATAAATTGCTCCTTGTTGGTAAACGATTGATGCAGCAGAACCAGTATTAATCATTGAGTTTGTTGTTTTACCAAATATAATACCTGGACCACCAGTTGCCATAATAACTGCATCTGAACCAAATGATTTTATTTCAGAAGATGTCATATCTTGAGCCACAATACCTCTGGCCATATTGTCATCATCTTTGACAATACCTAAGAATTCCCATCCTTCATATTTTGTAACTAAACCATCCACTTCATAACTACGTACTTGTTCATCTAAGGCATACATTAATTGTTGTCCAGTTGTTGCTCCAGCATATGCCGTTCTGTGATACATCGTACCACCAAAGCGACGGAAATCTAGCAAGCCTTCATTCGTTCTATTAAACATTACACCCATACGATCAAGTAAATGTATAATATTTGGCGCTTCTTCTGCCATTGCTTTTACTGGTGGCTGATTCGCTAAGAAATCTCCACCATAAACTGTGTCATCAAAGTGAACAGCAGGTGAGTCACCTTCACCTTTCGTATTGATTGCTCCGTTTATGCCACCTTGGGCACATACGGAATGTGAACGTTTAACAGGCACTAATGAGAACAAGTCAACGTGTGCGCCTTGTTCTGCTGCTTTAATTGTTGACATCAGACCGGCAAGTCCTCCACCGACAACAATAATTTTCTTCTCTGCCATAAATAGTCACTCCCCTAAATATATCTGAAACATTTTTAAATTATACGAACGCAAGAATAGCACTTATTCCGATATACGAAACTACGATAAATACAACAAGTGATACCCATGTAAAAATCTGTTGTGATCTTTTAGATTGTAAAACACCCCATGTAACTAAAAATGACCATAAGCCATTTGCGAAGTGGAATGTTACAGAAAGTAAACAAATGATATAGAAAATTAACCAACCTGGATTAGATACAATATCATGTACCATATCGAAGTTTACTTCTTGACCTAATGCACGCTGAATACGTGTTTGCCATAAATGTATAGCAACAAAAATAAACGTTACAATACCTGTAATACGTTGCAATAAGAACATCCAATTTCTAAATTGAGAGTAATGTCCTACGTTTTCTTTTGCCGTAAAGGCAATATGTACACCATATACCGCATGATATAGAATTGGAATGTAAATTACGATAAACTCCAATGCAATCAAGAATGGTAAAGATTCCATAAATCCAGCAGCCTTGTTAAACGCCTCAACGCCTTTTGTAGCTTGGTGGTTAACAAGTAGATGCACTAATAAGAATCCACCTATCGGTATTACGCCTAACAAAGAATGTAAGCGTCTTAAATAGAATTGATTTTTCGAATATGCCAAAAGGAAGTCCCCCCTGTGAAACAATTAATTTTTTGGTATCCTTTTTTTAAAGTATAAATGTGATGACACTTATCAACTAAAACTAAACAACAACATGTTATGCAATCGCTTTATATTTATAGCAATATAAACTTCAACATGTATGTATAAAACAATGAAGTAATACCCCTAGTTGAATTTAACAATTGTTTTATTATTTAGATTTAAGTGATAATTTTTCTCAATTAGTAAACGCTTCCATATACTTTTAAAAAAAGAATTCCTGTTATTTGCTATTGTAACACTAATTCATAAAATTTTGGGCATGAGAATGATTCTCATGCCATATTCTTTTTTTCTATTTGTTATATAGTGCGTGATGAAGATTCTCAGCGACTTTTTGAGGTAAACCAGAAGACTTTAGATCTTCGATACTTGCCTCTTTCATTTTCTTTATGGAGCCAAAAGTTCGTAATAGTTTTGTTTTGCGTTTAGAACCTATACCATCTACGGTATCTAAAACTGATTGTAAACCAGTTTTCTGGCGTGTTTGTCTATGAAACGTAATTGCAAATCTATGAACTTCATCTTGTATTCTTTGAAGTAAATAAAACGCTTGGCTATTTTTTTTCAAAGGTACAATCTCTGCACTTTCACCATACAGAATCTCTGAGGTTTGGTGTTTATCATTTTTACGTAGCCCAGCAACTGGTATATCCAAACCTAATTCGTTTTCAAGCACATCGATTACTCCGTTCATATGACCTTTACCACCATCGACGATGATTAAGTCTGGTAATGGTGTACCTTCATTTAAAACACGTGTATAACGTCTACGCACAACTTCTCTCATCGATTTATAATCATCTGGGCCATCCACCGTTTTAATTTTATATTTACGGTATCCTTTTTTATTAGGTTTGCCATCAACAAATGAAACCATAGCTGAAACAGGGTGTACACCTTGTATGTTTGAATTGTCAAAAGCTTCAATACGAATAGGCGTTTGAATCCCCATATGATCCCCTAATTCTTCAATTGCCTTCACGGTACGTGATTCATCTTTAGCAATGAGTTCAAATTTATTCTCTAGCGTAACTTCAGCATTATGATTCGCTAAATCAATCATTTCTTTTTTCTTACCTTTAATGGGTTGGACTATTTTCGTATCTACTACCGATTGAATGATGTCTTTGTTTAAATTTTTAGGAATATGGACTTCTTTAGGAAGAATGTGTTGATTTAAATCATAAAATTGACCTATAAAAGTATAAAATTCTTCTTCTTCTGTTTGTTGCAATGGAATCATAGTTGCATCTCGCTTAATCATATTCCCTTGTCTAATGAAAAACACTTGAATACACATCCAACCTTTTGACACACTATACCCAAAAACATCTCTTATAGTATTATCCGAAGTTGTAATTTTTTGTTTTTTAGTTAAATTGTGAATATGTTGTATTAAATCTCTGTACTCTTTTGCTCTTTCAAAGTCTAGTGCTTCACTCGCTTCATTCATTTTTTGTTCTAAGTTATTCAATATTGTTTTATCTTCGCCATTTAAAAAGTCAGTAATTTCTTTAGTCATTTCAGCATATTTATTTAAATCTACTGGGTAAACACAAGGACCTAAACATTGGCCAATATGGTAATAAAGACACAATTTATCGGGCATTTTATCACACTTTCTAAATGGATAAATTCTATCTAATAACTTTTTTGTCTCTTGTGCTGAATATGCATTAGGATAAGGCCCAAAATATTTTCCTGTTCCTTTTTTAACTGTGCGTGTCACAATTAACCGAGGATATTTTTCTTTAGTGATTTTAATAAAAGGGTAACTTTTATCGTCTTTCAACAAAATGTTATATCTCGGTTGATATTGTTTAATCAAATTAAGTTCGAGCAATAATGATTCTGTTTCACTCGAAGTTACAATATATTCGAAGTTTCTAATTTCTGAAACGAGCCGTGTCGTTTTAGCATCATGTGCACCTGTAAAATAAGATCTTAATCTATTTCTTAATTTTTTAGCCTTGCCGACATAAATAATTTGATCATTTCGATCTTTCATTAAATAGCAACCCGGTTCAGTGGGTACGACCGTTAATTTTTGTTTAATATCTTCTTGATATTTTTCCACTTTAGTCCCCCCTTTCTTGTAAAAATATATTGTTAAAATAAGATATATATCATTTGCATCACAGTTGTATAACGTTGAAAGCTTATTCGCAAATATAAAATTTTAATTCTAATATTCATTATAGAATATACATTATCATTAAACCAAAGTATTCGTTTGAACATGAAATATGTGGCCAGTAAAAATTTCAAACATTATATATAAAGCACCTTAATCTATAAAATGCTGGTGCATCAAAATATTTTAAACACTGAAGCTTTTTCATAAACCAAATTTAGAGGATAAGCGACGTTGAATAATATAGGGTGTGGATATGCAGTCAATTTTAGTTATGAATATAATGCAAATTCGCATTTTTATACCAATGCTATAAATAATCAGAATGTAGGCCTAGCTCTATAAAAATCATAAAAACTACGATTTCAGACAAACTAACAAAAATCACAGAAAAAACCTGAGACAATCATTGATGTCCCAGGTCGTTTCGTTGTGCTTTTATAAGTGTTTCTCAATTACTTCTGCTAAGTTTTCTTTAGGTTGGAAGCCTACAACTTTATCGACAGGTTCACCATCTTTAAATAAGATTAAAGTCGGGATACTCATTACTTCAAATTTAGCAGCTGTTGACGGATTTTCATCTACATCAAGTTTTAAAATATTAGCTTTTCCATCATAATCACCAGCTAATTCTTCTAATACTGGAGCAATCATCTTACATGGGCCACACCATGTTGCCCAAAAATCTACTAAATTGACACCTGATTGAATATTTTCATCAAAGTTTGAATCTGTTACTTTTACGATTGCCATAACTGCCAATCCTCCTTAAATTTCAAATGATGAAGAAATTATAACAGACTTTGTACAAATCTGCATACCTCTTGCTCACATTTATTTCAATTCTGCAACGGTCACGCCAAATCCACCTTCACTTGGCATGCCGTTCCTATATGATGACACATTTTTATGTTGTTTTAAATGTTTTTGCACACCTTTTTGAAGTGCACCTGTTCCTTTACCATGAATAATATATACTTGTTCATAATTACTTAATACAGCTTGGTCTAAATATTGATCAACCGCAACCATTGCTTCATCATAGCGGTAGCCACGTAAATCAAGTTCCATTTTAATACTTTGACGATTTTCACGTTTAACCATTTTAGAAGGTGCTTCTTTCGTCTTTTGTGTTTTTTCTAAGTCACTGGTTGGTAATTTCATTTTAATGATGCCCATTTGAACAACCGCTTCATTATCATCTAGTAATTCTAATATTTCACCTTTTTGCCCATATGTCAGAACTTTTACTTCATCGCCAACTTTAATTTCATCCCATTTTTTCTTTTCGACATTTTGCTTTATTGACTTAGCTTCATATTGATCATCCAGCTGTTTCTTTTTATTGATAAGCTCATGTTCTTTTACATCAGCACCTTTTTTATCTCTAAGTTCGCGTAATTCTTTAATGATCTCATCTGCTTCTTGGGTAGCGGCTTTCACGCGTTGATTGGCTTTTTCTTTGGCTTCACTCATTAATTGTTTCTCTTGATTACGATATTTATCATATTCTTTTTCAAGTTCATCATGTGTTTCTTGAGCTTCTCTTAATAGACCATCTAATTCAATTCTCTGTTCGTCTACACGTTTAGAATTTTTTTCTAATGAAGCAATCATTTCATTTATTTCTTGCTCATCCTGTCCTATCATTGCTTTCGCGTTTTGAATCACTTTCATATTGAGTCCTAATTTTTTTGAAATATCAAAAGCATTAGAACGTCCCGGTACACCCATGAGCAATTTATATGTTGGGCTTAATGTATTAACATCAAACTCTACGCTAGCATTCATCACACCTGATCTATTGTAACTGTATGCTTTAAGTTCAGGGTAATGCGTTGTCGCCATTACTAATGATCCTATTTCATGAACATGATCTAAGATACTCATCGCTAAAGCAGCACCTTCACTCGGATCTGTCCCAGCACCTAGTTCATCAAAAAGAATCAAACTATTTTTTGTTGTATGCTGTAAGATTTCAACAATATTTTTCATGTGTGAGGAAAAAGTTGAAAGTGATTGTTCAATAGATTGCTCATCTCCGATATCACAATAAACATTTTCAAAAATGCTTAGTTTACTACCGTCTAAAGTAGGTATCAACATCCCTGATTGTGCCATCAAAATAACGAGTCCGAGGGTTTTTAGTGTTACAGTTTTCCCCCCTGTATTAGGACCGGTGATGATCACAGTTTCAATATCGTCTGCAAATTCAATCGTATTTGCTACAACGGTATCTCTATCTAATAAAGGATGAAATGCTTTGGGTAAATAAACCATTCGCTCACTGGTAAACTCAGGTTTCGTTCCTTTGATTGAGCGTGCATAACGTGCTTTAGCGGTTAAAAAGTCAATTTGACCCATAATATTTTCTGAAATTAAACAAGCGTCTGCTTCAGCCGCTACATAACCCGTTAACTCAGTTAAAATACGTTCACGTTCAACCGCTTCATCATTTCTTAGACGGCTAATTTGATTATTCATTTCAACGATAGACGAAGGTTCAATGTAAAGTGTTTGCCCAGAAGCTGATTGGTCATGAACGATGCCATTAAAATCTTGACGATATTCTGTTTTTACCGGAATAACATTGCGTTCATTGCGCACCGTTATTATAGCATCTGACAACTTTTTCTGATTAGCTTGACGCTTCACAATTTTGTCTAAGTTTTGTTTTATTCGTTGAGTCGTACCAGAAATTTTACTCCGGATGCCTTGTAATTCGTAACTAGCGTTATCGAATAAATCATTAGCGTCACATTTTTGATGGATATTTTGATACAACTCTGAAAGGACAGGTAATTGTTCCATCCTATCGTGAAGAATAGCATAATTCACTACTTCTTCTTCTTCTAATAAATTATTATAAAATGTCTTATATTGATTTTGAATTTGAATTAAACGTTTAATTGCATTAAGTTCTTTAACACTTAATACACCGCCGATTGTCGCTCTATGAATCAGTGATGAAATCTTAGATAATCCACTCAAACTGGGTAAACGGTGTTTATTATATATTTGAGCAATTTCATCCGTTTCATTCATTTGAAATTCGACAGTTTGAAAATCAGTTGCTGGTACCATTTCAACGACTTTCTCTCTACCTAAGTCACTCATGGTTTCTTTTTCAACAAGTGCTTTTATTTTATCGAATTCTAAGACATTTAATGATTTCTGTCTCATATAATCCCTCTATTTCTTCAATTTTATATTATTTTCAATAAATGTTTTAAAGGATGCTCTATCCATTGTATTAATCACGCTTTCTTTTTTTACAAAACCTTTTTGTGCAGTAGCTATACCATATTTCATAAATTCTAAGTGATCTACGTGATGAGCATCAGTATTAATCGTTAATTTAACATTAGGATGTTTTTTAACGATATCTGCATTTAAATCTAAGCGTTTAGGGTTCGCATTGACTTCTAAAATAGTATTTGTTTCTTCTGCGATTTCACATAATTTATCAATATCAGGTTCATAACCTGCACGTTTACCTATGATACGTCCTGTTGGATGTGCAATATGACGGACATAAGGATTACGACATGCTTGTTCTAGTCGATACATAATATCTTCTTGAGATTGGTTGAAACTTTGATGTATCGCTGCGATGACATAATCTAACTGTGCTAATATTTCATCATCATAGTCTAAACGGCCATCAGGTAAAATGTCCATTTCAATGCCTGAATATATATCAATTTCATCATATTTTTCGTTTAACGCTTTAATCTCTTCATTTTGTCGCAACAACCGCTCAACAGAAAGTCCATTGGCGACTTTTAAACTTTGAGAATGATCTGTAATAACCATAAACTGATAACCTTTTGCGATGTTTGCTTCAATCATATCTTCAATACTAAAAGCACCATCACTATATGTTGTATGCATATGAATATCACCATTGATATCATTGATATTGATAATATCTGTTAAGCCTTTGTCAAATTCGCTACCATCTTCACGTAGTGCAGGTTCAATCCAATTCACTCCAAAGTGATTATAAATCTCTTGTTCACTGCTATATTGAATTAGTGCGCCGTTCTCTTTTTCTATACCATATTCACTAACTTTTTCATTGTTTTCTTTTGCCAATTGACGGATTCGAATATTATGATCTTTTGAACCTGTAAAATGCTGTAGTGTATGGTAAAAAGCAGATGGCTCGATTAATCTAAAATCTACGCCAATAGTTTCGTCATCATAAGTTAACTCTAATGACACTTTTGTTGCTCCAACTGCCACTTCTTTAACCTTATTTGGAATTTTTAATAAAGCTTTTTGAACTTCTAAAGGTTGATTCGTGCTTATAATATAATCTAAGTCTTTACTCATTTCTTTAAAGCGACGGAAACTCCCTGCAACTTCATATTTTTCTACTGTCTCAATCGATGATAAATAATCACTAATTTCTATATTTAGTCCTCTCATTTGATCAATTGGATAACGCTCTTTTTTTGCTCCTAATGCTTTTACTGCTTCAAGAATATTCTTTTCAGTTTTCTTAGCGAATCCACTTAATTCACTTACTTTTCCTTCTTCACATGCTTTTTGCAACGCTTCTTTCCCATCAATATTAAGCGCTTTATATAATTTCGCTATTTTTTTGCTACCGAGACCTTGTATTTTAAGTAAAGGAATTAACCCTTCTGGCACCTCTTCTTGTAATGTTGCTAAAGTCGTAGAATTACCTGTTTCTCTATATTCATTGATTACGTCTCCTACACCCTTACCAATCCCTTTTAATTCTGTAACATCTTCGATTTGGTCTAAAGGCCGTTCATCTATTTCTAAACTTTGAGCTGCTTTTCTATAAGCTGAAATTTTGAAAGTGTTTTCGCCTTTTATTTCCATATACACCGCAATTTTTTCTAATAATTGAATAATTTCTTTTTTAGTCATTTGTTTCACTCCATAGAAAAAGGCCAAGACAGCATCACCAAACTATTTTGGTATTTCAGTTATGCCTTGACCCCCTAGTTTTTTAAATCTATAAATTTCACATCAATATCTTTATAGTTGTGTGATAAACATTGAGATAAATGGAATATGTAATAATATATGTTCTGTTATAATCGAATGAGAAAGTTGTTGTTGTATCGTCACATTAGGATAAATTGCACAACTATATAACAAAATAGCATTAATGATTAACGATGGAATAACACTTAAAATCATACCACATAGTCTGCTCGTAATATTTGGTAGCTTTTGTTTAAGCGTATAATCAAATATAACAATAATGCCATAACATATTACTTTTGTAATCAGAGCAATCGTTACAAAGGCGACAATATGCTCAAAACGTTGTTGCAAATTATCAAATTGAAATGCAAAATTCATATCGTAAGCATGTGTCTTTGGATATGGGACAAATAACTCCAAGCGTCGTGCTATTTGTAAATAATATCGTTGAGCCATCCACAAAGCAAAAATTGTTGCGCTCAAATGTATAGCTGATAACCACACGCCTCTTCTAAAGCCAATGATGCCAATATATATAAAGATGACAGCTATCACTATATCAATAATCATTAATCTTCACTATGTTTCAATTGATTTATTTCTTGTCTTAAACGATCATTTTCTTCTTCTACTTGGACTTTTTCATGCATGATATTAACTGCAGTAAGAATGGCTTTTCTAGTTGTGTCTAAACCCGCACTTTTACTTGCTAACTCTTTGAGTCTTTCATCTACCAAATGTGCTACATAACGGATATGCTCAGGATTATCTTCTCCGACGATTGTATAATGTTGATCATTTATAGTTACATTAATCCGATTTTTAAACTCACCCATATAATAACTCCTGACTTTTGTATTTTATTTCTAATCTAAATGTTTTACTTTATTTATATTTATATGTTGGTAATTTATAATATTTATTACGAACTATTATACACGACAAGATATTTTTTTGTAAGAGGTGGGAATTGTTCTATTTGAAATATTTAATGATTATAAAACAATGGTTTTAATTCACATTCATTAAAGTCATATTGCTAGTTATATCATAAATAGCTTACTTATTTAAATTTATGATATGATATGCATTGTTAAATTTTAAAATACGTTATACGAACAAAGAGAGGTCACTAAATGACTAATATAGTACATAAATTAACAAATTCAGAGATACAACAATTAATGACTAAAATCAATTTTGATACAACTAATCTTTCACAAGGTATGAAAGCACGTGCAAAGCATTGCAATACTGCGATTACGATATATAATTCTAATAAAGTAATGTTTCAAGGTAAAGATGCTGAAGCTGTAGCAAACGCTATATTACCTAATAAATCAGCATCTCCCAAAAACAAAACAAAACATGGTAGTACCAAACAAACTAAACAGCACATCTCCTATAATCAATTTCAATGTATCGGTAGTGACGAGGCAGGCAGCGGTGATTACTTTGGACCACTAACAGTTTGTGCAGCTTATGTATCAGAAAAAGACGCTCAAATCTTAAAAACACTTGGAGTAGACGACTCTAAAAGACTTACTGACCCTAAAATTATAGAAATTGCTGAACAAATTATAACTTTCATCCCACATTCTTTATTAACAATGCATAATGAAAAATACAACGAGAAACAAAAAGCCGGTTGGTCTCAAGTTAAAATGAAAGCAGTTTTGCATAACGAAGCAATTAAAAATGTCGTTGCAAAAATTGACACAGACGAACTTGACTATATCGTTATTGATCAATTTGCTGAACCTGGCGTATATAAAAGATATGCACTTGGCGAACTGCCGTTTGAAAATAAGACAAAATTTGAAACGAAAGGTGAATCAAAATCCATAGCAATTGCTGCCGCTAGTATTATTTCACGTTATGCCTTTGTGAAAAATATGGATCAACTTTCAAAATACGCAAAAGTTATATTACCTAAAGGCGCCAGTAATAAAGTGGATTTGGCCGCTGCAAAAATCATTGATAAAAAAGGTGTCCATTATTTAGATACCATGACCAAAAAACATTTTGCTAACAGAACAAAAGCTTTAAATTTAATAAATAAAAAGCAACAATAAACGCTTTTTTGTAAATCATAACGTTACTAATGCAAAATAAAGCCTTGAATCATCGCAACATGCGACATAGATTCAAGGCTTTATTATATTATCTAATCGTTGCACCTTCTGCTTGTAAGGCTTCTAAAATACGATCATGTACTTCATTTACTTTATCATCTGTAAGTGTTTGTTTTGTATCTAAATATGATAAACGAAGTGCAATTGATTTTTCATCTTCTGCCACATGTTCACCTTCATAAACGTCAAAGACTTCCGTTTTTTGTAAAATGTCGCCACCGTTATTTTTAATCACATTAACGATTTGGGCTGATGGCGTTGCACGATTAATGACTAGTGCAATATCTCTTGATACACCAGGGAATCTTGGTATTGGTTGATAATTAATGTAACCTACTGAAACTGACATCAACTTATCGTAATTAAGTTCAAATACATAAGTTTGTTTTAAATCATAATCATTTTCAGTTTGCGGATGTAACTCCCCTACGAATCCAACGATTTCATTATTTAATTTAACCAATGCAGTTCTACCAGGGTGTAATCCAGTTATTTCACCAGCTTCATATTCAAATTGAATGTCTAAAATTTCTGCAATACGTTCAACGATACCTTTTGCTACAAAGAAATCAATTGCTTCCTTTTTACTTTGCCAAGTATTAACAGCATAATCTCCTGTTAATATACCGCTTAAATATTCTACCTCGTCTGGCAATTGATCTTCCTCATTGCCGAAGAATACACGCCCTAATTCATATAGCGCAACATGATGATTACTTCGAGCTACATTATAAGACACATCAT
Source organism: Staphylococcus sp. GDY8P198P (assembly GCF_017891615.1). Taxonomy (NCBI): domain Bacteria; kingdom Bacillati; phylum Bacillota; class Bacilli; order Caryophanales; family Staphylococcaceae; genus Staphylococcus; species Staphylococcus sp. GDY8P198P. The sequence goes on from NZ_JAESJQ010000007.1 coordinate 187,645, forward strand.
CAATGAGATGAGGAATCAAACTCTGTCTCAAAGTAGCATGTGCTTCACTCATAGGCATCAGCAATGATATCGTTGAGCGATCTTGCAGTGCAAAATCAGTTGCACGTGCTTTATCTACAAGTGAGTAATTAATCGCTTGGCTTAAACCGGCACCTTCTAATGTCGCTTTTACTATTCTTGTTTTTGCTTGTCTATCATTTAATGTACCCGGTGTTACATGTTCAAACACAGGTAACGTTGAAGGAATTTCATCATAACCGTATATTCGAGCAATTTCTTCGATTAGGTCTTCTTTGATTGTAATATCTTTACGACGAGACGGAACCATTACTGTCAATGCATTACCTTCTAGTGTTGTTTCAAAGCCTAGTTGAACAAAAATAGCTTCAATTTCTTCTCTCGATAAATCAAAACCAATCGTTTTGTTTACTTTTTCAACAGTAATTTCAATTGGAGTAACAAATTGGCCAAGGTCGCCTGCAGCTACACGATCTTGTACCACCGTTCCACTCGCATATTGTTGTAGCAAATAACAAGCTCTGTCTACCGCTTCGTCTACAAATTCTGTTGCAATACCCTTTTCAAATCGACTTGAAGCTTCACTACGCAAATTTAAACGTCGGGAAGTATGTCTAATTGAAACTGGGTCGAAAATTGCACCTTCGATGATGACATTTGTGGTATTTTCAGTCACCTCTGAGAAATCGCCGCCCATAACACCAGCAATTGCAATAGGACTATCACCATTAGTAATAACAATATCACTTTCTTTTAATGTTCTCTCTTGATCATCTAGTGTTGTCATTTTTTCTTCTGCTTTGGCTTGGCGCACTTCTATTTGATCAGAGCCGATGTGGTCTTTATCAAACATATGCAGTGGTTGACCATATTCTAATAATACATAATTTGAAATATCTACAACATTATTTATTGGTCGAATACCTGCTTTAATCAATCTCATTTGCATCCATTCTGGTGATGGTTGGATTTTAACATTTTTCACTATTCTAGCACTGTAGTACGGTACCTTGTCTTGGTTTTGAACACTAATACTTAATTCATCAGCGGCTTGTTCGTTCGTTGTCTCGCATTGTGTTTCTGGTTTTTTCAATGGCATATTATAAAGTGCAGCTGTTTCATAAGCTGTACCTATCATACTTAATGCATCTGCTCTATTTGGTGTTAAATCAAATTCCATAACTTGATCATTTAAATATAAAGCCGTAAGGGCGTCTGTTCCAGGTTTGACATCTGAGGTAAATACATATATACCTTCTTCAAATTGTTTAGGAACTAGATTTGAGGAAATACCAATTTCTTGTAATGAACAAATCATTCCTTCTGAACGTTCACCTCGTAATTTTGCTCTTTTGATTTTTATTCCCCCAGGTAAACGTCCACCTACAGTTGCCACAATGACACTCTGTCCTGCATCTACATTAGGTGCACCACAAACAATTTGCACTGGTGCTTCTTCACCTATATCAACTTGACATAAACTTAGTTTATCTGCATCTGGATGCGGTGCTTTAGATTGAATATATCCAACCACTAAATTTTTAATGTCTTTTGTGTAATCAATAATATCATCTACTTCAATACCTGTGCGTGTAATTTTTTCTGCTAGAACATTGACAGGTTGATTAATTTCTACAAATGTCTCTAACCATTCTTTTGAAATAAACATTATAACTCACCTCTATCTTCTACTGCTTTAAATTGGTCTAAGAAACGCACATCATTCGTATAGAAATGACGTATATCTTCAATACCGTACTTGAGCATCGCAATTCTATCTGGTCCCATACCAAAAGCAAATCCTGTATATTTCGTTGCATCAAATCCAGCCATTTCTAGTACATTCGGGTGAACCATACCTGCCCCTAAAATCTCTATCCAACCCGTTTGTTTACAGACATTGCATCCCTCGCCACCACATTTAAAACAAGAAACATCAACTTCTACAGATGGTTCAGTAAATGGGAAGTAACTTGGACGAAGACGAATTTCTCTGTCTTCACCAAATAATTGTTTGGCTAACAACTCTAATGTCCCTTTCAAATCACTCATTTGAATATTTTCGTCTACAACTAAACCTTCAATTTGCGTAAATTGATGACTGTGTGTTGCATCGTCAGAATCACGTCTATAAACTTTACCGGGACATAATATTTTCACTGGTCCTTGACCATTACGTTGTTCCATTGTTCTCGCTTGAACTGGTGACGTATGTGTGCGCATTAAAATATCTTCTGTAATATAAAAACTATCTTGCATATCTCTCGCTGGGTGAGATTTTGGTAAATTTAATGCTTCAAAATTGTAATAATCTTTTTCAACTTCATATCCATCAACAATTTCATAGCCCAATCCTAAAAATAAATCTTCAATTTCTTCAATCGTTCTTGTTAAAGGATGCTTAGCACCTATTGAAATTTTACGGCTAGGCAACGTTACATCAATTTTTTCTTCTTTTAACTGTTGTTCTAATTTTGCATTTGCTAAAACCTCTCGACGGGATTCAATCTCACCCTCGATCGTTTGTCTCACTTCATTTACTTTTTGGCCATATGCTGGTTTCTCTTCGTTTGATAATTCTTTCATATGTTTCATCAAACCAGTCACAGAACCTTTTTTACCTAGATATTTGACTTTGACATCTTGTAACTCTTTTTCATTTTGAGCTTCATTTATATCAACTAATGCTTGTTGTTTAATCTCAGACATTGCCTCTGTTTGTGCCATACTTTGCCTCCTATTTAAGATCTATATTTTCAAATAAACAATAAATGCATACAAAAAAGCTTTCATCCCTTAAAACTGGGACGAAAGCTTTCCGTGGTACCACCCAAATTTATGCACACGCATACACTTGTAATCTTTGATAACGGAAATGATTTCCGACTTAAATTTCTTTAAGTAACCAAAAAGATGAAAAAAACCAATTACAGTGGATTATCTTTCAGTCTATGAATAATCTCCCTTGAACAACTGTCTCAATTAGTTTACGTCTTTTTATAGGTTAATATTTTTCATTGATACTTGTATTATATACGAAGTTCATTCAAAGGGTCAACCTTTGAGATGATACAATAATATGCTACCAGCTATGGCAACATTTAAACTTTCTGCTTGCCCATATATGGGAATGTTTAAATTCTGAGTCGTTTGTGTTAATAAATTAGGGTTGACACCTTCTCCCTCATTTCCAAGGAGCAGCGCAAATTTTTCTTGATGTTCCATTTGATTATAAGGGATAGCGTTCTCTAATGCTGTACCATAAACATTTCCATTAAAACCATCTATAAATTCACTTAAATCTCTAGTGATAATAGGAATATGAAAAACACTACCTTGACTTGCACGTAGTACTTTATCTTGATATGGATCTGCGGTTCCTTTTTCTAGCACGATTAAATCAATACCTGCCGCATCCGCAGTACGTATTAATGTCCCCATATTACCTGGATCTTGAATACGATCTAACAGTAGTACTTGCTGATATGCGCGTTCCTCATAATGTACTTTTTCTATAATCGCAAAGAATCCTTGTGGTGTTACCGTACCAGACAATGATTCCGCAACTTTTATATTTATTTCATATACTTCTTCTGCATCATTCACTAATTGCTCATCTAGTCTATCGATATCAATTGCGAATAATTGTAATATTTTTATATTACTCTTATATGCTTCATCAATTAAATGTACACCTTCGATAAGTACATGACCTGTTTTATCTCTTTCACGTTTCTTTTTTAATTTATTTGCACTTTTAATTTTATTATTTTGTGCAGAAGTTATCATTTCCATAATATAGCCTCTTTATTTCAATTTTTAAATATATGCCTAATATTAGAACTTAATTGCTTACATCTTCTAGCTAAGTCAAATTGATTTTCTATAATAATACTGTCTCCACTATAACTTACCATATCACCTTTTTCAGGCAAAACGTTATCTAGTAACCTAATCTTATAAGTTTTGGCGAATTGTGGGTTGCTTTGATTCATAATTTGAAAATGTATGTGCGGTTCCATTGTGTTACCCGAATTTCCTACTCGTGCAATTAATTGCCCACGTCTTATATAATCTCCAACATTCACTTCAAATGTGTCTGGTTTAAGATATGCTATCATACTATACTCTTTGCTTGTATGTTTAATAATGATGTAATTCCCTTCAGGGTGTTTCATATTATTTTCACCCGATGGTGCATCTGGTATTCCGTCTACAATGTCTATTACAACGCCATTTGCTGGTGCAATCACACTTTGACCATAACTATAATAACTTTCACAGCTATTAGGATTGCCCTGATAAGTAAGATGATCCTTCACAAAAACTAAATCTAATGCATGACTTTGATTTTTGTATGAGTAATGATGGTTTAAAAGTTCATTTTCTCCGCCAGCGTAAACAAACCAACTGTTTGGAACTGGTATCGTATACCTTAATTTCGTTTCTTTATGCCTGTTTGCCAAGTTGATAGGCATAAGAACGAAACCAATAATTTCATGATATTTATTTAAAGTCACACTAATACCAGATGTTTGCTTTACATCCAACCATATGTATTCTTCTTTATAATTGAGTTGTATGTGTTTATATAATATATTTTTATGCCTAATTGTATTATAAGATTTCAATAATCTTTCTAATTCGTGATAGGAAGAAATTTCTTGGAAATAATCACTAAACTGATTATATAACCATTCGCTATCACTTTTTTCTATTTTTTCTAAAATTACTTGTGCATTTATTTCAATCATCATTTACACAACCCATCAATTGTATATAGCATTAGTATTATAAAATAAAAAATCGCTCAAAAATTATTATATGAATAATTAATGAACGATTAATCTCGGCTATACATTAGCCTTTAAATAAATGAAATTATTTAGATACAACTTCTTCACCTTTGTATGAACCACAGTTCTTACAAACACGGTGAGATAATTTGTATTCACCACAATTTGGGCATTCTGTCATACCAGGTACTGAAATTTTAAAATGAGTACGACGTTTATTTTTTCTTGTTTTTGACGTTCTTCTTTTTGGTACTGCCATGATATATCCTCCTTATATTCATACATTACTAAATTATTTTCAGACTCAATAATCTATTATACTATAAATTATTTAAATCCGCTATTGCTCTTCGTCATATAATTGTTGTAGTTTTTGAAGCCTAGGATCGATTTGCTCAGTTTCCTCTTCTTCAGCAAGCTCAACCGCTTGTTCCTCGTCAATAACTTCCCAACCATTACCTTCACGTAACATCTGATCGCTATTATTTGCAAAAGCACGCATTGGCTTTTCTATAATAACAAGTTCTTCAGCAATATCTTTTAGATTAATCATGCCGTCTGTGGCATCATGATAATGCTCATCTTCCTCGTCATCACTTATATACTCGTTACCTTCTAAATCAAAAATTTCTTGTGATTTTATATCAATAGGAACTTCGACTGGTACTAACGTACGGGCACATGCCATCGTATAGGTTCCAGTTATATGCATATCTGCAATGACTTCATTTGATTTGACAGTTAGTTCACCCTCAACATCAATATCAGATAGATCTATTAAATCTAATGATTTTACTAAATGATCAAAATTCACCGTTTGATGGAACTCAAATGGTTTATCTTGGAATTTTCTTAATTGTGTTATTGACCATTTCATATGGCTTCACCTCTAACAAGCACAAAATTTATTTTAACTTTATAGATAAAAGTTGTCAAGATTTTTTCTTAACACAAATTAATCTGATACAATATCTATAATGAATTCTGAAAGGGAGAATTGCAAATGAAAAGCGTTGCACTAGTCACTGAATATAATCCTTTCCACAATGGTCACTTATACCATGCCCAGACATCAAAGTCAATAACCGATTCTGAAATATCAATAGCCATTATGAGTGGTAATTTTGTTATGAGAGGGCAACCAGCTATATATAATAAATTTATACGCACCCGAATGGCATTGAGTGCTGTCGATTTAGTCATTGAATTGCCAGCAGTAGCTGCTTTATCAGCAGGACAATATTTTGCAGAAACAGCTGTCCAAATAGCAAGTTATGTTGACGCAAATCATCTATCATTTGGTAGTGAATCAGGTGATATCGATTCATTTCATGAATTGCAAAAAGACATCTCTAAAATAGAACAAACATCTGAATTTTCAATGAAACTAAAAGAAGGCAAAAGTTATCCCAGAATATTAAGTGAACTTTTAAACAATCATACGTTATTATCTTCTCCAAATAATACACTAGGTATTTCTTATATGCGGGCAATTCAAAAGTTAGCACCACATATCAAACCTTGGACGATATCAAGAGAAAGTAGTCATCACCATGATTTCAACATTTCAAACTTAAATTTCGCTAGTGGCACTGCCATTCGCAATGCATTACAAACTCAAAATGACCTATGGAAATCGGTTGTTCCTAACTCAATACAACAGCTTTATCAAGAACCACACGCGACTGTAGAAGATACATTTCCGTATATTAAATATGCTATTTTAAGTCATACAACAAATTCATTGAAAAATATCTATACGATGAGGGAAGGATTAGAAAATCGCATATTAGATAAAATCAGATATGCCTCATCATTTGAGCATTTAATGTCGTTGATTAAAACAAAGAGATATACATATACGCATATACAACGTATATTAATGAATATTTTACTAAACTTTCAACACCAGCATAAACATAACGACATAAAAGCAGTGCATATCCTTGGTATGTCATCAAAAGGTCAACAATATTTAAAATACTTAAAGAAAAAATTTCCAGAACGTCATTTCATTACGCAACTAAATCAACAAAATGCGCATTTATTTGAGCAAGAAATCCATTCAACACACATTTATAATTTGCTTTCTAATCGTACAGAAACAGATTTTAATACACATGTATTACGCGTTTAAAATGAATAATTACTACTCGAAAACATTTAAAATTTCATTTCTAGTATAATCAGCCTGAGCATGAATTTATAAAAATTTCATACTCAGGCTTTTTTATAGTAGGACACTTTAGTATTCGGCTCGTTTATTATGATAGTATTTCAATTTATATTTCAAACAATAGATTGTTTGAATCACTTTCACTTTACTTTTCATTACAAAAAATACCTATGTATCATTTATTGTTCGCAATTAGACGAAATAAAAAATAGTGGATGTTTATATTAGATATCTTGCGTCAACACTATGTATATAATTCAATTATCTTTTGTTCATCAACATCATTTGACAAATCAACAAAATATTCGAGTTGCCATTTTTGACTAAGCTGCGCAGTTTTGTTTAAATCCTTTTCCCAACTTGGATAAACACGAAAAGCCATTTTCCCTTTTTTATTTTCAGAACTAATTATACCCTTGTGCATGAGTATTTCTTTTTGAAAAACGAATTGTCCTTTTTGTACACCATCTATAATATTAACAACTAATTTATCTGCTATTTCATCATAAGTAAAAGGTACATTGTTCCCTTGATTATTTTTATGCCATATTGCAACAAAGTAGCCGTGTTTCTTCGGTGTTTTTTTAGCTAATCTACTTTTAAAAGTGATGTTATTAAAAATAAAATTGATAGCTTCATAATCTTGATTCCAGGTTTCTATATTTAAATCTTTCAATGAAAATGCTAATTTCGTTTCTTTTAATTTATTAAATAATAAACTCGAGTTAAAGTTAATGATTATCACCCTTTTATCTTCAATTGTTCACCGTGAAGTGTGCAACGTTTACTTTCTTTCATTCTGCTGAATGCATAAAGAACCACTAACCCAACAAGTTGGGAAGTGGTATTAAGGATTACCTGAGCTTTAGCTCATGCATAAGAACCACTAACCCAACAAGTTGGGAAGTGGTATTAAGGATTACTTGAGCTTTAGCTCATGCATAAGAACCACTAACCCAACAAGTTGGGAAGTGGTATTAAGGATTACCTGAGCTTTAGCTCATGCATAAGAACCACTAACCCAACAAGTTGGGAAGTGGTTCTTTATCATTTCTTGAATTTTTCATTCAACGCTTTTTCAACATGTTCTGGTACAAAATCTGATACATTAGCCTTATATGCAGCCACTTCTTTCACTACACTCGAACTAATAAAGGAATAATTTGTACTTGTCATCATGTACATAGTTTCTACATTACTATTTAACTTTTTGTTCATTGAAGTCAATCTCAATTCGTATTCAAAATCACTTACAGCTCTTAATCCTCTAATAATTGTTTGCGCACCAATTTCATCACAAAAATCTACAAGTAATCCATTAAAATGATGTACTGTAACATTATCAAGGTGTTTTACAGATGCTTCTATTAATTCAATGCGCTCATCAACTGAAAAGGTCCCCGACTTGTTGTTATTTTTCAAAACACAAATATGCAATTCATCGAAACGATCGGCACTCCTATCAATGATGTCAATATGGCCATATGTAATTGGATCAAAACTTCCTGGAATCACTGCTTTAGTTGTAGACATTTTAATCTCCTTTTTCTAATAACAAAGTGTCTGTTAATCCATAATGATATCTTTTAATCACATGAAATGATTTTGTATCAATCTCTTCTTTATGATTGAACTCACAAACGATAATACCATTTTCTTTTAATAAATTAAACTTTATAATTCCGTCCAGTGCTTCATCAATTAATCCTTTATCATAAGGTGGGTCTAAAAATATAACATCAAATTGCATCGCTCTTTTTGAAAGTGCTTTAAGGGCTCTATCCGCATTATTTTTATATACTTCCGCTTGGTAAGAGATGTTTAAATGTTGAAGGTTCGCTTTGATGATTTTTATTGCTTTAAAATTTTGATCTACAAAAATTACTTTTTCCATTCCCCGAGACAATGCTTCAATACCCAAAGCACCACTTCCAGCAAATAAATCTAACCCGATACCTGATACTTCATGTAGGCTGTTAAAAATACCTTCCTTAACTTTGTCCATCGTAGGCCGAGTGTTACGGCCTTCCATACTTTCTAATGGTTTACTTTTATGGATTCCAGAAATCACTCTCATTGAGAAACACTTCCATTCTTTAAGTTATTTTTATATAATACATACTGCATGAAAGGAGGGGCAAAATGAAACAAGCATTTATACAATTGGGCGAAGGCCTTACAGACTTATTTGAATTTACAACACTTATAGAATACAATCATGCAAGAATTGAGCATATCGTTTATTTCCACACCCCTACTTTTGATAAACAATTATCTTCAGTGGCGATTATTATGAAACCTACACATGGTAAACATTTCCAAGCGATGTATATTATGGTAAATGCGGTTAAATATCCATATCCTCATTCAAACAAAAAATTCGATTTAATTAATGAACAAGCAACACGTTTCAACATTGATGTAAAAGAAATTGATGTGCAACCACCTGAGCATTTTCATTCCAACAATATTTATTTCAATTATCTAATCAGTGTATTGCGACTTCAAAGATGGATACCACCATTACAATAATAGTAAATAAAACAAAGTCACGTAGCTATATTTAAATCTAAAGTGACTTTGCTTGTTAATTAAAAATTTATTTAAGTATCATATAATCAAGAAAATTCATGTTGTTCTTTGGGATATTCCTTTTTAAGATATTTATAAGGAGAACCTGCAATATGTTTTACATATTTTAAGTTCATAAGTTTATCTACAATTGTGTCCGCTTCTTCTTCATTTATATACATAATAACATTGCGTTGTAGCTTATTCGTACTGACAATATGTCCAAATTTTCTAATTTGGCGTTCGTGTTTCATATGTTTTAAATATATAACTAAACTTGTTCTAGATACAATATTCATACAATTATCACTCCATTTATTAGCCACTTTATAATATCATGTCTAATTCGATTAATAAATAACAATTATTTTGAACAATAGCTAACATTTGCTATATTACTGTATATACTCAAATCAAGGAGGATTTGCGCATGACAACAATTAACAAATTAATAAAAGGTGCATTTCTAGGTACGGTTGGTTTAGTAGGTAGTGTTATTTTCTTTTCAAAATATAAAGCTAAACCTATGAACCAAGAAATCCCGCCTTTTTTCTCTAAGCCTGCACCGTATATCTTCGCACACCGTGGTGGTATGGCAGTGAAACCTGAACTGACAAAACTCGCATTTGACAATGCTTTATCACATCATATTGATGGATTCGAAATTGATGTGAGATTGACTAAAGATCAACAATTAGTGGTTTTTCATGATGCAGATGTTGATCGTACGACAAACGGCTCAGGAAAAGTAGCAACACATACTTTAACAGAATTAAAGCAATTAGACGCAGGTTATCATTTTACGGATTTAAACGGGTTAACACCTTATCGTAATCACACTGACACTAAAATACTAACTTTTGATGAATTATTAAAATTATATCCTAACACACTTATAAATGTTGACCTTAAAGATGATTCACAAAGTGATCAAGGTAAATTAGCACCTAAAATCATTTATGATATCATTGTTAAAAACCACGCGCAAAATCGTGTTTTAGTTACTAGTTTTCAAAGCGATCAAATTGAAAGGTTCAAAAAAGTAAGCAACTACACAATAGCTATTGGAGCAAGTCAGAGCGAAGTGGCAGAAGGCTTCTTAAAATTCAAATCAGGTTTAGGTAACACATTTAAACCACAAGCACATACATTTCAAATGCCAGTGACGTTTAAAGGTATTAAATTGACTTCACCTAAATTTATACAGTGGTTAAATGAACGTAATATTGTCCCTGGTTTTTATGGTATTAATAATCTAGATTTAATGAATGATTTAGCCAAAAACGAGGTGCATACTATAGTCACTGACAGACCTGATTTAGCAGAACGATTTAAAAACACCTATCAAAATAAATAGTTATATAAAAGCTGGGTCACTACAAGTGCCCAGCTTTTATATTAATTAACATTTCAGCACTGATTTGCTATAAGGAACAGCTACAAGAACCACCTGTTGCACAACCACTTGCATCTTTTTGGAAAAATGGATTACCTGTTTCTATCTTTACATTTTCAGATACAGCATAAGCTATTTTCACTATAACCTCGTCTATTAAATCTTGTAATGCAACTTCTTTTTGTTTGTAATCCATAACTACTGGTAGCATTTCATAAGCACGTTTTCGTTTACGTGTTTCTAACATCACTTTTTGATAATCTGGATGATATTTTCCAAATCTCATTATTTCGTCATATTGCTCTTTTGATTTTAAAAAAGCTTGATAGAGTAAATGCGCTTCATCATTTTCTTGTAAATTTTGTTCTGCTATTTTAAATGAATGATATAATCGTGAATCAAGTATTTTATCACTTAAATATTCAATATCATCAAGAATGTTCAAAGTTTCTTCTGTTATCATTATATCCTCTCCTACTTATCTTCAATGAAAATAATTGTATAATAACCGTTTGACACTTCGCCGCCGACTTCATTGTATTTAGAATTTAACATCCTTGATCTATGAATATCAGAATTTAACCAACTATGGATTAAAGTTGGTACTTCGTTAAAATCATATCCTACATTTTGACTAGTAGAAACAAAAGAAATATTTTGTTCATTAAGCTTTTGTTTCAAGGCATCTTCTGTAAATTCTACACTATCAGTATCAATTGCTTCGTACAAATTATATGATGCAATATGAGCTACGTCATTATTGATTTTTAAAGGCTTAGCATCTTTTAATTTGCGCATCTCATTAGTTATTTCATAAAGTGTCATCAATTGATTTGCATTTTGTTCATATGGTATTTTTTTATAATTATTTTTCACTTTTTTATCTTCTTGCGCAGTAATCATTTGATAGGGTTTGAATGCTATTAATGCTTCACTATCTAAATATCTTACACCTACGATTTCATTAGCTTGTTGATCAATATATACTTGTGCGTAAACATTATTGAATTTTATAAGTGTCTGTGTTTTCATATCTGAATCTGAAAGTTCTATTTCATACGCTTTTCCATTAGCTTTAATCGTTGGCTCTGGATTGATACTGTACTTTTCAAAAACATGCGCTGCATTATCACCAATTTCAACTGGATTAACGTTAGCATTTTTACCAGTGGCATAAACTGATTTAATTTTATTTTTTTTCGTTGTGACAAGATAATACTGATTTTTTTGTTTATATACGTAGTTTTTAAAACCACCTTTATATGAATAGACCCTATCTGCTTGTCCATAATTATCAGTTAAATTATGTAAATCTTGTCCAATCCAAGTACCCACACCTTTTTTAAGTTTAGGATTTTCAACATTTGTTTTTTTGTTTTGAAAATCTTTGTTTTGTGTTGTTTTTGAAGTTTCTTTATTAGGATTTTCTAAAACATCAAATTTCAAACGCGGTGAGTAAAATAGATAAATTATAAAACAAATCAATAATAATACACCAATAACTTTAATTATTAGTTTCTTCATCGCTCATCCACCTACATTATTCTTTGGTTCATTGTACATGTTTATGACAGATACAAGCAAGGCATGTCCTCAAATTTGTTAATTTGTAATAAACCCTTTACATTTTCATCATATATTATATGTACATGACGTAATATACAAGAGAATTTTGGGTATAAAATAAATGAAGGGGTGACAAATATGTCAATCATTCGTATACATGGTGCGAAACAAAATAATTTAAAAGATATTTCTTTAGATATACCAAAACATAAAATTTCTGTATTCACTGGTCGTTCTGGTTCAGGTAAGTCATCATTAGTCTTCAATACAATTGCTGCCGAATCTGAACGTTTACTTAACGAAACATATTCTACATATATACAAAATCAATTAAAACAATTTAGTAAAGCAAATGTAGATTTAATAGAACATTTACCAGTAGCTATGATTATCAATCAAAAAAGGTTAGGTGGTAATTCACGGTCTACAGTAGGTACAATTTCCGATATTTATGCTTCAGTGCGTTTATTATGGTCTCGTATCGGAACACCTTTTGTAGGATATTCTGACATTTTTTCTTTCAATAATCCAAATGGTATGTGCGAAACATGTTCTGGCCTTGGATACGTAGAAGATATTAACTTGGAAGAACTGTTAGATTTTGAAAAATCTTTAAATGAAGATGCAATCCGTTTTCCCTCTTTCAGACCGGATAGTTGGCGCGGTAAACGTTATTTATATTCTGGTTTATTTGATAATGACAAGAAATTGAAACATTATGATAAAAAAGAATTGGATACACTGTTATACACAAAACCTACCAAATTGAAAAACCCTCCAGAAAACTGGCCAAAAACTGCAAAATTCGAAGGACTTATTCATCGATTTAGACGTTCTTTTCTATTAAATGACAATTTTGAAAAAAATAAATTCAAACACGATATTGAAAGAGTTGTGACATCAAAAAAATGCCCAACATGTGGTGGTAAAAGATTAAATCAAAATGTATTACAATCCAAAATTAATGGCTTAGATATCGCTGAGTTCACGCACTTATCTATTGACGAAGCAATGACTTTCATTCAAAAATTAGATTCTACCAAAGCACAATTTATAATTAGCCCTTTGTTAAAGCAATTAGAAGCTCTTAGTTATATTGGACTTAATTATCTCACTTTAGATCGTGAAACAAAAACGCTGTCTGGTGGAGAATCTCAACGTATTAAACTTATCAGGCATCTAAATAGCCCTTTAAGTGACTTAGTATATATCATAGATGAACCGAGCATCGGGCTACATCCTGAGGATATTCAAAAAATAAATGAAATCATTCAATCTTTAAAAAATAAAGGTAACACAGTTCTAGTAGTAGAACATGACCCTGACGTTATCAAAATTGCAGATCACATCATAGATTTAGGGCCCTATGCTGGAAAAAATGGTGGTGAAATTGTTTTCACTGGTAACTATTCTGATTTATTATCATCAAATTCCAGTACTGGAAAAGCATTAAAGAAAAAACATAAATTGAAATCATCCATAAGACAGACAGATGCGTTTATTGACTTAAATCATATGACGCAAAACAATTTAAAAGATATTTCAGTTCGTATTCCTAAACATGCAATGACCGTTGTAACTGGTGTAGCTGGTTCTGGCAAGAGCACACTTATACATGGCGGCTTACAAAACGATGAAGACGCTATTATTATCGATCAAAAGCCCGTACACGCTTCAAGTCGTTCTCATTTGTTAACATACCTAGATATATTTGATGATGTTCGTACCTATTTCAGTAAAAATACAGGGTTGAAGAAGTCATTATTCAGTTACAACTCTGAAGGCGCCTGTCCTGAGTGTCATGGAAAAGGCGTGCTAAAAACGGAGCTTGCATTTATGCCAGACTTCACCCAAATTTGTAATGTTTGTGGTGGTAAAAGATATAAACCTGAAGTTTTAAATGCAACTATCTCAGGCTATTCTATAGCAGAGATATTGAACTTAACAGTGGATGAAGCTTTAAACTTTTTTAATACAAATCAATCTATTGCACAGCCTTTGCAATCACTGAAAGCAACAGGTTTAAATTATATGAATTTAGGACAAACACTTGATACATTATCTGGTGGAGAAATACAACGTGTTAAGCTCAGTAAATATTTGACACACGTTGTGAGTAATCACATTTTTGTATTTGATGAACCTACTACTGGCTTACATGAAGATGATATACCAATTATTTTAACTTGTTTTGATAATTTAATTGACCAAGGTAACACAGTAATTATCATTGAACATAATTTAACGATGATGACAAATGCAGACTGGATTATTGATATAGGGCCATATGCTGGAAACAAAGGTGGTAAATTACTTTACCAAGGAAATCCAGATGGTCTATTAGCAACCACTACTTCTGTTACGGCTAAACACTTAAAAAGGTATTTATCTTAAGTCGCTTTTTTAAAATTTTTATTTAAATTATTTGAATGAAACCACACACAAATCTTGAGTTACAAAAATTATAAAAAGAATCTACCACTTAAACAGATAACATCTGCAACTGCAACTTTAAAATAAAAATAACCTGAGACACTGCAGTGTCTCAGGTTATTTTTAGATATAATGATTATTTCAGCTTAGTCCATCAATACTTTAACTAAGTATATTTATAAAACCGAAAGTTGCTTTCAACAATGATGTTGTTTCTCCGCCTGGATATAATACATAGAGCAATACATAAACCATCACTCCTGTGATAGCAGTACAAAACCAAACAATTGATGCAATTGGTCCTACAAATCTATGAAGTTTAAATTTGTCTTTGAACGCAGTGATGATTTGGAAAAGTCCTAGCAGACCACCGATGGTAGCTAAATTGATATGAAAAATTAAAAAGATTGTATAATAAATCTTAATTGAATCTGGGCCACCAAAAGCAGTATTACCAATAAATATCGTTCTCGAAGCATAAATAATAAAGAAAGTTAGCGCAAATATAGCAGCAAGTAACATAAATTTTTTATGACTTTCGATTTCTCTTTTCCATATTTTACGCCATCCTATTGCAATAAGGATTGCGCTTATCACTATACATGTTGTGCTAATTGTAGGTAAGATTGGTAAATTCATATATTCCATCCTTATTAATATTTATTAGAACATTTTAATCAATGAAACAACAACAACGAGTACGAAGAAAACTACTAAATAGTTTAAAGAGTAAATAAACATTTTTGTTGCCCATTTTGTTTGATCTGAATCTTTTTTAAAACTCGTTAAACCTAAATATAACCAGCCTAAATTTAATAATGTAGCTAATATGATAAATGTTGTACCAAGATCATTCAATAATAATGGTAGTGGTAATAACAATACTAGCCAGATAAACATACTCACTCTCGTGCGTTTGAAACCTTTAACAGAAGGTAACATTGGAATATTTGCCAAACTATATTCATCTTTACGCTTTATTGCCAATGCATAAAAATGTACTGGTTGCCAACAAAATATTACTAAGAAAAGCGCTACAGCAACCATACTAATATTGCCTTCAATAGCTGTCCAACCTATTAACGGTGGCACAGCACCAGGAAAACTCCCAATCACTGTATTCCAAACTGTATGACGTTTAGACCAAATTGAATAAAATGACACATATCCAACAATACCTAACAATCCTATTACACCAGATGGTATATTTAAAGCAAATAATAATGCTTCCCCTACGAGCATCATTCCAAAACTAAGTAATAATAAATTTCTATTTGAAATTTTTCCATTAACTGAAGGTCTTTGCTGTTTACTTGGCATGATACTGTCAATATCTTGATCATAGTAATTATTTAAAGCGCATGCGCCCCCCATAATTAATGTCGAACCTACCAACATCATTAAAATCTGTGGTATTGACGAGAGGAAGGAATGATTTGCCAACACAATTGCAAGCCATGAACCAGCAAATGCTGGAATTAAATTGCCCTGAACTAGTCCCATTTTAATAATTTGTTGTAACTCTTTAAACGTTACACGACTAGAATTATGCGACAAAGTTTGTTCTTTGTTCATAATTTCCCTCCTAATTTTTCCATATAATACAATGATATATCAATTTACGGTGATTGACTACATTTATACAAAGTTATTTGTGACACTTTATCGACATTCACAAATAGTCATTTTTGTGACACAATTAGAAGCGTATTTCTTGTTATAATAATAGTTAAGTTTTATTTAAAAATAAAAAAGTAAATGTAAAGAGTCTATGGTTCAAACTACAAATGATTGGTATCATTGTAGCTGAATCATTACTCATATCTGTTTTATTTATTTGTGGGGGGTTAATTCTTGTTTAACAAAAAAAACCTGAAATGGTTATCTGTATTGGCAGCGATAATAATGGCATTTGTACAGCTAGGAGGCGCGTTGGTTACTAAAACTGGTTCAGCTGATGGTTGTGGCTCTGACTGGCCATTATGTCATGGTGCTTTTTTACCTCAAAATTTGCCTATACAAACAATAATTGAATTAAGTCATCGTGCAGTATCAGGTCTATCTTTAATTCTTGTTTTATGGCTAGTGATTGTTGCTTGGAAACACATTGGTTATATCAAAGAAGTTAAACCGTTATGCATGATTAGTATTGGTTTCCTTTTATTGCAAGCACTTGTTGGTGCAGCAGCAGTAATGTGGCAACAAAACGATTATGTTTTGGCATTACATTTTGGTATTTCATTAATTTCATTTTCTTCAGTATTTGTTTTAACTTTAATTATCTTTGAAGTAGACCGTAAATACGAAGCTGATGAATTATTTATTCGTAAGCCGCTTAGAATTTATACATGGATTATGGCAATCATTGTATACTTAACGATATATACTGGTGCGTTAGTTAGACATAAAGAAGCAAGTTTAGCTTATGGGCAATGGCCGCTTCCATTTAATGATTTAATACCTCATAACGTTCAAGATTGGGTGAACTTCACTCACAGAGGTATGGCTTTAATCGCTTTTATTTGGATTTTAATCACGTTTGTTCATGCAATTAATAATTACAAAGAAAATCGAACAATTCGTTTCGGCTATACCGCTGCATTTATTTTAATAATTTTACAAGTGATAACAGGTGCTTTATCTATTATTACTGAAGTGAATTTATTAATCGCTCTATTACACGCATTATTCATAACAATATTGTTTGGATTGATTGCATACTTTATTGTATTGATGCTAAGAACTATACGAAGTGGTGGATAATCCACTTTAATTAACATATAAAATGGCTGTGATACATTAACCGTATCACAGCCATTTTTAGTTTAATCTTCTTGTTCTTTTTCAATTTCTATTAATAAGTCGCCTGTTTCAATGGCATCGCCATTTTGTACTGTTACTTTTCTTACGACACCATCAAACGGTGCTTGAATCGTTGTTTCCATCTTCATAGCTTCAGTGATCAATAATGCTTGTCCACTCGTCACAGATTCACCCTCAGCAATTTTAACTTCTGTAACTGATCCAGGCATTTGTGCACCAATGTGATTTGGATTTAGTTTATCCGCTTTTGGTTTAACATTTGCATTGGCTTTAACATTTTCATCTTGTATGAAGATACGTCTTGCCTGACCATTCATATCATAAAATATTGTACGTACACCTTTTTCATTAGGTTCTGTAATCGTTTTAAGTGTAATAATCAATCGTTTTCCTGTATCAATTTCTATTTCTACAGTCTCATTTGCTCTCATGCCAAAGAAAAATGTTGGTGTATCTAAAAGTGATACATTTCCATATTGTTCTTGCGTAGCAATAAATTGTTCATACACTTTTGGATATAACACATAACTGATGACATCTTGTTCAGTGACTTCTTTTTGTTGTTTTTCCTCTAATTCTTGTCTTACTGTTTCGAAATCAACTGGCTTTAAATATTCCCCTGGCCGTTCAGTTAATGGGGGTTGACCTTTCAATATTACCTTTTGTAGGTCTTTATTGAAGCCATTAACTGGCTGACCAATTTCTCCTTTAAAGAATGATACTACTGATTCAGGGAAATCTAATTTATGTCCATCTTTTATTACAGATTGCTCATCTAAATCATTTTGAACCATGTATAAGGCCATATCGCCAACAACTTTTGATGAAGGTGTTACTTTAACAATATCACCGAATAAGAAATTAACACGCTTATACATATCTTTTACTTCATTAAATCTGTTGCCTAAGCCTAAACTTTTCGCTTGTTGACGTAAATTAGAATATTGTCCACCTGGCATTTCATGCTGATAAATTTCTGTGTTAGGTGACTTAATATCACTTTCGAAATCGCTATAGTATTGACGTACAGTACCCCAATAATGTGATAACTCTTCCATTCCATCAATGTCTGCACGCATGCTTCTACCGAAACCATTCAGTGCATAATACAATGAATTAGCACTTGGTTGACTTGTTAAACCACTCATTGATGCAACTGCTGTATCAATAACATCTACGCCCGCATCAATAGCTTCTTTATAAGTTAAAAGTCCATTACCACTCGTATCATGTGTGTGTAAATGAATTGGTAAGTCAACTGCTGCTTTTAACTCACCGATTAATTCGTAAGCTGCTTTCGGTTTTAATAAACCAGCCATATCTTTAATAGCTAATATATGGAATCCTTCTGATTCAAGTGTTTTTGCCATATTTACGTAGTAATTTAACGTGTAAATATCAGAACGATTTGCATTTAAAAAATCTCCTGTATAGCAAATAGCGCCCTCTGAAATCTTACCTGCTTCTTGAACTGCTTCATTTGCTACTTTCATTTGATCTATCCAGTTTAACGAATCAAAAATACGGAAGACATCTATACCTGCATCAGCACTTTCTTTCACAAATTTTTTAATGACATTATCTGGATAATTTTTATAGCCAACAGCGTTAGACGCACGTAAAAGCATTTGGAATAAAACATTTGGAATAGCTTTTCTCAATCTTTCAAGTCTTTCCCATGGATTTTCCTTTAAGAAGTTGTAAGCAACATCAAATGTTGCACCGCCCCACATTTCTAATGAAAAACTATCTTTCATTACATCAGCTGTTTTAGAAGCAATATTCATCATATCTTTAGTACGTACGCGTGTAGCCAACAATGATTGATGTGCATCTCTGAAAGTAGTATCTGTAATTAATACATCCTCTTGCTGTTTCAACCATTCTGCAACTGCTTGTGGTCCTTTATGATCTAATAACTGCTTAGTACCTTCAAATTTTTCGACAACCTTTTTTTGAACCTGAGGGATTGGTGACGTTTCATAAATTGGTTTCGGTCTTTTTTCTACGTTAGGAAAACCATTGATAGATACATTACCAATATACTCTAACGTTTTCGTACCTCTATCTAATGTAGGCTCAATATCAAATAATTCTGGCGTACTTTCGATAAACTTAGTTGTGTAGTCGCCAGTCTTAAATTGTGTATTTCTCATAACATTAATTAAAAATGGTACATTTGTTTTCACACCACGAATACGCATTTCTTGTAATGAACGGTCCATTTTTTCATTTGCTTGTTTAAATGTCATACCATGTGTTGATAATTTTACAAGTAATGAATCATAATACGGTGAAATTTCTGCACCTTGGAAGCCATCACCAGCGTCAAGTCTGACTCCGAAGCCACCGCTTGAACGATAAGCTATTATTCTACCAGTATCTGGCATAAAGTCATTTGTTGGATCTTCAGTTGTAATACGACATTGAATTGCATAACCTAATGTTTGAATATCTTTTTGTTGTGGCATGCCAATTTCATTATCAAATAGCTTTTCACCATCAGCTACAAGAATTTGAGTTTTAACTATATCTACGCCAGTCACCATCTCAGAAATCGTATGCTCAACTTGTACACGTGGATTGACTTCTATGAAATAAAAATCGTCTCCAGATACTAAAAATTCAACTGTGCCAGCATTCACATACTCAATTTTCTCCATTAATTGAATTGCAGCGTCACATATACGTTCTCTCAAATCATCAGTAAGTGCAACAGATGGCGCAACTTCAACAACTTTTTGATGACGTCTTTGAACAGAACAATCACGTTCATATAAATGAACAATGTTACCATGTTCATCACCAATGACTTGTACTTCAATGTGCTTTGGATTATCTATATATTTTTCAATATAAACCTCGCTATTACCAAAAGATTTTTCCGCTTCAGATTTTGCTCTGTGGAATGCTTCCTCTAATTCATCTTCGGAACGCACAATACGCATGCCCTTTCCACCACCACCACTTGTAGCTTTAATCATCAAAGGATAGCCGGCTTCATTTGCAAAGGCAATTGCATCGGATTGATTATCAATTGGTCCATCTGTACCTGGAATAACTCTTAAATCAGCATTAATTGCTGTAGTTCTTGCCTTAACTTTATCACCAAACATGTCTAAATGTTCGACACGTGGTCCGATAAACTTAATCCCCTCTTCTTGGCAACGTTTGGCAAAAGTTTCATTTTCGCTTAAAAATCCATAACCAGGATGAATTGCGTCCACTCCTGCACGTTTCGCAACATCTAAGATGCGCTCTATATCCAAATATGATTCTGCTGGTCCTAAATCTTTCCCAACTAAATATGACTCATCAGCTTTATATCTATGTAATGATCCTTTATCTTCATTTGAATAAATCGCAACCGTTTTAACATTTAATTCTGTTGCAGCCCTAAAAATCCTTATTGCTATTTCTCCACGATTGGCTACCATAAGTTTATTAATTTGTTTCAAATCATGGTCCCCCTTAAATTTTGAATTTTCTAAAAAGTTGGATATAAAATTGATTATAGCAAAATACGAACTATGTATACAGTAAAATAGTTTTCACATTATTTAAAATTACAATATGACTAGTGCTTATATTTTTACCATAATACTATCTTTTTTATTGCAATGAGTTCTTAAAATTTGATACCTACCGTATTTAAAAGAGATTATATCATAAAAATAACATAATACAAAGTTATCATTATTGATAACTTTAACTTATTAAAAGCACTGTATTTGCTAAGTTTTTCAAAAGTAAATGATATAGTTAAAAAAATAAGCAAACGTTTTCAACATCAACATGTTGAATCGTTTGCTTATTATGCGCGTATTAACCATTTTTTGGAACACTAAAATGGTGCGTATGTTTACGCTGTTGTCTTTTTTTCGATTCATCGACTTTAATTTGTTTAGCGGTAATTAATAATAGCCCCATTGCAATACTTAGACTGATCATTGACGACCCACCAAAGCTAATAAATGGTAATGGAACACCAGTTAAAGGTATCGTACCTGAAATACCACCTAAATTGACAAATGTTTGACTACCTATATAGCTAGCAACACCTACACAAACTAGTTTATAAAAGTATGAACTCGTCTTACTCGCAAGTTCAAATGCTCTATATACAATAAAGAATAATAAGCAAATGACAATTAGTCCTCCAACAAGTCCAAGTTCCTCACAAATAATGGAGAAAATAAAGTCAGTATGTGGTTCAGGCAAGTAACCTAACTTCATAATACTGTTTCCCAAACCACGGCCTAACAAACCACCATTACCAATTGCAATTAATGAATTAGAAATATGGTAACCTGTGCCACCTTCATTGCTGAATGGATCTGTAAGCGTACTAAATCTGGCAGTTAAATAATCTGGCACAAGTCCTATCAGTAAAAACAAGCCACCTATGAGCACAATACCTGTGAGTATCATTAACCCATATTTTAGCGATTTTTGAACTCCAATGCCTGCATAAAATAATATTGAGAAAAAAATTATTAAAATCAATAATGTTTGACCAACATCGCGTTGTAAAAATACAAGGCCGATACAAATAGCAGATAAAATAATTGGAGAAGTCATGAGCTTAGGATTTTTAAATACTTTTGGCCTTTTCTTTTCAATCATATATGGAATATATAATATCAAGGCAATTTTCAATAATTCTGATGCTTGTAAATTCATAAAACCTAAATTAATCCAACTTTTCGAACCATTAATATTACTTCCTACTAATAGGGTTGCTACTAACAATAAGATAATGCCAAGCATCATCCACTTTTGAAACTTAATCGTTTCTAGTAACTTCACATTCATCACGAATGCCATAAAAAAAACAAGAATGATACTCATAATTACGTACATTAATTGCCTAGTATAAAAATATGTTCCTGTTACTGGTACACCACCTGTTAAAGAACCTTTAGTGGCTGCAACCATACTTGCACTATATACCATGACTAAGCCAATGAGACATAACAACAAATATGTAATTACTAACGGATAGTCAATATATTTAGCATTCTTGCTAATATACTGAAAAAATTTCTTTATGTTATTCATTCGACATATCATCCAATTCTATTTTATATATTCTTTACATATTAATCATTTTTTAATAAAAGTTTCAATCATTTTCGTTATTCTAAATACTGAAATTATTTTTAAAATTTCATTGTACCTTTAATAGTATATCAAAAAATGTATTCATTTTTCGAACAAATATAATTTGTTGTTCAATCATTATCAAACCGTAACATCATTTATTATCCAACAAAAAAAGTGGCTACGATACAATCAATATAATATTGACATCTTAGCCACTTCAAATATCTTATGTAGTTTTTTAACTACTTTAATTCGTTTTATATCATTTTATTTAGTAAAAATAAATTTATACTTTTCAAAATTAGCGAATCCAATTAAACGTTTGTAAATGCTTCGTGTAATTTAGACAATTCTTTTTCTAAACGAAGCATTAAATCTTTGCCCGCTTCTCTATCCACTAAGCCTAGTTCAACAGCAAAATCAACTTCTTTTTGTAAACCAAACATTTGTGTATCAAGAACTTCTTCATACAATGGGCATTGAGGTAATGTAAGATTATCCATTTGAACTTTTATCAATTGAAGAATCCTGTCTGCATCTTTATTTAATTGGTCATATGCCGCACTGTTTAATTTTTGGCCCTTTACCATGACATACTCCCCCTATCAATTGTAACTTTATATGTAAAAGTTTATCTTACTGATACAGAAAAAGCAAGTGAATTCAGTAATATACTAAGGCTAGTTATTTATGATAATATTGGAATTAGTGATATATTTATTTTAGTTACATATACAATTAATAAAACGAACTACACAAATCATTGTGATATGAGCGTTGAAACAGTTAGGCATTTTTAATATTATGATGCATCTTCAATAATACAAACTATTTAATTATGTTCAAATTCACAAAAATGTCAATTATCGTAACGACTGAACTTGTTGTCGAATCGTTTTATTTAAAATTTTTAAAATATATTAGGAGTGGGATTATGATTCAAATTAAGGGCGAAGTTAAATTTCCAATTACTTTAGATAGTACTACTTGGATATTTGATGATAGAAAAGTTAAATTAGAAGATTTAGAGAATGGTGTATTTGATGGCACTAAACCAATCAATTTCAATGACAACCGCGAATGGAATCGTGCAATCTTAGAAGGACAAACAAATCCTCCAACACTAAATTCAGAAATTAAATATCGAAAAAGAGCAGTTTTAAAAGATTCATTTGTAATTAATATGTCACCATTTTTCAAAAATGCTGAACCACATGATCATGCAAAAGCAATACGTTTGTTTAATGATAAAGATTCTATAGAAGTACCAATAGACCTACTACCATATCTTTTCTTCCAATTTGCTCGTGATGGCAAAAGACTTTATGACGATAACTTCGTTGATAGTTTTGTCTATATACCAGAACAAGGTTATTCATATGAGTTCAAGTATGTTACTCATATCGAGGTGATTTAAATGATAAAAGTGCAATGTATTATCTGTGATACTGAAGTATTCATTGATCAAAATACATTAGAAGCTAAAAGATTAAGAAATGATCCAATGCACACTTTTATGTGCGACGAATGTAAAAGTCGTCTAGATACACCAAAACAACGAAAACAAGAAAGCACTTTCGACCATCGATAACATATTTTTTATAAACTTAATGTTGTTTTAACCGAAAATTTAAAGCATGTCATCATAATAATAGTAATCGTTGAAAGAAGTATATGATGTTTGTCAATGATTGTTAATATTACAAATTAAACTGAGAGTTTAATTCTAAAAATTTATCCCATGAAAGTTTCTATTAATTTGAAACTTTCATGGTTTTTTTATATCAACGTTTCCTATTAGTTAACTTTCTTAGTGTGAAACAAGACTTAGTATGTAAACGCAAATATACATGCTAACGTTTATCAATGAAAATAATTTTAAATTTCATTAATCATTTCCTAGGCATCCACTACACAATTAAAGTATTTACCTACACTTTAATAAATGCAATTAAATCGATTTACCTTAGTGTAATACATATAATAGTTTTAGTTATATTTAAATGCAACACATCTCATACTAAATCCTTCAATTAGGATATTGAAATTTGAACTGACTTTATTACTAAATACAAATCATTGTATGTTTACTCAACTATATAATGTCATAAAAAAAGACAACGTCAATCTCTATATTATTCCAATAGAAATTGACATTGTCATGTGAATCAACGATATTTATCTCTCGATTATACTGATGATTTACTAATTATTCTTCTTCTTGCATTAATTGTTTGATTCGTTTCGATTCTTTTTCACGCGCTGCTTTTTCTAAAATTGTTTTTCTAATACGAATCGTTTCAGGTGTTACCTCTACTAATTCATCATCATTGATAAATTGTAATGCTTCTTCTAAAGTTAATTTTCTTGGTCGTTTCATTGTAACTGTTTGGTCTTTTGTAGCTGAACGTACGTTAGTTTGGTGTTTTTCTTTCGTAATATTTACTGTTAAGTCATTTTCACGATTGTGTTCACCAACAATCATACCTTCATAAACTTCAGTTCCTGGTTCCATAAAGTTTGTACCACGATCTTCAAGTCCCATAATCGCATATGAACTTGCTTGACCTTTATCCATAGAAACAAGCGCACCATTTCTTCTACCACCTATACGGCCTTTAACACGAGGTTTGAATTCTTCAAAAGTATGGTTAATAATACCATATCCACGTGTCTGTGACATAAACTCAGTAGTATAACCGATTAAACCACGTGCTGGAACCATGAATATAAGACGAGTTAAACCATTATCCGTTGTCACCATGTCTAACATTTCACCTTTACGCTGACCTAATGACTCAATGACAGCACCTGTATATTCTTGAGGTACTTCACATTGCACACGTTCAAATGGTTCACATTTAACGCCATCAATTTCTCTTAAGATAACTTGAGGTTTAGAAACTTGTAATTCATAACCTTCACGTCTCATATTTTCAATTAAAATAGATAAATGTAGTTCCCCACGTCCTGCAACTATCCATTTATCTGGCGATTCTGTTTGCGTTACTTTTAATGATACATCTGTTTCTAATTGTTCATCTAAACGTTCTTGAATTTGACGAGACGTAACGAAATCACCTTCACGTCCAGCAAACGGTGAATTATTCACTCTAAACGTCATTTCCAATGTAGGCTCATCGATTCTTAGAACTGGTAAAGGATCTTGATGATCACTAGGTGTTACAGTTTCACCTACGTTAATATCTTCCATACCTGAAACGGCAATTAAATCACCAGCATAAGCTTCTTCAATTTCTTCACGTTTTAATCCGAAATAACCGAAGATTTTAGTCACTCTGAAATTCTTAACTGAGCCATCTAATTTTAATAAAGATACATTATCACCAACACGCATCGTTCCTCTAAACACACGTCCTACACCAATACGACCAACGTAATCGTTATAATCCAATAATGCTATTTGGAATTGTAACGGTTCTTCTCTATTATCGATTGGAGCTGGCACATAATCAATAATTGTCTCGTAAAGTGATTGCATGTTTTCATCTTGTTTTTCAGAATCTAAACTTGCAGTACCATTAACAGCTGATGCATAAACAACAGGGAAATCCAATTGCTCATCGTTAGCTTCTAATTCAATAAATAAGTCTAATACTTCGTCTACTACACCTTCTGGTCTAGCTTCAGGTTTATCAATTTTATTTACAACTACTACAGGTTTTAAATTTTGTTCAAGTGCTTTTTTCAAGACGAAACGTGTTTGTGGCATTGTACCTTCATAAGCATCTACAACTAAGATTACACCATCAACCATTTTCATAATACGTTCAACTTCACCACCGAAATCGGCGTGTCCTGGCGTATCTAAAATATTAATTCTGTTATCTTTATAATTAATTGCTGTATTCTTAGCAAGAATTGTTATGCCTCGTTCTCTTTCTATGTCGTTAGAATCCATTGCTCTTTCATCTACATGCTCATTTTCACGGAATATTCCTGATTGTTTTAATAATTCATCTACTAATGTTGTTTTACCATGGTCAACGTGAGCGATGATTGCGATATTACGAACATCTTCTCTTATTTTAGTCATTTTATACAATTTCCTTTCTCGAGTAAATTCCCACTTTTCTTTGCAACTTTTTTATTATATCATATAATTGGTTAAAGAAAACTATAAAGGTGTGGTTGGGATGCAACAAAAAAAATCTAAATCAATATTCTGGGTACTCGCTATCATAGCTGTTATATTATTGCTTTTATTTAGCTTTAGTATCGCTGCTACAAATGTTCCAATGATGATTTTAACATTTATACTATTCATTGCAACATTTGGGTACGGTTTCACTTTAAAAAAGAAATATCGTGAAAATAACTGGCTATAATTGCTAAAATAAATAGGGACAGAAAATCATTTTGAAAATGTATTTTCTGTCCTTTTTTATATGTTGACTTAAATTTTTAAAATGATTTAAAGTTTATATTTCATTCTCTACTCGTTATCTTATTCATCGCTTTTGTCATATGTCTTTTACTTAAATATATAAAATTTTGCCTAATAGTATGAATTAAAGTAGTTATCTTAATGTTTTAAACGTTTTTGTAATGCTTCGATGATTTCATTATTTTTTTGAAAATGAAATTCTAATAATTCCGCATGTAATTGCGGATTAGCCATTACTATGGAACTTGGTTCATATATAGACAAGGTGTTACCCATTAAATCTGTACCAATGCCACCTACTTCTTGCAGGATGATTAAACCGCCAGCAAAATCCCAAGGTTGTAATCTTGGTGTAATGTAGCCTCCTAATTTACCAGTAGCTACATGAATGATTTCTAGCGCAGCTGAACCATAAGCTCTCGCGCTTCTAGCTTCGTCCACAATTGGTTTGAACACTTCACCCAATCTTGGTTTTGTAAGCCAATTAGGATTGATACCAATTATGCTTATGCTTAAAGGGCTCGATTGAATTGCAGGTAGCAAGTTGCCATTTTCAAATGCACCTTCACCAGCTTTTGCATGGTAAAGTTTATCATTTATTACATCGTATACAAATCCTGCATATGGTTTGCCATCGTTAAATATGCCAATAGAAATTGCAAAGTTTTCTTTTTGGTGTACAAAATTCAACGTCCCATCAATTGGATCAATAACCCATACAATACCTGATTCGTCTTTAAGGTCATGTCCATGTCCTTCTTCACCAATCACTAAATGTTCTGGATAAGTCTGCTTGATATTGTCAAAAATATATTTTTCTGTCGCTTTATCAACATTTGTCACTAAATCATTGGGATTTGACTTAGTTTCTATTTCTATACCTTGTTTCATGATTTTTTTTACATTGATGCCCGCTTCTAAAATAAGGCCTTTTGCAAACTCATAAACAGTCATTGTATCCCTCTCCTTTTCACGACTCACTTTTCATTAATATTTAATAAGATATAGAACTATATATTTAAAATAGTCAATTGTATGTAATATCATATTAGTTAATAATACTATGTTTTTACCCTAATTCATAGGTTTATACACGTTTCTGTACAATGTACGATTATTCAAATAAAAAAACAAAGTCACTGTTTATAGTGTTATATTATGCTAAAATATAAACGAATAGATGCACACTAGGAGGTTAAAATGGCTAAATATACATTTAAAATAAACGATTTCAAAGCATTTACTGTTGATGGTTTAGATAACAGAATGGAAGCTTTGAATAAACATGTTCGACCACAATTGCATGAATTAGGAGAATATTTTTCTCAATATTTAGAGGCAACAACTGGAGAAGTTTTTTATCCACACGTTGCTAAACATGCAAGACGAAGTGTAAATCCACCTAAAGATACATGGGTCGCTTTTGCAACCAACAATCGTGGTTATAAAATGTTACCACATTTTCAAATAGGTCTTTTTGAAAACCAATTATTTGTCATGTACGGTGTTATGCATGAAGCAAAAGATAAAGCACAGCGTGTGAAAGTTTTTGAAGAACAATTTCATACACTTAGAAATTTACCATCCGATTATAGCTTAAGCTTGGACCACATGTCTCAAGAAAAAACATATATTAAAGACATGTCAGATGATGAAATACAAAGTGCAATTGATCGTGTTAAAAAAGTAAAAAAAGGTGAATTATTTGTTGCACGTACACTTGCTCCAAATGCGGACGAATTAAAAACAGATAAAAGCTTTTTAAACTTTTTAGAAGATACCTTCGAACAGTTATTAAAATTTTACAAATAAACTAAGATATAAATATCTTAGACTTGAAAGTAGACAAACCCTTCGCAAATTAATGCGAAGGGTTTGTTTATTTTCTAATTATATCGTTTTTTCAAATAGGACTTTTCCCCTTGAACTAATCTTTATTCTTTAATTTCATTATTTAATTCTTATTGAAAATAGAGTGTGTCCTTCTCAGCTAATTCAGTTGTATACTTATTCTTATTTGCATTTGCTTTAATATGCGTAGCATCAATAAATAAAGATGAGTAATCTATTAAATTGTTTTGATAGCTATTTCTTATATTTTCTCAAATATTTGTCTTCGACAAGTTCATATATAAAATTTAAATCTAATATCGCATCGACTTTACGTAATAAATGACTATTAGCGACTAAGTCAAAGATAGAAATCATTTCATATTGATCTCTTTTATCAATTGATTTATTCAACATAATAAACACCACCACTGCTTAATTTATATATATTATAATATTGGCAGTGATTTATACCGACTCCTGCGGGAATAGCACTAGCCGAAGACTACAGGCTAAGGTAGTGCCCGCGGAAAGCGTGCATAAAAAACTGCCAACAAAGCCGGGGACTTTGTCGCCGTTTTACGTTTATAAAAATACATTAGCATGTTGTGATATCTTTCTTATTATTAATATGCTCA
This sequence comes from Staphylococcus sp. GDY8P198P, assembly GCF_017891615.1. Lineage (NCBI taxonomy): Bacteria > Bacillati > Bacillota > Bacilli > Caryophanales > Staphylococcaceae > Staphylococcus > Staphylococcus sp. GDY8P198P. The sequence goes on from NZ_JAESJQ010000007.1 coordinate 217,406, forward strand.
AAAAAAGAATGGTATTTTAAACCCTGAATCTGTATTCTATATAAAATCAAAAATTATACTAACAACTAAACTGCTAACATAGTTAATACTTTGTTAGCAGTTAGCATATATTTTCAGTTTTTATAGATCATTAATTGGTAAGTCTTTTCACATAACTTAATAAATATAAGGATCCTCATCTTTTTTCTTTTTTAATTCTTGTTCTGGGTTCATATCACTCTTTTGTCGTTGACCAATATCTTTGGCATCTTCACTAATGTCATTTTGTTGTATTTGATTATGATATTGTGGTTGGCCTTTGTCTTTTTTCACCAATAGCATAATTCCAGCAATAATCCAAAGTATTAACGCAATAAAATTACCAGTAAAAATACTAATTAAAGCCGCTGCAATTAAAAGGCAACCAGCTAAAATTCTGTTTCCTTTAATTGTAAATACGCCACAGAATCCTAGAATCGTCGCGAATAATAAAAATCCACCTTGCATTAATATTGAAGCTTTAAGCGCATCTGCCGATATTGACATACCTTGTTGTTCATATATTTGATTTAATGCTTCCTTGGATTCGGGAAAATTCAATAAAATTAGTCCCAAAATCATGAGTATTAAAAATAATAAACTAAGACCGTTTGCAATCCAAGCAAGGATTTTTTCTGCTTTCCGATTCATCATTTTTCCTCCTATTCATTCATTATCACTATCATAGCAAATTTAACAAAATTACAAAATTACAAAGTGTTATTTTCTATATTTCAAAATATTAATTTACTAATTAAAAAATAAAAACAGTAAAACTTTATCTAAGTAATTACCTGTTATTAGGTTGACCTAATATTTTTTTTGGAGTAACCTATAAAAAGTTAGTTAGAAGTATAGGAGGTATCATTATTGGCTAATAATATAAAAATGCATAATAAAAGTTTAGAAGAAATCAACAATACGGTTTCTATTAATAGTAATGGTAAATTTAGTCAAAAGTTATTATCTTATTTAGGTCCAGGGTTATTAGTAGCAGTTGGTTACATGGATCCAGGAAATTGGATTACTTCAATGCAAGGTGGTGCACAATTTGGATACATTTTGCTATTCGTAATTTTACTCTCTAGTTTATCTGCAATGTTACTGCAAAGTATGACGGTAAGATTAGGAATAGCGACAGGTATGGATTTAGCACAAGCTACAAAATATTACTTAAACAAACCATTAGCTTTTGTTTTTTGGATAATTGCTGAATTAGCAATTATTGCAACTGATATCGCAGAAGTTATCGGGAGTGCGATAGCATTAGATTTATTGTTTGGCATTCCACTACTTGTCGGTGCACTTATCACGGTATTGGACGTATTTTTATTACTCTTTATCATGCGCTTTGGATTCCGAAAAATTGAGGCGATTGTAGGTACGTTAATTTTTACAGTACTTGTGATCTTTATATTTGAGGTGTTTATTGCCTCACCTCATGTTAATGAGGTTTTAACTGGTTTTGTACCAAGCAAAGAAATAATAACGAATAACAGCGCATTGTTTATTGCTCTAGGGATTATTGGGGCTACGATTATGCCACACAATCTATATCTACACTCTTCAATTGTTCAATCAAGAATGTATGATAGAAATAGTTTAAAATCAAAAGCACATGCAATTAAATATGCTACGATGGATTCTAATATTCAACTTTCAATTGCATTTATCATTAATTGCTTATTACTCGTTTTAGGTGCAGCTTTATTTTATGGTGTTAATACTGATCAATTGGGTGGTTTCTACGATTTATATCACGCTTTACAAAATCAACCTGTATTAGGAGCTTCTATGGGTGCAATTATGAGTACTTTATTCGCAGTTGCTTTATTGGCATCAGGCCAAAATTCTACAATTACTGGTACGATGGCTGGTCAAATTGTAATGGAAGGTTTTTTGCATCTTAAAATTCCAAACTGGTTACGTAGACTTGTTACGCGTCTACTTGCAATTTTACCTATCATATTCTGTATCATTATTTTCAAAAGTGATGAAGCAAAAATTGAACAATTGCTAGTGTTCTCACAAGTGTTTTTAAGTTTAGCTTTACCGTTCTCATTAATACCTTTACAACTGGCTACAAATAATCTTTATTTAATGGGACAATTTAAAAACAGAACCTGGATTAATACTATTTCATGACTATTAATCATTATTTTAAGCATATTAAATGTATACTTAATATTAGAAACATTTAAAGAGCTCATGTAGACATATTACTGAAACTCAAATATTTACAGAGAAACAAAATTGACGATTTCTTTGCGAAATTGCGATTTTGTAATATGCTGACGCCCGGGGAAATGATATGAGCGAGAGACTACAGGCTCTAGCCATATCCCCAGGCAAGCATGCACGATCAAAATCGTAAGATTTTAAATATAAAGAGGACCAATCCATATTAAGGATTGGCCCTCTTATTTTGCGTATAGGATAGAGAAAATAAAATCTTTATTTTTCTTTATCTGAATCTACTGCTTCATTTTGTTTAGTTTTACTTGATTGACTTTTTTCTTCATCAATCTCTGATGATTCAGCAGTTTGACTTGTGATTTTCTTTCGTTCTTCAAAGTTCATTCTTCGCTGACTAACTGCACTTGGTTGTTGTTTACGTTTTTCTTTTTCACGCTGTTTACGTGCTTTCTTTTCTTGCTTAATTCTAGCTTTTTCTTCGGCTTTTTCTTGCTTCAATCTAGCAGTTTCCTCAGCCTTTTCTTGCTTGATTCGCTGTTGTTCTTCATAAGCTTCTTGTTGAAGTTGTTGTTCTTTTTCAAAAGCTTCTTGTCTTTGTCTAGCTTCTATTTCAGATTCTTCACTATCGATATTTGAGTCCTCTTGTTCATTTTGAAGATTTTCATCAAAATCATTTGGCTGCTTTCTTGATTTATAATTGTATTTAGCCTGTCGAGATAATACTTGAGGTTCTTCCTCTTTTGAATTAATATCCGAATTTACTTTGTCTGCAATTTCGGAACTGTACCCACCTCTTCTTAATTGTTGTTCTTGGTTTGATGGTTGTTCTAAGTCAGAAGTATCTTGTTGTACATTATATTGAGGGTTTGGTTCAGATTTTGGCTCAGGTCTCGGTTCAGGTTTTGGCTCAGATTTTGGTTCTGCTTCTCTTTCTTGACCATAGTCATTATAACTACCTTGATAACCACCAGAATAATAAGCTGGTATCATTTCTACTTTATCTTTGCGTGCAAACATCATAATTGCAACTATTAAAAATAGAATCGGTATAATGAGTGGTACAAATAATAGAACTAAAGGTAAAGTGACGATGGTAGCTATTAAAAATAAAAATCCAGATAATATTCTAATATTCATTGAAATTAACGCTAAAAATGATATTAATAAACAAACAATGAAATATACAATAACTGCCCATATACCATTTTGTAACCAAATAACAAATTGAATCGTATTTAATCCATTATTCGCCAATATTTGCTGAATAAAATCATTACCATTTAACGACGTTTCTAAATTTTGAATAGAACTTTCACTACTAAAAGAAACTAATGCAATAAACATTGTGATGATTGTTAGTAATAGTAAGAATATCCAGCTCAACCAACCCAATACCTTTTCTGCTAGTCGACTCACTGGACGCCTAACTTGAGTATATTGTTCTCCTGACATTTCTATACAACTCCTTATACTACTTATCAAACTATTATATCGAATAAACGATAAAATAACTACTATACTACGCTTTAATTTAGCGACATTTTAAAATTTAAAAAGCGTTCATTATATTCACTAAGTGTATCTTTACCTAAATCTTTATAGACTTCTAAACGTGCTTGTGTACGCTTTGAAGGATAAAAACGTTCATCATCTTTGATGTCTTTTGGTAATTGTGCTCTTGCAGCCTTATTAGGTGTTGCATAAGCTACCCACTCCGTATTTTGTTTACTATTCTGTGCATCTAACATAAAATTGATAAACTTATGTGCGCCTGCTTTATTTTGAGCTGTCTTTGGAATTACCATGTTATCAAACCATAAGTTTGATCCTTCTTTTGGAACGACGTAATCAAAATCACTATTATTTTGCACAATTGGCGCTGCTATACCACTCCACACAACCGCAATATTAGCTTCGTGTTGTTCAAGCATCATAGTTATTTCATCACCGACAACACCTTTAATATTAGGACTTATTTGTTTTAAATCTTGTTCAACTTCTGCTAAATGTTTTGATTGCTTATCATTTAAACTGTAGCCTAATTTGTTTAAACTTAAACCCATAACTTCTCTTGCTCCGTCTACTAATAAAATATCATTTTGATATTTTTGATTATATAAACTTTCCCACGAATCAAAGTTATCTTGTGAATATACATTTTTATTATATAAAATACCTACTGTACCAAAAAAGTATGGCACTGAATAATGATTTTTCCTATCAAATGACATGTTCATATAATCTTTATCTAAATTTTTCATATTTGGTATTTTCTCATGATTTAAAGGTAATAACAAACCTTCCTTTTTCATTTTTTCTATCGTATATTCACTTGGAAAAGCAACATCATAATTTGTACCACCATTACGTATTTTTGCCTCCATAGCTTCGTTTGAATCGAATGTTTCGTACACAACTTCAATACCAGTTTCTTTTTGAAATTTTTTTACTAAACTCGGATCAATATATTCTCCCCAGTTATACACATAAATTTTTTCACCTGAAGCAGAATGCTCTTTTTCAGTGAGTTTTTGGCTTACCAATAAACATAGTAGTCCAACGAAAATTGAAAGCACGATTAATTGTAAAAATCGTTTCATTATTGTGTCACCTGCTTCAATGCTTTATTTCGTTTGATAAGTTTTTGTATCAAATAATAACCAAGAATACCTATTATGATCGTTATAAAAAGTATTGTCGATATCGCGTTAATTTCCATACTTATACCTTTTCTAGCCATAGCATAAACTTCTACTGATAATACACTAAATCCATTTCCTGTAACGAAAAAACTAACTGTAAAATCATCCAAAGAATAGGTTAGTGCCATAAAAAAACCGCCAAGTATTGCAGGAAACAAATGGGGTAACATCACTTTATTTAAAACTTGTAATTCACTGGCACCTAAATCTCTAGCAGCATCTAAAGTATGCTCATTCATTTCATATAACTTAGGTAACACAATAATCACTACAATTGGAATGCAAAAAGCAATATGTGAAATTAATACAGTGATAAAACCAAGCCCTAAACCTGTAAAATGACCTATTGCCGTAAACATAATCAAAAATGATGCACCAATAACTACATCGGAAGAAACCATTAGCACATTATTTAAAGTGAGTAACGAAATTTTTAATTTTTTGTTTCTTAAATGATATAAAGCAATGGCCCCCATTGTTCCAATTACCGTTGCAATTGCAGCAGCTAATAATGCCACCGCAATCGTATTAAAAATAACTGCTAATAATCTGTCATTGTTAAATAAGGATAGATAGTGCGCTAATGTAAAATGCTCAAAGTGAATCATATTACCTGCTGAATTAAATGAATAAAACATTAAAAACAGTATAGGGATATACAACACTGCAATTAATATACCGATATATAGTTTGCCATACCATTTCATATGATTCACCCTTTTCCATTTGTAGATTTTTTATTTGTAATGATTAGGACAAAAGCCATGAAGAGAATGAGAAACAACGCAATAGTTGAACCCATCCCATAGTTTTGAATTACAAGAAATTGTTCCTCAATCGCCGTTCCAATATTAATGACTTTATTACCAGCAATTAACCTTGTGATCATAAACAAAGAAAGCGCAGGAATAAATGTAACTTGCACCCCTGTTAATACGCCACGTTTAGTCAAAGGCATAATTACTTTTTTAAATGTCATTAGTCTACTAGCGCCTAAATCACTTGAGGCTTGTAATAAATTATTTGGTATGTCCTTCATATTATTAAAAATTGGTAAAATCATAAATGGTATATAAATATAACTGGCTACAATTATAAAGGCAGGACCTGTAAATAAAAGTTCCGCTTTAGGTAAATGCAAACTATATAATATTCGGTTGATAATACCATCATGACTGAACAAGCCAATAAATGCATAGGTCTTTAGAAGTAAATTAATCCAAGTGGGTATAATTAATACCAATAACCATAAATTCTGATATTTTGCTGTACGAATAAAGTATGCTGCTGGATAACTAATAAGCAACGTAGTCATCGTAATTAACACAGCGTACAATATAGAGTCCCATATCATCAAAAAATACTTTGGTGTCAGCATTTGTTTATAATTATCTAAACTAAAATGACCATGTATATCAATCATTGAGAAATAAATTAGCAAAATGACTGGCACAACGATAAATAAAACCATCCATAAGATATATGGTATAAATAAAAATCTGTTTATTTTACGCATTATCATTAACCTCATAGCTATTAATACGTTCATCAAACTCTGCTTCGGTTTCGCCCGGCACCATAATATGAATCGCTTCTGGTTCAAAAAACAAACCTACTTTGCTACCTACTTCAGTTTTCTTTGTAGAATGCACCATCCACTCATAACCTTTTCTATCTACACAATTGATTTCATAGTGTACACCTCTAAATAACATGGAATCAACAGTCACTTCAAATAATCCTTCGTTGGGGTTTACTAACGCAATGTCTTCTGGTCTGATTACGACTTCAACTTGTTGTTGACTAGGAATTCCCATATCGACACACTTAAATGCTTGGTCGTAAATATTAACAACATAATCTTTGACCATTGTACCTTTCAAAATATTAGATTCTCCAATAAAATCAGCAACAAAACGATTTACTGGTTCATCATAAATATCAGTGGGTGTACCAAATTGTTGTATTTTCCCATCTTTCATAACAAATATATAATCACTCAGTGCCAATGCTTCTTCTTGATCATGAGTCACAAAAATAAAAGTAATACCTAATCTAGATTGAATCTCTCTTAATTCATATTGCATTTCAGTTCTTAATTTTAAATCTAATGCCGATAATGATTCATCTAAAAGTAAAATCTCAGGTTCATTTACGATAGCACGCGCAATCGCAATTCGTTGCTTTTGTCCACCACTCATGCCATCTATCATTCTATTTTCAAAACCAGTTAATTTCACTAATTTCAAAGCTTCTTGCACTTTAGCTTTAATTACTTCCTTATTTAATTTTTTTATTTTTAATCCAAATGCGATATTATCAAATACAGTCAAATGCGGAAATAAAGCATAATCTTGAAAAACAGTATTTACTTTTCTCTTATTAGCAGGAACTTGATTAATCGATTTTCCTTGATAAACGATTTGTCCATGATCAACTTGTTCAAAGCCTGCAATCAATTTCAGAATTGTAGTTTTCCCACAACCAGAAGGGCCTAATAATGTGTAAAAATGTCCAGACTCAATATTCAAATCTATATTATCTAATATTTGTGTTCCATCATAAGCTTTACTTACTGATTGGAATGTCAATAAAGGGTTCATGTATTGTCCTCCTATAAATATGATGCTGTAGCAACAACCAGAACTTTCACATCCTGTGACGTAAGGTTCTTTAATCTATGTATTTGGTTTGCTTTAAAATATAACGCATCCCCTTCTTCAGCGTGATAATAATCACTTCCTAATAAAAGCGAAACTTCACCTTGTAGACAATATATAAATGTATCGGAATCTGATGGATCAAAACTTTTATATGACGCATTAGGTTTTAAAGTAAGTATTAATGGTTCCATTTCAAAGTTATTCGATTGTGTGATTGGCCAGTTTAGTAAATATCCTTTATCAGATTCATCATAATGAATTTGTTCATTTTTCTTATATAACACCTTAGTATTTGCTGAATCGTAAAAAAATTCACGAGGGGTAGTACCTAATACTTCTAAAATATTAAAAAAAGTTTCCATGCTTGGCGAGGCATGTTCACTTTCAATTTGAGAAACATATCCTTTAGATAAATTTGTACGCTCTGCCAGCTCACCTTGAGTGAGTTGCTTAATATTTCTAAGATTCTTTAATTTTTTTCCAATCTTCATTCTGTCACCTTATTTTATAATTTCTTATTTTGCACATTAAAGGAACAATAGTTAACCAAAACGTGAGCATTATTTATACAAAAAAACTATATTTTGTTTACTTTTATCAAACATTTTGTTTAGTGCTTAATAAAAATATCAAAATATAGCTAAGATGACAATAGTTAAATTTGTTTTGAACTAAAATATTTTTGATTTGACGCATCTTTGACTGATTTTACTACTTTGTAACTATTGTAGCCGCTTTGTTTTTCAAATTCTTTAAATATTTGCTTTTCTTGAGCTTTACCTGGAACTATTTTTTTAAATTGATTGTAACGTTCTAACAGTACTTTACCTTCAACTTTTGATTCATAGTATTTTTCAATAGCATTAAAAAAAGCAACCACTTGCATCATTTCTTCATTTGTCCATTCAAGATCAATCGGATATGAATATTCCATATACTTATCCTCCCTTTAATTAACAAATAGTTACCAAAATTTTAAAAGATGTAAAAAAAGAGCGGGACAGAAATCAAAATATAATAAATTGATTCCTTATTCCCGCCCCTATATATTTGTTGTAAGCTTTAAACATTTATACAATGATTTGAAAACACTAGAACAGTAATATCGTTCATTACTTCCATAACCATTTAAGATAAAACATCTAAAGTGTAACTATTTATACTTATTAATTTATTACATTGTATGAATTGGTAATCCTAAAGCTTTTTCAGCAGCTTCCATAGACATTTCACCTAATGTTGGGTGAGCATGTACAGTTAATGCTAAATCTTCAGCATTCATACCAGCTTCTATTGCTAAGCCTAATTCAGAGATAATGTCAGAAGCACCAGTACCAACTACTTGTGCACCAACTAGTGTATTATCTTCTTTAAGTGTTAACAATTTAACGAAACCAGTTGTGTCATCTAATGATAATGCACGACCGTTTGCTGCGTAAGGGAATTTAGAAGCTGTAACTTCTAATCCTTCTTCTTTCGCTTGCGCTTCAGTGTAACCTACTTGTGCTAGTTCTGGTTCTGTGAAACATACAGCAGGCATACCAATGTAATCCACTTCTGATGCTTCTCCAGAAATAACCTCAGCAGCTACTTTTGCTTCATAGCTCGCTTTATGAGCTAATGGTAGCCCAGGAACGATATCACCAATTGCAAAAATGTTGTCGATAGAAGTACGGCTTTGTTTGTCTACTTCTAATAATCCACGATCTGCGAATTTAAGACCTAATTCTTCTAAGCCCAATTCATCAGTGTTTGGACGACGACCAACAGTAACTAATACATAATCAGCATCAATCGTTTGTTCTTCACCTTTAACTTCATAAGTTACTTTAACACCGTTATCTGTTTCTTCAGCAGATTTAGCCATTGCTTCAGTAACAATTTCAACGCCTTTTTCTTTCATGCCTTTTTTAACAGGTTGTGTCATTTGTTTTTCGAAGCCGCCTAAGATATCTTTAGCACCTTCTAAAATCGTAACTTCTGAACCAAAGTTTGCAAATGCAGTACCTAGTTCTGAACCGATATAACCGCCACCAACTACTACTAATTTACCAGGAACTTCTTGTAAATTTAAAGCACCAGTTGAATCAATAACACGGTTACCGAATTCGAAATTAGGAATTTCAATTGGTCTTGAACCAGTTGCAATGATTGCATGTTTGAAGTTATAAGTTTGAGCACTCTTCTCGTCCATAACACGTAAACTATTGTTATCTACGAAATAAGCTTCACCTTTAACGATTTCTACTTTATTTCCTTTTAATAATCCTTCAACACCACCTGTTAATTTCTTAACAACTGATTGTTTGAATTCTTGAACTTTGTCAAATTTAAGTGAAACACTTTCAGCAATAACACCTAAATTTTCAGAGTTTTTAGTTTCATCATAACGGTGAGATGCGTGTAATAATGCTTTTGATGGAATACATCCAACGTTAAGACATACACCGCCTAATTCACCTTTTTCAACGATTGTTACTTTTTGACCTAATTGTGCTGCACGAATTGCTGCAACATATCCTCCAGGTCCTGCTCCGATTACAATAGTATCTGTTTCAATTGGGAAATCTCCAACTACCATGTTTTACCCCTCCATTAATAATAATTCTGGATTATTTAATAAACGCTTGATATGGTTCATTGCATTTTGTCCAGTAGCACCATCGATTTGTCTATGGTCAAAGCTTAATGATAATGATAATACTGGTGCAGCTACAATTTCTCCGTCTTTAACGATAGGTTTTTGAGCGATACGACCAATACCTAAGATAGCTACTTCTGGGTGATTTATAACTGGTGTGAACCATTGTCCACCTGCTGATCCAATATTACTAATAGTACAAGTAGCACCTTTCATTTCATCTGAAGTTAATTTGCCATCGCGTGCTTTTACAGCTAATTCATTAATTTCATCTGAAATTTGGAACATAGATTTACGGTCAGCATGTTTGACAACAGGTACTAATAAACCTCTGTCTGTATCAGCTGCAATACCAATATTCCAATAATGTTTGTGTACAATTTCTCCAGCTTCTTCATTAAATTCTGTGTTTAGTGCTGGATATTTCTTAAGTGCAGAAACAAGAGCTTTCACTACATAAGGTAGGAATGTTAATTTAGTACCTTGCTCAGCCGCAACTTCTTTGAATTTTTTACGATGATCCCATAATTCTTGAACATCAATTTCATCCATTAAAGTTACGTGAGGTGCAGTGTGTTTAGAATTAACCATTGCTTTTGCGATTGCTTTACGCATAGCAGGGATTTTTTCTGTTGTTTCTGGGAATTCACCTTCACTAGAAACTGGCGCTGATTGTGCTGTTCTCGCAGAAGTTTCTTCTGCAGTTTCACTTGCACTTTCAGTTGAAGCTGCACTTGTATCTCCATTTAAGTATGCATCAATATCTTCTTTAGTTGTACGTCCATTTTTACCTGAAGCTACAACTGCTTTAATGTTCACGCCATTTTCACGTGCATATTTACGCACTGAAGGCATAGCTTTAACACGTTTATTTTCATCTACATCTTCATCAGCTGATGATTGTGTAGTTGCCGCTGCTTCAGAACTTTCTTCTTTAGCAGGTTCTGCTTCAGCTTCATCTGTAGATTCACTGCTATCGCTACCTTTAAATTCCATATCTTCTGCATCAGGCGCGTCAATTTTAACAATTGTATCTCCGACAACAGCAACTGTACCTTCATCTACAAGTACTTCTTCCACTGTACCTGACACAGGTGATGGAATTTCTACTACAGATTTGTCATTTTGGACTTCAGCTAAAACATCATCTTCTTCGATAGTATCTCCAGCTTTAACAAACCATTTTACAATTTCACCTTCGTGGATACCTTCACCAATATCGGGTAATTTAAATTCAAATGCCACGTTATTATCCTCCTAAAAATTCATATTTAGTCAAAAATTAGAAAATGAGAACGAAACTTATGATTCGCAATCTCATGCTGTTTTATTATTAATCAATGAAGTTGGGATAACATTTTAAAAGCTATCCCAAACTTATTAATATTTATTAGAATTCTAATGTTGCTTTTGCTTTTTCAACGATATCGTTTTTGTTTGGTAACCAAACATTTTCAGCTTGAGTAAACGGATAAACGGTATCAGCAGCAGCTACACGAGCAATTGGTGCTTCTAATGACAGAATTGCGCGCTCTGCTAATTCTGAAGCAACTGTAGCTCCAACACCAGCTTGACGTTGTGCTTCTTGAACTACGACTGCACGTCCAGTTTTTTCTACTGAAGCAACTAACGTTTCTAAGTCGATTGGTTGTACCGTACGTAAATCAATAACTTCCACTGAATGACCATCTTTTTCTAATTCTTCAGCAGCTTTTAATGATTCTTGTACCATGGCACCATAAGCGATTAATGTAATATCATTACCTTCTTGTTTGACACTCGCTTTGCCGATTTCAATTGTATACTCTTCATCAGGCACTTCTTCACGGAAAGAACGATACAATTTCATGTGCTCTAAATATACAACTGGGTCGTTACTTCTAATTGCAGAAATTAATAATCCTTTTGCATCATAAGGACTAGATGGGATGACTACATTCAATCCTGGTGATTGAGCTAAGATACCTTCTAAATTATCTGCGTGTAATTCAGGTGTGTGTACACCACCACCAAATGGGGCGCGGATAGTTACTGGTGCTTGTTTTGAGTTACCAGAACGGAAACGTGTACGCGCAATTTGACCTGCAACAGAGTCAAATACTTCAAATACGAATCCTAAGAATTGGATTTCCATAACTGGACGGTAACCTTGTGTAGTTAAGCCTAGAGCTAAGCCACCAATTCCAGATTCTGCTAAAGGTGTATCAAATACTCGGTCTTCACCGAATTCTTTTTGTAATCCTTCAGTTACACGGAATACACCACCGTTAACACCGACGTCTTCACCGAAAAGTAAGACATTTTCATCATTTTGTAATTCGGTTTTAAGCGCATTATTAATCGCTTGAACCATTGTCATTTGTGCCATCGGTTACTTCGACTCCTTCTCTTTATAGATTTCATATTGTTCTGCTAAATGTTGAGGCATTTCTTCATACATATTTTCCATTAAGTCTGTAACTTTTTGTTTTTCTGTATTATCCGCTTCTTTAATAGCAGTTTTAATTTCAGCTTTCGCACGATCGATTACTTCGTTTTCTTTCTCTTCAGTCCATAGACCTTTATTTTCAAGATGTTTTCTGAAACGAACTAATGGATCTTTTTTCTCCCATTCAGAATCTTCGTCTGAAGTTCTGTATTTCGTTGGATCGTCTCCAGCCATTGTATGTGGACCGTAACGATAAGTGATTGTTTCAATAAGTGTTGGACCTTCACCGTTTACAGCACGATCACGCGCTTCTTTAGTCGCTTGATATACTGCAAGTGCATCCATTCCATCTACTTGTATACCAGGAATACCTACTGAGATAGCTTTTTGAGCTAAAGTTTCAGCAGCTGTTTGTTTACTACGTGGTGTAGAAATCGCATAGTTATTATTTTGAATTACAAAAATTGCTGGCGCCTTGTAAGCTGAAGCGAAGTTAATACCTTCATAGAAATCACCTTGTGAAGAACCACCATCACCAGTATATGTGATTGCTACAGCTTGTTTCCCACGTTTTTTAAGTCCAAGTGCAACACCAGCTGTTTGTACGTATTGTGCGCCGATAATAATTTGTGGGCTTAGTGCATTAACACCTTCAGGCATTCTATTTCCTTTAAAGTGACCTCTAGAGAATAAAAATGCTTCAGTTAATGGCAGACCTTGCCAAATTAATTGTGGAACATCACGATAACCAGGAAGAATAAAGTCTTCTTGTTCTAATGCATATTGAGAAGCTAATTGTGAAGCTTCTTGACCAGCAGTAGGTGCATAGAATCCTAATCTCCCTTGTCTATTTAGTGAAATAGAACGTTGATCAAGAATACGTGTCCAAACCATTCTTTCCATTAATTCTACTAATTGCTCGTCTGATAAATCAGGTACTAGATCTTTATTAACGATATTACCGTCTTCATCCAAAATTTGGATCATTTCAAATTGAGATTCAGTATCTTTCAATACTTTCTCTGCATCGAATTGGGCTTTCAATTTCGGAGCCATTCAATTCACCATACCTTTCCCGTATAATAGAAATTCATTTTATCCTTTAACATTGTATCACAAAACTGTTTCACTGTTAAACAAATATGAAAAGTTCTGTAATACAGTAAATAGGTACAGTTTTAAAACTGTATCACTATTTTCAAACATGCTGTACTATCTTTTTTACAAGGTTCAAAGTGTCCACTCCCAAAAGAATGTAAGCGTCCTCATTTAATATGCTATAGTTATTTACCTTAAATTTCAAATTAATAGCATTTTAAGTTAGTTTAAATTATCTACATCTTGTTTTTCTTTATTTACTTTTTCCATTGCATCTTTGTATTTATTAAAAGATTTGTCCATAGTTTTATATGATTTGGATACAGCTTCTGTCTTTTTATTCATTTCTTCTTGGTTAGCTTGATCACGAGTTCCATATTCAAATAAATCTTTTTCTTTGTTCATAATATTCTTGTATGCATTTGCATAGTTATCATGTGCTTTATATTTATCTTTTAAAGCATCATTTAATTCTTTCACTTCTTTTTTCTTATCTTCATCACTAATATTATCTAAATGTTTTTGTGCTTTTTTAAATTCTTTTTCTGAATTATCTAACGCATTTTCTTCTTTTTTAAATTCTTTTTGTCTTTCTTCAACATTATCTACAATTTTTTCAGAAGTTTGTTTGGCTTCTTGTTGGTCTTTCCCATTGATTTTTTTCACTAGCTTTTGTTTCTTTTGCTCTAGTTCATTAAGTTTTTTGCCTACTGATGAAACAGGCTTTTCTTCATCGAATGCTTGTTGTATTTTTTCATTATAATCTTTTATTTCACCTTTATCAGTTGTACATCCAGCTATAAGTACTGTGGAAGCTAGTATGGCACCAATACCATATTTAAATTTCATTTTGAGAAATCCTCCTTTTTCGTGTGCTATATTATATAATAAATTTTAATAAATCAAATTTATTACTGTATTTTATTTGGTAATCTTTGGTATATTTTATATTAAGGAAGGTGTATGAACAAATGTTAACAATGAAAGATATAATTAGAGATGGACATCCAACACTACGTGAAAAAGCTAAAGATGTCGAAGTCCCATTATCAGATGAAGATAGAGAGACATTAAAATCTATGAGAGCATTTTTAATAAATAGTCAAGATGAAGAAACTGCTAATAAATATGGTCTTCGTTCTGGCGTTGGACTTGCAGCGCCACAAATCAATATTTCTAAAAAAATGATTGCCGTCTATTTACCAGATGATGGAGAAGGTAAAAGTTATGACTTGATGTTAGTAAATCCTAAAATTATGAGTCATAGCATTCAAGAAGCCTATCTACCTACTGGTGAGGGTTGCTTAAGTGTAGACGAAAATGTACCAGGACTAGTACACCGTAAATATAGAGTTACAGTTAAAGCGAAAGATATAGATGGTAATGATGTTAAATTACGTTTAAAAGGTTATCCAGCTGTTGTAGTTCAACATGAAATAGACCATATTAATGGCATCATGTTTTATGATCACATAGATTCAGAACATCCACTGCAACCTCATGAAGATGCAGTAGAAGTATAAAAAAAGAACTGTTAGTAGATGTGGCAATTGCACACGTTTACTAACAGTTCTTTTTACATAAAATCGTCTCTTCTTTCATGGTACATGATGTTCAATTCTTGTAATTCTTTCTTCAAAGCATTTAATTCTTGAATATCAATAAATACCGGATCATGATTGTGCTTTACATAATTTTGATCTTCATTCACAGTATCAATGATTTCATTGTAATTGAAAAACATGATAACTTGTTCCGCACGTATTTCAAATGTGATATCTTGAAAGACCTTATCAGTTCGTTGTTTTTCATTTTTAATATCTTCAACAATACGCTCCACTTTATCCATAGCAACCACCTTCATTTCATCTCTATTACTTTTTCACTTTATATTATTAATTATTATATTTCCTTTTAATCATAATTAATTTTTATTATCGACTCAAGCTATTTGATAATTCATTTAATATTTCAAAATGATTTGTTTAAATTTACTAAGTTAAATACCTTATATATAGTGAATCACTTTTTTCTACATATTAAGTATAAGCAGAAAATAAAACTGCTTTATTTATTCTACTACATCATGTAAAATGAGAAATAACTGAAAACATACAAATGCTTTCTATTTGTATTTTTCTATACGAACGAATTTAAAATGACCCTAGAAACATACTGGGCAAATGCTCGTATGTTCTCTTTATATAAAACGTAGTTTCAATACACTTTTAGTAAATATCATTTTATTTAAAATTAAGAAGCTCACAAAATAATATACATTTCAGGGTTTATATAAATAATTTAACCAAAATTTAGGAGGAAATAGATATAATGGCAGTATTTAAAGTATTTTTTCAACATAACAAAGAAGAAGTAGTTGTTAGAGAACACACACAAACTATTTATGTTGAAGCTCAATCAGAAGAACAAGTAAGAAGATATTTGAAAGACCGTAATTACAATATCGAGTTTATTACTAAACTTGAGGGCGCACATTTAGAATATGAAAAACAATCCGATCACTTTAATGTGGAGCAAGCTGAGTAATGAAACAAATTCATAAAAATGAAGTTGCGGTTTATGCCCTTGGTGGCTTAGGTGAAATCGGAAAAAACACTTATGCCGTAGAATATCAGGATGAAATCGTAATTATAGATGCAGGTATCAAATTCCCTGATGATAACTTATTAGGTATTGATTACGTGATTCCTGACATTACTTATTTAGAACAGAACCAAGACAAAATAGTTGGTCTGTTTATAACACACGGCCACGAAGACCATATAGGTGGTGTGCCCTACCTATTAAAACAAATAAACGTGCCTATATATGGTGGACCATTAGCTTTAGGTTTAATCAGAAATAAGTTGGAAGAACATCACTTGTTAAGAACAACAAAACTTATTGAAATTGAAGAAAGTTCCGTTATCAAATCTAAACATTTCGAAGTTTCTTTCTATTTAACAACACATAGTATTCCAGAATCATATGGTGTTATTGTTAATACACCAGAAGGTAATATTGTTCACACTGGAGATTTCAAATTTGATTTTACGCCAGTTGGTGAACCAGCAAATATAGCGAAAATGGCGAAACTCGGAGAAGAAGGTGTACTTTGTTTACTTTCAGACTCTACTAACTCACTAGTTCCTGATTTTACATTAAGTGAACGTGAAGTGGGTCAAAATGTTGAAAAGATATTCCGTAATTGTAGTGGTAGAATTATCTTTGCAACTTTTGCTTCTAATATCTATCGTGTTCAGCAAGCAGTCGAAGCTGCAATTAAACACAACCGTAAAATTGTAACTTTTGGTCGTTCAATGGAAAACAATATTAAAATTGGTATGGAACTCGGTTATATAAAAGCACCACCTGAAACTTTTATAGAACCAAACAAAATTAATAGTGTTCCTAAACATGAGTTACTCATTTTATGTACAGGTTCACAAGGTGAACCAATGGCAGCTTTATCAAGAATTGCTAACGGTACACACAAACAAATAAAAATCATTCCAGAAGATACTGTAGTATTTAGTTCTTCCCCTATTCCAGGTAATACTAAAAGTATCAACCGCACCATAAATTCATTATATCGCGCTGGTGCTGAAGTAATACACAATAAGGTTTCAAACATTCACACATCTGGACACGGATCTAAAGGCGATCAACAATTGATGTTACGCTTACTACGTCCAAAATTCTTCCTGCCTATTCATGGCGAATATCGTATGTTAAAAGCACACGGTCAATCAGGAATTGAATGTGGCGTAGAACCAGACAACGTGTTTATCTTTGATATCGGTGACGTCTTAGCTTTAACTCATAATTCAGCTAGAAAAGCTGGAAGAATACCATCTGGCAATGTGCTAGTCGATGGTAGCGGTATTGGAGATATCGGAAATGTAGTTATTCGAGATAGAAAATTATTGTCTGAAGAAGGTTTAGTCATCGTCGTCGTTAGTATAGACTTTAAAACAAACAAACTACTTTCAGGCCCTGACATTATTTCTCGTGGTTTTGTTTACATGCGTGAATCTGGTCAATTAATTTATGATGCCCAAAGAAAAATCAAAACAGATGTTATTTCTAAACTGAACCAAAATCCAGAAATACAATGGCATCAAATTAAATCATCAATCATTGAAACGCTACAACCATATTTATTCGAGAAAACAGCACGTAAGCCAATGATTTTACCAGTGATAATGAAAGTAAATGAAGGTGATGCACCTTCTCAAAATAAAAAGCCACAAAATAAACCAAATCAAAAAAAAGACAGTACTAAAAAACACAATACTAAATCTCAAAACAAAAACACAAAAGTTTCTAACAATAAAGATAATAAAAACACAACTCAGAAACCAAAAAAAGATGATAATCAATCGGATCAATCATCAGAATCGTAATCATAACCAAAAATATAATCAACTTTTCAAAATAAAGCACTCATCCATTTGCTATGGATGAGTGCTTTTTATATTAAAATACTTGCTATTTTGAACGTATTGTTTTGCCTGTGGATGAGGATATAGTATACCTCTACAGTATCTCACATACATAATTCACATCGCGATCACCAGTTAACAAAATCAGTTAATAATTAAAAAAGAAGGGTTTGGGCACCATTGATTTGTCCCTACCCCTTCTTTAATTTATATATTATTATTTATCTAACTACCTTTTTTTCAAATCGGTTTAAGTCATTGTCATGACCAATCATAATTAAAATATCTCCAATTTCAATATTTATGTTTGGATCTGGAGATACGATAATATCTCTGCCTCTTTTAATAGCGATAATACTTATACCATATTGAGCTCTAATATCTAATTCTATTATTGTTTGGCCTGCCATCTTTTCACTAACTTTAATTTCTACTATTGAATGTTCATCTGCTAATTCTAAATAATCTAAAACACTAGCACTAGCTACATTATGTGCAATTCTTCTGCCCATATCTCTTTCAGGATGAACAACAGTATCTGCACCAATTTTATTTAAAATTTTAGCATGATAATCATTTTGAGCCTTAGCCGTTACTTTCTTAACGCCCAACTCTTTTAAAATTAAAGTCGTTAACGTACTAGATTGAATATTTTCGCCTATTGCAACAATAACGTGATCAAAATTTCTAATGCCTAAACTTTTCATCACTGCTTCATCAGTTGTGTCAGCAATTACAGCATGTGTGGCAATATCACTATATTCATTCACACGTGCTTCATCCATATCAATCGCCATGACATCCATATCTAAGGCATTTAATTCTCTAACAATACTACCACCAAAACGACCTAAACCTATAACCACATATTCTTTATCCATATGCGTCCTCCAAAAATAAGATAATTGAAATATATCAAATATTAGTAGTTTAAACAATAAACATTACTACTGTATTTAAGTATATTTGTCTACTTTTTACCTTCAACATATTTTTTATCAAAAACAAATAATCTCAATAATAATATTAGCGATGGAATTAATAAAAGTAAACCTAAAATAAACGCGATGATTAAAGCAATAGCCATACCACTATTAACAACATGTTCATCTATGCGAATATATGGATATAAAATATATGGTAATTTACTTGCACCGTAGCCGAAGAACGCAAAAGCCATTTGTAAAATTACTAAGATAAATGCAAAACCGTGCCACTTTTTCATCAATGTGAGTAACATTGCACCAGCAAAACATAGTAAGCTGAGTACAAACATCCACCAATAATCAAATACTGCTGTATAGAAATGCGTCTCATTTTGCAATCTTAATGATAGAAATACAAATAATGAAATAGCAATCATTGGCGGTCCCCAAAATAAGAACCAGTATCTTAATAAACCATAAGCAGGTTTATCATTTGCTTTAGAAGCATAATAAGTTAAAAATCCAGACGAAATATAAAGTACGGATATAATTGCAAGAAATACTACTGACCATGAATATGGACTTAACAATAATTCAAACCAATTTAAATCTAAATGGTTACTTGAGCCAGTAATATAACCACCTTCAGAAATCGTTAAAGTAGTGGCTAAGGCTGCAGGTATGAATAAACCTGCTAAACCATATAGTACAAGCCACGGTAGTTTTGTATCTGGTCCATAGTTTTCAAAGGCATAAAAGCCACCTCTAATGGACAACAATATCAACGCAATAGATGCTGGTAAAAGCAATACTGTACCGAAATATTTAGCTGTATCTGGGAAAAAACCAACCATTCCTACGAAAAAGAATACGAAGAAAACATTCGTCACTTCCCAAACTGGATTAAGGTAACGTGCAATCAAGTGATTAATTTTTTTATCTTGTTTTGTTATTTTAGCGTGTAGCGTAAAGAAACCAGCACCAAAATCAATTGATGCAACAATAATATAACAAAATAAGAATATCCATAGTACCGTGATACCTATATATGCAAATACCATCATGCATCACCTCTTTCCGATGAAGTTACTTCAAATTCTTCATATGCTGGTTTATCCTTAAACATTCTTATTAATACATAAGAAGAGGTAACAATTAATATTAAATATAATATACCAAATAATATTGTTACGAGTGTTAAGCCACCTGCTTGAGTAGCCGCTTCAGCCACTTTTAGATATCCACGTACAATCCAAGGTTGACGCCCTTGTTCCGTTAAGAACCAACCAAACTCTATCGCTAACATCGCTGCAGGTCCTGTTAATAAAGCACCGTATAGCATTGGTTTTGAATAAGTGAATTTCCGTAATTTTTTAAAGCATAATGTTAGTACAAATGCAGCTGAAACAATTAAACAGAAGACACCCATTGACACCATTAAGTCAAAGTAATAATGTACTATCATTGGAGGATGCAATTCTTTTGGAAATTCATCCAACCCTTTCACTTTAGTATTGACATTGTTGTCAGCCAAGAAACTAAGTAGACTCGGAATTTTAATTGCTCCAGTTACTTCTTGTGTCTCTTCATTTAAAGAACCAAAAAGTACTAAATCGGCATTGGATTCCGTATCAAAATGCCACTCATACGCAGCTAATTTTTCTGGTTGTTCTTGATGTAAAAATTTTGCAGATAAATCTCCTGCTAACATTGAACCTAAAGTAAAGATAATGCCAAGAATCATTGTTAATTTCAATGCTTTTTTATGATATTCTGCATCTTTTTTAAACTTATTTTTCACTAACTTGAAAGCAGCAATGGCAGCTAGTACAAAAGCCATCGTCATAAAAGCAGTCGTTACAACGTGAAAAGATCTTATTAAAAATGAATCGTTAAACATTGCTACCCAAGGTTCAACATTTATCATTTTACCATTCTTAATATCAAAACCAGCTGGTGTATTCATAAATGAATTGACAGCCGTAATAAAGAAGGCAGAGAAAGAACCTCCAATAATCACTGGTATACTAATTAAGAAATGTGTCCATTTACTCTTAAATCTATCCCAAGTGTATAAATATATACTTAAGAAAATTGCTTCAAAGAAAAACGCAAATGTTTCCATAAACAACGGTAATGCAATCACATGGCCGCCCATTTGCATAAACGTTGGCCATAATAATGACAGTTGTAATCCTATAATCGTACCTGTTACAACCCCAACTGCCACAGTAATTGTATAACCTTTAGACCATCTTTTGGCTAATGTTATATAATGAGGATCATTCTTTTTAATCCCTAAAAACTCAGCAACTGCAAACATCAATGGGACACCTACACCAATTGTTGCAAATATGATATGCACTGCGAGTGTCATTGCAGTTAGAAAACGAGCTAATTCAACTGAATCCATAATATCACCTTTTTAATTTATTTGTGACAAAAATCACAACGTCCATTCATTATAAACCCAATGGCTATGTTTTAAAATTAGTTAAACTCAGAATTAAGTGACAAATTAATGACCAATTACATGCAATTTTATAACTTGAATTTTAATTAAAAGTCACTTACTATTATAGAAAACGACTTTGTAGAAAGGATTGATGTTGAATGACTGATATCATCATTTACACACAGAATGACTGCCCTCCTTGTACCTTTATTAAAAACTATTTAACTGATAAAGGCTTTAAATATATAGAAAAAAACATCGCTAATCAGCAATATCGAAATGAAATGATTGATTATGATGCTTTTGCAACACCTTTTATATTATTGAATGGTGAACCGATGTACCAAGTTGATATGGAAAAAATTAACCAAACCTTAAATATTGAAACAACACATTAAACCTCTCAAATACAAACACATTAACTAAATCAACTGAAATAAGGCTAATGCATCATTTTAAACGGGTTAACTAACCATAACCTAATTTCAACTGTAATAAACAATTTAGTGAGTTGTGAATTCTCCAAAACTACTCAACTTCGCATACATTTCCATACCATTCAAATAAATTTCAATATAACTATAAAAAGCGTCTAGGACATAAAGTTCTTGAACAAGTGAAAAAGACAATATCTATTGGATAATATAGAAATTGCCTTTTTCATTAAAAATCATTTCAACAATTTCATTAACATGTCATGACATATCATTTGTGGGAATAAGAATTGAAGTTCCATTGGTAGTGTAAGTTGAGTCACATTATAATCTTTATACATGAGGCACCTCGTTAATATAGTTCAATAGTGTTTATTAGATTATACATGATGACCTAATTTTTTAAGTATTTGAATGTAAAATCACATATGGATGCGACGTATTTCGGCGAGACTCTTGTGGGAATAGGACAAGCTGAAGACTATAGGCTGAAGCTGTCCCCTAAGAAAGCGAGCCAACAAAACGAAGCATTGAATAAAAAGAAGCACTCAGATGAATTGATTTAAATCATCTGAGTGCTATTTTTCTGGGATTTGTGTCCCAATCTTTTTTATTTCGTATAATTACTTACTAAGTCTTGTACTTCTTCAGAAGTAGCACAGTTAATTGCTTTTTGTGCCAATTCTTCCATTTCATTTTTACTTAACCCTTTAATTTGACGGCGTGCTTTAAGAATTGATGTAGCACTCATAGAGAATTCATCTAATCCTAAACCTAATAGTAATGGAATAGCAGTTTCATCTCCGGCCATTTCTCCACACATTCCAGTCCATTTGCCTTCATTATGAGAAGCATTAATCACTTGTTGCACTAAACGTAAAATTGCTGGATTGTATGGTTGATACAAGTATGACACTCGCTCTGACATACGATCTGCAGCCATTGTATATTGAATTAAATCATTCGTTCCAATACTGAAGAAATCTACTTCTTTAGCAAAAACATCTGCTAATGCAGCTGTTGAAGGTATTTCTACCATGATACCAACTTCTATATCATCAGATACTTCAATACCTTCACTTGTTAAATTTTCTTTTTCTTCTAATAATAATGCTTTAGCATCACGGAATTCTTTGATTGTCGCTACCATTGGGAACATAATATTTAATTTCCCATAAACTGACGCACGTAATAAGGCACGCAATTGTGGTCTGAAAATCTCAGGTTGATCTAGACATAAACGAATTGCACGATAGCCTAAGAACGGGTTCATTTCTTCTGGTAAATTTAAATATGGTAGTTCCTTATCTCCACCTATATCTAAAGTACGAACAACAACACGTTTATCTTCCATTGTTTCAAGCACTTTTTTATAAGCTTCAAACTGTTCGTCTTCAGTTGGCATTTCGTCTCTACCCATATATAAAAATTCAGTACGATATAATCCGACACCTTCAGCACCATTTTCAATTACACCTTTTAAATCATTTGGTGTACCGATATTAGCAGCAAGTTCAGCATGAACACCGTCAATAGTTGTTGTTTCTTCATCGCGTAATTTTTGAAGCTCTTTCTTATCTTCAAAGAAACGTTCGCGTTTGTTTTGGTATGCAATGACTTCGTCTTCTGTAGGATCAATTATCACTTCACCAGTCAAACCATCAACAATAATCATGTCACCTTGTTTAACTTCTTCCGTTATTGATTTCGTACCTACTACTGCAGCAATTTCAAGTGAGCGACTCATAATTGCTGAGTGAGAAGTTCTGCCTCCAATATTTGTAACAAAACCTTGTACAAATTCCTTGTTTAATTGAACAGTATCTGAAGGCGTTAAATCATTACCTATAATAACAACGCTTTCATCAATCATACTAGGATTAGGTAACTCCACACCTAATATATGTGCTAAAACTCGTTTCGACACATCGCGAATATCTGCAGCACGCTCTTTCATGTATTCATTATCCATTGCTTCAAAAATAGTAATGAATTGTCCAGTCACATCAGAAAGCGCAGTTGGTGCGTTAACTTGTTCATTTTTAATTTTGTCTTCAATCGGTTGAATTAACTCTGGATCATCCAAGACTAATAAATGTGCATCAAAAATAGCAGCTTTATCAGCGCCGAGATTTTTTTCGGCATTATTTCTGATTTTTGTTAATTCAACTTTAGATGTTTCAATAGCATTTTGAAACTTAGCAATTTCTGCGTCGACATCTTGAATCTTTTCACTATCGTATGAAAGATCAGGTTCAACTAATAAATATGCTTTAGCAATTGCTACGCCATCTGAAGCAGCAATGCCATTAATATAATTAGTCATATTATTTAGTTAATCCTTCTTTTGATAAGATATCAGTAATCGCTTCCATTGCATCTGTTTCATCACTACCGTCAGCATAGATTGTAATTTCAGCATCTTTACCTACGCCTAAGCTCATAACACCCATGATTGATTTCAAGTTAACTTTTTTACCGTTATATTCTAATTGAATATCTGAATCAAACTTTGATGCAGTTTGAACAAGCATTGTAGCTGGACGTGCATGAATACCTGTTTCGTCAATAATTACATATGATTTTTGTTCCATAATATGATGTCTCCTTCGTATAGTTAGAATCGTTAGTTTATTATAAAACCTAGCATAGTTTTATATAATAACATTACCAAATTATACATATAAATTCAATTCGTTGCACCCATGATATGACAATATTCATTGAATATTGTTTCTTTTTATGAAAACGCTCCACTATTCCATTAAAGATTTAGCAACCTTTTCACATTTTTCAATATGGTCATCGCCGATTTTTTTCATAAAGTAATAGCTGATAGAAGCTGAGATGGCTTGACCTACAAGTGGGAACCATTTCGTCTGTTTTGCAGCCATACGTTTTGCAACGTCTCTGATAACCACTTTTAATATGGCATTAGATACTTTTCTACCGACAAATTGACTGCCTTGTATTGCAGCTGCTGTAAAAATACGTTCTTTTACATCTTCTCTCATCGAATTAACTTGTTTGTGATCTAAGCCATAAATTTTATTAACATCTTCAATGATATCTCTCATTAGCTTGATATCTACACCAAAGTCAAGACCTGGTATTGGTACAATACTCACACTCGAAGATAACACTGATTTTTTTCTCACTATAGCTTGGGCACGTTGACGACGTTCATCCAATTCAATGTTCGTCGTCGGTATGGTACTTTTATTTTTTATATCTTCAATATTTAAAACTTTATTTCCGACTTTCTGTGTTACGTTATTAGTTATTTTATTCTTAAAACTCATGATATTCACTCCTTGATAAAATCTAGTACTGTAAAATGATTACCCTATTTCAAAGAAATTACTGTATATTTACAAAAATAGCTTTCAAATATTTTGAAGGTTTGTAATGTGGATGTGTTTTAAAATCTTTTGGTAATCCCATAACTTCTGATAATTCAAAATCAACTTCTGCACTATTTAGAGTGTCTTTAATCATCTTCTTAAATGCTTTTAATGAAAATGTACTATTGTTTGTACACAATAATAAAGTTCCACCTGGTGAAAGTACGTCCAAAGCACCTAAAATTAATTTATCGTAATCTTTCAATACTGAAAATGTTTTTTTCTTATTTCTAGCAAAACTAGGTGGATCAATCACAATTGTGTCATATAGTAAATCATGACGGCGTGCGTAATTAAAATAATCAAAGGTATCCATTACAAATATATATTGTGTTTTTGGATCAATTGCATTTAAACCAAAATTTTCTTCTGTTAAGGTACGTGATCTATTAGCTAAATCAACACTAGTCGTCACTTTGGCTTTTTCTGCTGAGATAACTGAAAAAGCGCCAGTATAACTAAACACATTTAACAAATATCTATCTTCGGCAAAGTGGTCTCGTAATTTCTTACGCACTTCTTTTTGGTCCAAGAAAATACCTGTCATAGGACCATCATTTAAATCAACATTATAAAACGTGAAATTTTCTTCGATTACAATAGGAAATTCCGGTGCCTCACCATCAACAAATCCACCAGCTATCTGAGCATCTTTAAATCGCATTTTTTCAAATAAAGAATTATATTTAAAGGTATTTTTTAAGGCACTTAAAATTTGATAACGATATTTATAAATACCTTTAGAATACCATTGTATTAAAAAGTGACCGTTATAGTTATCAATTGTCAGGCCACCTACACCGTCACCTTCACCATTAAAAATTCTAAAAGCATTGGTACCCTCAATGTTATAAAAATATGCTCTTTCTTGTTTAGCAATTTCAAAAAGTCTCTCAAAGAATTGAGTATTAATCACTTCGTTTTCGTCATAACTTAATACCCAGCCAAGACCTTTATGTTGTCTTCCGACATATGCTGTTGCAATATAGCTTTGTTCATCATTGATTAATGAGAATAAATCGCCCTCTTTCAAATGGTCATGCGCAAATACATCATCTTCGTCGATTAATGGGTATCCATTTAGATATTTCGTTTCTTTACCTTTATTTAATGTGGCAGTTTTCATAATTATATGTCAGCCTTTCTACTAATTTTATAATTTATGCTTTCTTATTCTATCATCTCAATAATCATAGTAACATCATTTATATGTAATTGAATGCTTTCTCAATTCACACATTGTATCGTTTTTCATTAAAATCATCAGGTGCTTTGCGCCATTACAATCATGAACAAAAAAAGAACTGGCATATAGCTAAGGCCAGTTCTTTTAAAAATATATTTACTTGTTAATCTTTTGAAGGTTCACGTAATTTAATAATGAATGATACAATCACTGCTATTAACATCACAAACAATATAGGCGTAATGAAAATAGACAATAAAAGACCATGAACCATGATATTCACAAATTCTGTGAACAATTTGAAAAATAATATACTTACCATAAATAACTGCAGATAATAGAATTTATCTCTCAAGTAGTTTGTTAATGTCGTTAATATATAAGCAATGATAATCAGCATCAATAATAATAAAGTAATCCATTCAATCACATATTGTGTTTGAGAAATTTCCCAATTACCTGAAACAAATAATGCGTTTCTATTATTAAATTCTATGATTGTAAAGAATAATAATACAACACCACAAAATATTTCTACATAAGCTGATTTAACCCACTTTGGTATTTTCATCCAATTTGGTATATCATCCTCTTGTATATCAATAATATTCTTCCATTTTTCGATAAATTTGTCTTTTTTATCTCTTAATTTTTGAATATCAACACTTCTACGTGTTTTTCGAGTAAACTCAGTTGTCTTATCTTGTAAACTTTTCAAATGTTCTTTCGTTTGGTTTGTAACTGTACCTTTGCTTGTTCTCGATAATTCAGGTCCCTCTTCACCTAATTCTTGTTTTGTTAAAGGTAGTGCCCTTCTTAAAAACAAGAAGTTCCAAATCGACATTTGACCTAATAGCCACATCAATAAAAAGAATGAATTTACACTCAAAATATCAATTGGAATGATTTCGTCACTATCTATTCTTCCATATAACACGATTTGCGTAATTAAATAGCTTAAGCCATAACTGAAAATAATTAATAAATAATGATATTTTCTATGATTTGGATTTAATTCATCTTTATATACAATATACCCAATATGAATCACAAATGGGATGATAAAAATGATGGCAAAAAAACTATAAACTTGTGTCATTAAAATAAGTGTTATAATGAAGAACAGTATTCCTATAACTAAGAAGAAGATTGAAACATCATAATCGTATCTTGTTGTTCTTAATAGAGTGAATCCAAGTAGGATAACTGCAATACCAAATAAAATAATTAACACTGCACTTATAACTGGGAAATTCCCTATATAATTACTCATAACTCTTATGATTTCTGCAAAAAATGCATTTATAAAATCCCAAACATTATGAATATGTAATTCAATTTTACCTTTGTCCTTTAAATCATGGATCATAGATAAATTTATTAAAATGATGAGACCTGTGAAGAGCGAAACGATGCCTATTATATAACTATATAATATCTCAGCGTGTTTCTTTAAAAAAGACATACCATTCACCTCAAAGTTATTATATATTAACATTTAGTTCTTGTCTTTAATAAATCAATAAATAAGTCTATAGTATGATAGAAAATAGTTGTACAGTCAAGTTTCCACCAAACATAATCAATTAAACAAATATTTCAAATTCAAAGAAATACATACCGTTAAATCTTTATGGTTTAGTTTTCAAATGAAGTGGTATATTGAAAATATAAGTAATTTGAATATTGAAGGAGTGTTTAACTATGAGTAAAGAAGAATTAAATAAAAAAGCAGCTGAAAAAGCAAAAGAAGCTGAAGATAAATTAAAAGATAAAAAAGAATCTGCTGAAGAGAGTACTGAAGAAACGAAAAAAAATATTCAAGATACTCTAGATTAAAATACACGCTTTTGATTTCTAAATGAGTATTGCTTTTTAACATAAATGGACTAATCTGTGTAAAATTGGATTAGTCCTTTTTTTGATATCATGTCGTTTTTTACCGTGCATGTTTGACTGAAGATATGATCTATGATCCACATAATCCCAGTTACTAGTCACTCATAACATCTTACCTATGCGTCAAAACATACAACATCCTAGCAAAGATGTATTTGAACAACAGAAAAACTTCATCATAAGTTAAACACCACATATCATTTATCGTGATATGTAATTGACCTTAAATATTTACTTTTATTATTACAAACGTTGAACGAAACAATTTTTAACTACCAAACACACACAGCCATATCACCAAATTTTTAAACTAATGCGCTCTATTTAACCTTATGTTATGTTGTACGATTTAGGTTATAAATATTAATTTCAACGTGAATACACCTTGACATAACTAATTAAAAGTCATACATTATAGTTAAAATTAAAAATTAATATTCGCACTAGGGGTGTTTTGTGACTGAGATGAGGTATACCCTCAAACCCTTTGAACCTGATCTAGATTAAACTAGCGTAGGAAAGTGTATCGTGATATGTTTTTGGTATCCGTATGCCTATATTTAACGCGCAACTTCTAGAGGGTTGTGCGTTTTTTTATTGGAGGAGAATTTATGTCAAAAGGTTTAAAACTATCAGAAATTTTAGTAACCGTACTTATAGCTGTTGTTTTTGCAATCGTTTATAATATTTGGACTTTAGTATATAAAGCAGTGCAGGTTTCTGGTCTTCATCTAGAAGAATTAACATACGGTGCGTGGTTTATGGCCGCAATTGTTGCATACCTGATCATACCAAAAGCTGGTATTGCCATTTTAGCTGAATTTGCAGCAGGTGCAGGTGAAACGATTGTTATGGGCAGATTTGATATTCCCACAATGGTCTATGCGTTACTTCAAGGATTAGCATGTGAAATTATTTTCGCTATTTTTAGATACAAATCACGTTCGGCAATGGTAGCTATGTTAGCAGGATTTTTAGCATCTGTTGCGACACTTCCCCTTGATTTTGCTTATGGTTATTTAGGAGAAATTGCGGGTTGGAACTTAACACTTTATATCGTATTTAGATTGATTAGTGGTATTGTTGTGGCTGGATTGTTGTCCTATTATATTGTGAAAATATTAGATCAAACTGGCGTCACTAAATTATTCAGACCTGCAACACAAAAAGATTATGACAATTTATAAGGAGCATAAAAGTTGATAGTCACTGAAAATCTACGTCTTAAATATCCAAATGGACAAAAGAAAATATTCGACAATTTATCACTTCATATTAAAGATAAAGAAAAAGTGCTTATACTCGGCCCTTCCGGTTCAGGTAAAAGCACGCTACTTAATGTTTTAAGTGGTATCGTACCAAATCTTATTGATTTACCTATGAAATACGATAAATTAGAGATTGATCATGATTGTGGTGTTATTTTTCAAGAGCCTGATAGTCAGTTCTGTATGCCAAAAGTATATGAAGAACTCGCTTTTGTCCTGGAAAACTTACAAACACCCCGACACAAAATGGATGCCATGATCGAAACAGCACTCGACTCTGTAGATTTAAACGTAAATAAAGACCAATATATCAATAATTTAAGTGGTGGTATGAAACAAAAATTAGCTATTGCAGAAACATTATTACAACAAGCCGACACTTTATTTTTAGATGAACCAACAGCGATGTTAGATGTACCATCAACGGAAGACTTATGGAATAAGATTAAAGCCCTATGGCAAGACCAAACTGTTATCATAGTTGAACATAAAGTAGAACATATATGGCAACATATTGATCGTGTTATATTATTAAACTATGATGGTGTCATTATTGGCGATGCCTCACCCGCTGACATATTAAAAAACTATGAACACCTTTTATCCGAATATGGTGTTTGGCATCCAAAAGCGTGGGACAACGCACCTTCACCTATCGATTTACAACCATCTAATGTACAAAACGCCGATAATCATCTATTGCTTTTTGAACAAGGTTCTGTAAAAAGAAGAAAACAAATACTTATTGATATACCAAAATTCAATGTTACTAGCGGGGAATGGATTACAATTACTGGTGCAAACGGTTCAGGTAAGACTTCCTTATTAGAATCGATCATGCAGCTCATTAAATATGATGGCACAATGTTTTTTGATGGCAAAAAACTCACTAAAATTAAAGAAGCTGCTAAAAATATGTATCTTGTATACCAAAATCCTGAACTTCAATTTATTGCAAATTCGGTTTACAAAGAAATCTTCATCCAAAACAAAGCCAATTACCCTTCCATATCAGAAGCTGATGATAAAACTGTACAAATGCTTAAAATGTTAAATTTAGAAGATGTACAATCACAACATCCGTACGAATTGTCAATCGGTCAAAAACGTAGACTGAGTGTCGCCATAGCTCTAAGCTCTTCATCAGACTATATTTTATTGGATGAGCCAACGTTCGGTTTAGATAGCCATAATACTTTTAATTTAATTAAATTATTCCAGCAACGCGTTAAAGATGGTCAAACTATCATTATGGTTACACATGACCCTGAGATTATTGCACGCTATCCTACACGTAAATTGTATGTAAGAAAAAAACAAATACTAGAGATAGCAGGTGATAATCATGTTTGAAATGTGGAAAAAGCGTTACTCCTTCATGGATGACGTGAATATCATTACGAAATTAACATTAGCTGTTATTTTGTTTTTCTTTGTTATATTTGTACATCAATTTGATTACATGATTTATATTTGCTTTTTGATGTTCCTATTTTTATTACTATTCAATGGTATAAAATTTAAAATTACATTTGCTTTTATTTTCTTTACTATTACTTTCAGCTTAATTTCAGCTTTATTCATGATTTTTTATGGTGAAGGTACACATATTTTGTTTAAATTTGGATTTATTCAAATTAGCACTGAAAGTTTGGTTAGAGGGCTACATTTAGCATTACGTACAACAACCGTCTCATTTTTCGGTATCTTAATTGCTTTCACATCTGAAATTGTAATGGTCTTTTATAGTCTTATGCAACATTTAAAAGTTAAACCCAAAGTTGCTTATGCGTTTATGGCTGCTATACGAATGGTTCCATTAATGATTAGCTCTTTAGTTCAACTTAGGAAGTCTTTAAAAATGAGATATCAAATTATCTCTCAACAAAATTACAATATATTAAACAGAATCAAACATCTTATTATTCCACTTTTAAGCCAAAACATTAGAAAAGCACATCAACTTGCTGTTGCAATGGAGAAAAAAGGTTTTAAAGATGGTCCGCGCACCTATTATTATCATGCGCCTTTCTCGTATAAAGACATTCTATTAATCATCGTTTTTAGCATCATTTTGATAGTTGCTTATTTCCTAGCACTTCACTTACCGATTACGGGTATAAACGATGTTCGTATAAAAAATATATATTAACGATTACCTTATTTTATCCAAAATTCATTACTATCCAATTTATAGAGATAAGACAAAAACTAAACCACTTTGTCTTATCTTTTTGATATAATCATTTACATAAATTTGTATGTGATTGTATATCCTTTAATAAAAATGCTATGTTAAAAACTTAAAAATCGTAATTTCTATACACTGCTAATAGAAATTACGATTTTTTATGAATATTTATAGATGTTTTATTGCTTTATTGCTAATATCTTTTCGATAAAATAACGCGTCACTTTGAATCTTTTCTGCAGCTTTATAAGCATTTGCTTTAGCGCTTGCAATATCATTGCCCTCTCCCAATGCTAAGATGACACGTCCACCATTGGTTACAAATTTATCTTTATCTCGTTTCAAACCACTGACAAAATAATTACCATTTAAATCAAACCCTGAAACTGCTTTGCCTTTTTCGTAATTACCAGGGTACCCTTTAGAAGCAAGCATTACACCAACAATCGAAGCATCTTTCCACTTAAAGGTTATTTTATTTTTAGCTTCTAAGTCTATGATATGTTGCATTAAATCGCTTTCCAATCTTGTCAGTAATACTTGTGCTTCAGGGTCACCAAATCTTGCATTAAATTCTATTACTTTCGGGCCATCTGCTGTTAAAATCACGCCAATATAAAGAACACCAAAAAATTCATAACCTTCTTTATACATAGCTTTGGCTATAGGTTGTGCAATTACTTCATTAGTAAGCTGAAGGACTTCTTTATTTATGTGAGGTACGGGGCAATACGCCCCCATCCCTCCAGTATTAGGCCCTTTATCATCGTCATATGCACGTTTGTGATCTTGTGCAATACAATCAAACGGCACAGCGTAATCACCATTTACAAATGTCATCAATGAGAATTCTTCACCTTCTAAGAATTGTTCAAAGACAACCGTACCAAGCTCTTGTGGATACAATGAGTGAACTGCTTCTTCAGCTTCATCATAATTCTCGGCTATAATAACACCTTTACCAGCTGCCAAACCATCTTTCTTTAACACGATAGGATATTGGCATGTTTTAATATAACGTAACGCATCTGTTTTATTTGATATTTCTTTGTATTCTGCAGTAGGAATATGGTATTTCTGCATTAATTGCTTTGCGAATAATTTCGATCCTTCAATCTGAGCAGCTGCTTGATTAGGACCAAATACTTTGATCTTTTTTGCGATTAGTTTGTCTGCTAAACCTTCAGTAAGTGGCTGTTCCGGTCCAATAATGACCCACGAAATATTATGCGCAACAGCAAATTCAACAATTTGATTATGGTCTGTTTCTGCTATTTCACAATGTACATTTGCAATGTCTGACATTGCATCATTTCCTGGAATTGCAAAAATTTCATTTACGAGTGAAGACTGTTTTAACTTATGTGCTAAAATATGTTCTCTTCCGCCTGTGCCAATGACTAGTACTTTCATAAATAATTTTGCCTCCAATATTTTAATGTTTAAAGTGTCTAATGCCAGTAGTTACCATTGCAATGCCATATTTATTCGCCATATCTATTGAATCTTGATCTTTAATTGAACCACCAGGTTGAATGATGGCTTTAATACCATGTTGCGCAGCAAGTTCTACTGTGTCATCCATTGGGAAGAAACCATCCGATACCATTACGACGTTATCATTAATTTCAACCGCACGTTCTATTGCAATTTTTGCTGATCCTACCCGATTCATTTGCCCCGCACCAATACCGACTGTTTGTTTATCGTTGCATAAGATAATTGCATTACTTTTAACAGAAGCGACCACTTTCCATCCAAGTAACATTGCATTCCATTGAGCTTCTGTAGGTACACTTTCTGTAACAATTGTTAAGTCATCACTTTTTATTAATACATTATCTTTATCTTGTATTAAATATCCACCTGAAACAGATACTATTTCTTGCTCATTATTATCGATTGTCATATCAATTTCTAATAATCTTATATTTTTCTTCTTACTTAAAATAGCTAACGCTTCCTCAGAAAATTTTGGTGCAATAATCACTTCCAAGAATATACTGTGCAGCGTTTCTGCCAAAGTGGCGTCAACGGTTCTATTTAATGCTACTATGCCTCCGAAAATAGATTGACTGTCTGCTTCAAATGCACGCTGATATGCTTCAGAAATGTTTGTACCAATACCTACACCACAAGGATTCATGTGCTTAACAGCAACTGCAGCTGGCGTTTCAAATTGTTTAACTAATGACAGCGCCGCGTCTGCATCTTTGATATTGTTATAACTCAATTGCTTACCATGCAATTGTTTCGCGCCACCTAACGTATGATTAGCATCTGATGTTCTTATAAATGAAGCTTGTTGTTGTGGATTTTCACCATATCTTAAACTTTCTTTATTTTCCTTAAAGAAATCAACAATTGCTTGATCATATTGATTCGTATGTTCAAATACTTTAATCATCAATGATTTTCTATAAGATTCATCTAATTGATTTGATTTTAGTTTTTCAATAACTTCATTATAGTCTGATGGATGTACGATTGTAGTAACGTGTTTGAAGTTTTTAGCTGCTGCACGTAACATTGTAGGTCCACCAATATCTATATTTTCAATCGCGTCATTTTCTGTAACATCTGGATTTGCAACAGTCTCTTTGAATGGATATAAATTTACGACTACCATGTCTATTAAATCAATTTGCTGTTCTTTTAATTGTGCTAAATGTTCTGGTTTATTGCGATCAGCTAAAATACCACCATGAACAGCTGGGTGTAATGTCTTGACTCTCCCATCCATAATTTCATCAAAATGTGTGAGTTCTGATATAGATTTAACTGCAATATTTGCTTCAACTAACGCTCGCATCGTACCACCAGTTGAATACAACTCGTATCCTAATTGTTGGAGTGATTGTGCAAAAGGTACAATACCTGTTTTATTAGATACACTTATAATTGCCTTTTTCATGTTTATTGGCACCTCTTATTGAATAATTTTTGAAATAACTTCTGGATATAATTCATGTTCAATCGCTTTTATTCTTTCTTCTAATCGTTCTTTCGTATCGTCCGGTTTTATTTCACATGTACGTTGTTCAATAATTTCTCCTGTATCCATCCCACTATCTACGAAATGTACTGTTGTACCTGTAATGTTGTCACCACTATTTAATGCTTGACCAATCGCATCTTTACCTCGATATTTTGGCAATAACGAAGGATGAATATTAATGATGCGTTTTTGATATGCATTTAATATATTTTCACCGATTAATTTCATATAACCAGCTAAAATAATCCATTCAACTTTTTCTGTAGTTAACCATTCAATGATTTTCCGCTCATAGTCTGCTTTAGAATCAAAATTTTTAAGCTCATTAATATGTACATCTAATTGATACTTTCTTGCGCGCTCAATACAATAAGCATTTACTTGATCCGTATATAATGCAGTCACTTCAATTTGAGGTAAATTACCTGCTTCTATATGTGACATGATACTTTCAAAGTTACTTCCAGATCCTGAAGCAAAGATAGCAATTTTCGTCACTTTTATACCCCCGTCAAATGAATTGGTTCTTCACTTTTAACAATTTCACCAATTCTATATGCATTTACTTGTGCTTCTTTTAGTGTGTTTAATACTTTAGCTTCATCATTAGCATCAACAACTATGGTAAAACCAATGCCCATATTGAATACATTGTACATTTCTTTGGTTGAAATGCTGCCTTGCTTTTGTAACCATTCAAATATTTTTGGTGTTGGAAATTGTGTTACATCAATTGTTGCACCCACGCCTTCAGGCAGCACTCTTGGAATATTTTCAATAAATCCGCCGCCAGTGATATGTGTCATCGCATGTATATGTACGTGTTCTTTTACAGCTAATACAGGCTTGACATATAATCGAGTAGGTTCTAAAAAGATATCCAAAAATGTGTGATTTTGATCAAATTTATTTTGTAGATCAATACCTGATTTTTTTATTAAATTTCTCACTAAGCTATAACCGTTGGAATGTATACCACTTGATTCAAGTCCTATAATTACATCACCTGATTTTACGGCAGAGCCATCTATATATGCTTCTTTTTCAACTGCTCCTACAGCGAATCCAGCCAAATCATATTCACCTTCATGATACATCTCACCCATTTCAGCTGTTTCACCACCTATAAGTGCTGTATTCGTAGCTTCACAACCGTCACTAACCCCTTTGACAATCTGTTCAATAACTTCTGGAACTACTTTGTTAGTAGCAATATAATCTAAGAAATATAATGGTTCTGCACCAGTTGTTAAAATATCATTGACACACATCGCTACTGCATCAATACCTATCGTATCGTGTTTGTTGTTATCAATCGCTAACTTTAATTTAGTGCCAACGCCATCTGTACCAGATACGAGCAATGGTGCTTTCATATTTAACTGTGATAAATCAAATGTTGCACCAAATCCTCCTAATCCACCTAAAACTTCTTTACGCATTGTTCGTTGAACATGGCTTGACATACGTTCAACCGCTTCGTAACCTGCACTAATATCAACGCCTGCTTGTTGGTATGCTTTAGACATTTAAATTACCCTCTCTATCAAAGTATTGTTTATGATTTGCTAAATATTCTTTTTGACGTTCGCTTAAATGTTCAAAATAATCTTTTTCATAATCATAAAGACCAGCAGGATAATCACCTGTAAAACTTTCTACACATAACCCTTTATATGGTGCATCTACTTCAAGGCCAATTGAATCTATCAAACCAGCTACAGTTAGATAGGCCAAAGAATCAGAGCCAATATGTTCGCTGATTTCTGAAGGTGATTTATTCGCTGATATTAGTTCAGCAGTTGTAGAAACATCTATGCCATAAAAGCTTGGAAACATAAATTCTGGAGAGGCAATACGTACATGCACTTCATTAGCTCCAGCATCTTTTAGCATTTGGACAATGCGTTTGCTTGTCGTTCCTCTAACAATAGAATCATCCACTAAGACGATATTTTTGCTTTGTACGATATCTTTTACTGCCGATAATTTGACCCTTACACCTTGCTCTCGTAATTCTTGTGTCGGTTGAATAAATGTACGTGCTACATATTGGTTTTTGACCAAGCCCATTTCATATGGCAAACCACTTTGTTCAGCATAACCAGATGCTGCTGAAAGTGATGAATTAGGTACGCCAATAACCATATCCGCATTATCAACAGGACTTTCTAATGCTAATTGTTTACCAGATTGTTTACGAATAGCATGAACATTTTTTCCTGCAATAGTAGAATCTGGTCTAGCAAAATAAATGTACTCCATAGCTGATATTGCTGTATTCGTGTGTCTCGTATAAGATTCTATTCGAATTCCTTCATCATTGATAACCACATATTCACCTGCATGAATGTCTCTAACGAACTTTGCACCTAAAACATCTACGGCACAAGTTTCACTTGCAATGATATAGGCACCTGTTTTCATTTTTCCTACAACTAATGGTCTAATTGCATTTGGATCAACAGCACCATATAACGCATCCTTTGTTAATAGTGCAAATGTAAAACCACCTTTTATTTTACGTAAACTTTCCTGTAATGCTTCCTCAAAGGTTGGTGCTTTACTTTTACGAATTAAATGCATAATTACTTCTGTATCTGAAGAAGAATGAAAAATAGAACCTTGATGCTCTAAAGACTTTCTTAAACTTTGTGCATTAATAAGATTTCCGTTATGACAAACTGCAACGCTCATATCATAAAAATGGTACAAAAATGGTTGTATATTTTCTATACCTTTATTGCCTGACGTAGCATATCGTACATGACCAATCGCATGTTGATAAGATTTAAATGCTTCCAACTGAGTATCTGTAATAGCTTCAGTCAAAAGACCAAGTCCTCTTTCTCCAGTAAGTTTTTGGCCGTCAGAACACACCATACCTGCGCCTTCTTGACCTCTATGTTGTAAACTGTGTAACCCCATATACGTCAATTGTGCTGCCTCGTGATGATTCCAAATACCAAAAACGCCACACTCTTCATTTAATCCGTTGTAGTCATACATTTAGGAATTGCTCCTTCCCACTGTTCATTCAATTGTTTCACATCACGTGAAATTATAGTGTCGCCATTTGAAACTACAAATTTTTCATTTTCTGTTAATGTACCAACTTGAATGGCATCTGCTATTTCTAAAGGTTGATCGCCTTTTACAGCCACAATATAACGCCCTTGTGTTTCGCTGAATAATTGCTCATGCTTAAGATTTAAAGTTACATCTAAGCCCATTTGATAATGTGCACTAATACGAGCTAATGTCATTAACAGTCCACCTTTACCAACTGTTTGGACGTGAGAAGCAATGCCACTACGGATTGCTTTTTTAATTGACTCCCCTCTTTTGACTTCATTTGATAAATCAATGGTTTCAACCTCGTGATTCACTTTACCGTAAAGTAATTTTTCAATTTGGCTCCCACCAAAATCGCTATGTGTATCGCCTACAATATAAAGCGTATCACCTGCTTTGGGCGTGAAATCATTGAAATAATCAATTTCTTCAATCAAACCAACCATGCCTACAACGGGTGTAGGGAATATTGAAGTCTCTTTTGTTTCGTTATACAGAGAAACATTACCCGAAACTACTGGCGTCTTTAATATTTCACAAGCTTCTGCCATACCTTTCGTAGAATCTGCTAATTGTTGATAAATTTCTTTTTTCTCTGGTGATCCATAGTTCAAACAATCAGTCATCGCTAAAGGCGTAGCACCAACAGAGATCAAATTACGGTATGCTTCTGCTACTACCATCTTTCCACCTTCATATGGATTATTAAAGACAAATCGTGCTTCACCATCTATCGTAGAAGCAATTGCTTTATTTGAACCTTCGACACGAACAACGGAAGATTGTAATCCTGGTTTGACAATAGTATTCGCACCAACTTGTTGATCATACTGTTCATATAAATAGCGTTTGGAAGCAATTGTTGGATGAACAAGTAAACGATTAAATATATCTTCAACATCAATATCACTATAGTCATTTTGTGGTTCATTATATAGCGGTGTTTCACCTTCAAGTATATATACAGGCGCTTCATCAGATAATGGCTGTACTGGTATATCAGCGAAAATTTCATCTTCATATGTAAGGACAAAACGATTTGTATCTGTAACTTCACCGATAACTGCACTATCCAATTCGTGTTTATCAAATAAATTCAAAAATTTAGCTTCAGATCCTTTTTCTACTACTAATAGCATACGTTCTTGGGTTTCAGAGAGCATCATTTCATAAGGAGAAATACCTTTTTCTCTTGTTGGTACTTTTTCTAATTGTAGATGTAAGCCACTGCCACCTTTAGCAGCCATTTCTGACGAGGATGATGTTAGACCAGCAGCTCCCATATCTTGGATGCCAACAAGTTCATCAAACGTAATTGCTTCTAACGTCGCTTCCATAAGTTTTTTACCTACAAATGGGTCACCAATTTGTACTGATGGACGTTTACTTTCACTATCTTCGCTTAGTTCTTCTGAAGCAAAAGTAGCGCCATGAATACCATCACGACCTGTTTTCAACCCTACATATATAACCGAATTACCCGAACCTTTAGCAGTACCTTTTTGAATTTTATCGTGATCAATAATACCCACACACATTGCATTCACCAGTGGATTGCCATCATATCTATCATCAAACTCTATCTCACCCGCTGTAGTTGGAATTCCAATACAATTACCATAGCCACCAATACCGGCTACTACACCACGTAATAAACGACGATTTTGTTTTTCTGTCAATTCACCAAAGCGTAAACTATTCAATAAATTTATCGGTCTAGCACCAATGGAAACAATATCTCGTATAATGCCTCCGACACCTGTTGCCGCACCTTGATAAGGTTCAACAGCTGAAGGATGATTATGTGATTCAACTTTAAATACCACTGCTTGATTGTCACCAATATCTACCACACCCGCACCTTCACCAGGCCCCATCAATACATGTTCGCCTGAAGTTGGAAACTGAGTTAAAAATGGTTTTGAATGCTTATAAGAACAATGTTCACTCCACATTACAGAGAAAATGCCAATTTCAGTAAAATTGGGTTCACGACCTAGAATTTCACATACTTTATCGTATTCTGACTCTGATAATCCCATATCTTTATATAGTTTTTCTAATTTGATTTCTTCCACACTTGGTTCAATAAACTTAGACATTTTGTTCCCTCCAACTATTTACCATTGCTTCAAATAATTTAACGCCACTATCAGTTCCTAATAAAGAGTCCATTGCGCGTTCGGGGTGCGGCATCATGCCACAAACATTTCCATTTTCATTGACAATACCTGCAATATCATTGTACGAACCATTGGGATTATCCTTATACTTTAAAATGATTTGATTGTTTTCTGTTAATCTGTCATACATTTCTGATGTACAATAGTAATGACCTTCACCATGCGCTACAGGATATATTACTGTTTCATTTTCTTCATATAATTTGGTATAGGGCGTTTGGTTATTTACAACTTTTAATAGCTCATTTCGGCTTACAAATAAATGTGAATCATTATGCAATAAAGCGCCTGGAAGCAAACCTATCTCAGTAAGAATTTGAAATCCGTTACAAACACCTAATACTGGTTTCCCTTCATTCGCGAAACGTTTAACTTCTTCAGTGATAGGTGCAACACTTGCCATCGCACCTGAACGTAAGTAGTCACCAAATGAGAACCCACCGGGTATTAACACACCATCAAAACCTTCTAATGATGTATTTCTATAGTCCACATATTCTGCTTCTACACCGGATTTCAATGCTGCATTATACATGTCCCTATCACAATTAGATCCTGGGAATTTTAGCACTGCAAATTTCATTATGCTTTCTCCCCTTCTTCCAATACTTTATAGCTATATTCTTCAATAACTGTATTTGCAAAAAGTTTTTCGCTTAAAGTAGTAACGACATTGTGAACTGCAGCATCAGTAGCTTCATCAACTGTCATGTACAATAATTTACCAACACGTATATCATTAACTTGTGTGTATCCTAGATCATGTACTGCGCGATTTAAAGCTTGTCCTTGTGTATCTAATACTTGTGGTTGTAATGTGATATGCAATTCAATTGTTTTCATTTTATAGTTCCTCCAATTTATTAAGAAAAGTTTGATAAGTTTCTATGATTGAACCCGTTTCTTCACGATAAACATCTTTATCAAAATTTGTATCACTATATTTATCCCAAATACGACATGTATCGGGTGAAATTTCATCTGCTAATAGAATTTGACCATCCTTGCTGCGCCCAAATTCTATTTTGAAATCTACAAGTCGTAAATCCATACCATCCATTAATTCAATTAACACTGCATTAATTGTTTTTGCTGCCTCTTTTAACTTTTCAATTTCTTCTTTACTAGCTAAATGTAATAACTGTATGTGATCTTCAGTAATTAAAGGATCATTTAAATCATCGTTTTTATAGAAGAATTCAACTAAAGGATTTTCAAACGTATGTCCTTTATCAAAGCCTAATCTCTTTGTTATAGAACCCGCAGCGATGTTTCTCACTACGACTTCTAATGGTATAATTTCCACAGATTTCACGAGTTGTTCAGTTTCTGATAGTTGCTCGATAAAGTGACTATCAATATCACGTTCTTGAATAAAACTAAAAATTCTAGAAGTAATTTGATTATTTAAACGACCTTTACCTTCTATAAAATCTTTTTTCGCTCCATTGCCGGCTGTGACTTCATCCTTATATTCAATTCGAAGCACATCCGATTGCGCCGTAGAAAAAATTCTTTTTGCTTTTCCTTCATATAACAAAGACATTAGCTATGTCTCCCTTCAAAATGATTTAGTAAAGTTTGTTCTGTTTGTTCTACATGATTTGTCAGCATAGTAAGGTGACCCATTTTTCGGTCAGGCTTGCGGCTTATTTTGCCATAAATATGTACATGCCATTCAGGATGAACATCGAATTTATGTTCCAATAAATCTAAATCTCTTCCTAATAAATTCATCATTACACTAGGTTTTAATAATTCAATTTTTTCTGGTAACCGGTGACCAGTAACTGCTAATATATGTGTATCAAATTGCGAATAATCGCATGCTTCTATTGAATAATGTCCAGAATTATGAGGTCTAGGTGCAATTTCGTTCACAAACAATTGATTGCTTGTATCGATGAAAAACTCCACCGTGAACGTACCCACAAAATGAATATGTTTGATAATTTTCTCAACTTCTTTTCGTGCCATTTGTTCAATTTGTGGTTGTACACGAGCAGGTACAACTGTCTTAAATAATATTTGGTTTTGATGTTCATTCTCTTGTAATGGAAAATACGTGATTTGATTATCGTTACCGATGGTTACTGTTAAAGAAACTTCTTTTTGTAGTTCTAAAAATTTTTCAGCAACACATTCTTGTTTATTAATTAATGTTTTAGCATTATCCAAATCTGCTTCATTTGTAATAAGCGCTTGCCCTTTTCCGTCGTATCCACCAAATCTTGTTTTTACCATAAACGGAAAACCAATATTTTCTACAGCTTGAGATAAACTGTCTGCATCGGATAACTTCATAAATGGTGCTACTTGAGTTCCGGCATTTTGCAATGTTTGTTTTTCAATCAATCTATCTTGTAATAGTTGTATAGCTTGATAACCTTGAGGAATATTATATTGGGAAACTAATGTTTGTAATTGATTCGCAGAAATATTTTCAAATTCATATGTGATAACGTCGGATAATTCACCTAGTTGAACAAGCGATTGTTCGTCATCATAGTTTGCATTTATAAACTGATGTGCTACATGTTGGCATGGACAATTTTCATCGGGATCTAACACAATAACTTTAAAACCCATTTTCTGAGCAGATTGTGCCATCATTTTACCTAATTGCCCACCACCAATAATTCCAATCGTTGATCCAAATGATAGTTTATTGAAGTTCATGTTGCATCTCACTCACTTTCTCAACCAATGATTTTTCATAATTTTCCAAATTCTTTTGGACTACTTTATTACCAATGCTGAGCATTCTGGCAGCAAGTATTCCCGCATTTTTTGCCCCAGATTTCCCTATAGCTGTTGTAGCCACAGGAATACCACCTGGCATTTGGACAATAGATAGGAGAGAGTCTAACCCTTTTAAGCTTTTAGATTCTATAGGTACACCAATTACTGGTAACGTCGTCATCGAGGCAACCATACCTGGTAAGTGTGCTGCACCACCAGCACCAGCAATAATGACATCATAGCCATCATCTCTGGCTCCTTTAGCAAATTCATACATTAATTGAGGCGTACGATGTGCAGAAACAACTTTCTTTTCATACGGTATATCTAGTTGCTCTAACATTTGACAACTTTCTTTCATAGTCTCCCAATCGGAAGAACTACCCATTATGACTACCACTTTCAAAATGAACACCCTTTCAGAAATTTGAAATGTTATGACTATTAGATGTATATTACAGATATAGCATAACAACTAAAAATCGCTTTTTCAATCAAAAATCGAACTTTAACACAAAAAAATCATTAAATTTTCGTCTTTTGGTTGAAAAACATGATGGTAATTATGTTAAAGTTAAGTAAAGTTCATACATTGGAGGAGGATTTTTTCATGGTCGCAAAAATTTTAGACGGTAAACAAATCGCAAAGGATTATAGACAAGGTCTAAAAGATCAAGTCGAGGCTTTACAAACTAAGGGTTACACACCAAAATTATCAGTAATATTAGTAGGTAACGATGGTGCAAGTAAAAGTTATGTGAATTCAAAAAAGAAAGCTGCAGAAAAAATCGGTATGATTTCTGAAATCGTACATTTAGATGAAAGTGCTAGTGAAGATAAAGTATTAAGCGAACTTCAACGCTTAAATGAAGATGATAGTGTGAGTGGTATATTAGTTCAAGTTCCGCTACCAGATCAAGTAAGTGAACAAAAAGTATTAGAATCGATTAATCCTGCTAAAGATGTTGATGGATTTCATCCTGAAAATATAGGTAAATTATATATTGACCAACAAACATTTGTACCTTGTACACCACTTGGTATCATGGAGTTACTAAATCATGCTGACATTGATTTAGAAGGTAAAGATGCTGTTGTTATAGGTAGAAGTCATATTGTAGGTCAACCAGTTTCAAAACTATTATTACAAAAAAACGCTTCAGTTACGATTTTGCATTCAAGAACTAAAGATATGCATCAACATTTAAAAAATGCTGACATTATCGTTAGTGCTGTCGGACGTCCTGGTCTTGTTACTAAAGATGATGTTAAAGAAGGCGCAGTTGTAATTGATGTAGGTAATACACCTGACGAAAACGGCAAATTAAAAGGTGATATTGCCTATGATGAAGTTAAAGAAATTGCTGGAGCTATTACACCTGTGCCTGGTGGTGTAGGCCCAATGACAATTACAATGGTATTAAACAATACACTTATGGCAGAAAAAATGCGTAGAGGCATCGAATAACACTATTGTTTTAAGAAACATATTTCAAAAACTGAACAAAGTTGAGATACCTTATCTTTAACTACTAATAAATAAACGTCAATTTCTAGATTGTTACAATAGAAGTTGACGTTTATTTTTTATGTAATGCTGCAACGCTTTTACTCATTGACCAATATGCCTTGTATCATTTAAAGATTGTTTTAACCTTAATTAATCCTTTCAAATCACTTAGTTTAATTGTAAAAGATGCCTATTATTTCAATGAGATTTCTGCCCCACCACATATCTGCTTTTAAATTATGTTCTAAAATAATCCATCCATTTTAAAACAAACATTAATGACGT
The DNA here is from genome assembly GCF_017891615.1 of Staphylococcus sp. GDY8P198P. NCBI lineage: Bacteria > Bacillati > Bacillota > Bacilli > Caryophanales > Staphylococcaceae > Staphylococcus > Staphylococcus sp. GDY8P198P. The sequence continues at coordinate 262,153 of NZ_JAESJQ010000007.1, forward strand.
TTTCTTCGAATATCACTCAATTTTGTTTAATTGCTATTATGTTAATCAAAAAATATTACAATTAACTGAATTTTTTCAAAAAATTATCACTCAATTTACACTATTGCGTTATATTAAGACTATAGTACGATGTAATTTCATTCAAAATAACATATAGTGTATTTAAGATAAAAAATAAATGACGCTCATACGGAGGTTTACGTTATGAATAAATTAATGCAGTCATTATCAGCACTCGGTGTATCTGCAACACTTGTTTCACCTAATTTAAGTGCAGAAGCTACAGAAAATTCTATACCTGAATTAAAAGGAACAAACGATGTAATCATTGATAAAGGAAATAACTATAATTTATTAAATGGTGTACGTGCCTATGACAAAGAAGATGGTGACTTGACGCACAAAATTTCAGTAAATGGAAATATTAATACAGAAAAAGAAGGAAAATATAAAGTTGAATATACTGTAGAAGATTCAGAAGGTGCAATGAATAAATCAGTAAGATATATCGAAGTAAAATAATTTATGAATACATATGTCACTATGAAATTTACATCAAATCATTAATATTTGGTGTGAATTTATCCTATCGTCTAAAATATGACACTTTTCACAAAATGTACACATAATTTTAACAAATCTTTGAAAGCCCGTCAGACGTTGAGTTTGTTGGGTTTCTTTTAATTTTACAATAATTTTTTTTACACAAACACTTGTAAATATTGCGTAATATCTTAAACTTGATGGTAAGCCCTACAATTGTAGTATTAGGAGGTCAAAAAAGTGTCAAAATTTAAGTCTTTGCTTCTACTCTTTGGCTCACTAATTATACTTAGTGGTTGTTCAAATGTAGAAGTTTTAAACCCAAAAGGGCCGGTAGCAAGTGACTCGAAGTTCTTGATTATGTATTCAATCATCTTCATGCTTGTTATTATTGCCGCCGTACTTATCATGTTTACTCTGTTTCTATTTAAATATAGATTACACAAAACAGAAGAAGCAGGTAAGATGCATCACAGTGCTTTAATGGAAACAATTTGGTTTATCATTCCGGTGATCATCGTTATCGCTTTAGCTATCCCTACAGTAAAATCACTTTACATGTACGAAGCTAAACCAGATAAACAAGACGATCCACTTGTTGTTTATGCGACAAGCGCTGGTTATAAGTGGTTCTTCAGTTATCCTGATGAAAAAATTGAAACTGTTAATCACTTAACAATACCTAAAGATCGCCCTGTTGTCTTCAAACTCCAATCAATGGATATGATGACAAGTTTCTGGATTCCACAATTAGGTGGTCAAAAATATGCGATGACTGGTATGACAATGGATTGGACATTAACGGCTAGTGAAGAAGGTACGTTCCGAGGACGTAACTCAAACTTCAACGGTGAAGGATTCGCTCGCCAAACATTTGATGTTAATTCAGTAAGCCAAAGTAAATTCAAGGATTGGGTAAAAGATGCTCAAAGTCAAAAGGAATTAGATCAAGATACTTTTGATAAACAACTTTTACCAACTACTGAAAATAAAAACTTAACTTTCAGTGGTACGCACATGGCGTTTGTTGATCCAGCAGCTGATCCTGAGTATATTTTCCATGCTTATGATCGTTTCAATTACGTACAGAAAGATCCTAACTTTAACACACCTAAAGAAATTAAAGAGGACGTATTAGATAAACCTAATAAACCTGCACGTAAACCACAAATCACAAACGCTAACTATGAACGTCATGGTATGAAAGCTATGATTCTAGGCAATAATGAACCATATAATAGTGAATTCAAAGATGAAGAATCACATAATATGGATGAAATGGAAAAAATCTCAGAAGGTGCTAAAGATGAAGAAGCATCTAAAGCTGAGAAAAAAGACCATGAACATGGAGGTGGACATTAATGAGTTTCCCATGGGATCAATTACTCGTTCAAGGTAACTGGATGATTACAATGGCACAAATTGGTGCACCGTTTGCTATCATCGCAGTGATCGCAGTAATTACTTATTTTAAATTGTGGAAATATCTATACAGAGAATGGTTCACATCTATTGACCATAAAAAAATTGGTGCTATGTATTTAATCTGTGCTGTATTAATGTTCGTACGTGGTGGTATTGATGCCCTAATGATGCGTACACAATTAGCAATTCCAGATAATACATTCTTAGAAGGAAACCACTATAATGAAGTCTTTAGTACGCACGGCGTAATAATGATTATCTTTATGGCGATGCCTTTCATTTTTGGTTTATGGAATGTTATTGTACCTCTTCAAATTGGTGCAAGAGACGTTGCATTCCCTGTATTAAATAACGTAAGTTTCTGGTTATTCTTCTCTGGTATGTTGTTATTCAACCTATCATTTATAATCGGAGGCTCACCTGCAGCTGGTTGGACTAACTATGCACCACTTGCAGGGGAATTCAGCCCAGGACCTGGGGTTAACTACTACCTTATCGCGATACAGATTTCTGGTATAGGTACCCTAATGACTGGTATTAACTTCTTTGTAACAATACTTAGATGTAAATCACCTACGATGAAATTTATGGAAATGCCAATGTTCACGGTTACTACTTTCATTACAGCATTAATCGTTATTTTGGCTTTCCCAGTATTGACAGTAGCTTTAGCACTGTTTACAACAGATAGAATCTTCGATACTGCATTCTTTACAGTCGCAAATGGCGGTATGCCAATGTTATGGGCTAACTTCTTCTGGGTATGGGGGCACCCCGAAGTTTATATCGTTATCCTACCGGCATTCGGTATTTATTCAGAAATCATTCCAACATTTGCACGTAAACGTCTGTTTGGTCACCAAAGTATGGTGTGGGCAACAGCAGGAATCGCATTCTTAAGTTTCTTAGTTTGGGTTCACCATTTCTTCACTATGGGTAATGGTGCATTAATTAACTCATTCTTCTCGATTACAACTATGCTGATTGGTATACCAACAGGTGTTAAAATCTTTAACTGGTTGTTTACGCTTTATCAAGGCCGTATCACCTTTGAATCACCTATGTTATTCGCATTAGGTTTCATACCTAACTTCTTAATTGGTGGTGTAACAGGTGTCATGCTTTCTATGGCAGCAGCCGACTATCAGTATCATAATACGTACTTCTTAGTTGCTCACTTCCACTACACATTAGTGGCTGGTGTTGTATTTGCTTGTCTAGGTGCTTTAATTTTCTGGTGGCCTAAGATGACTGGATTTAAATTGAACGAGACATTAAACAAATGGTGTTTCTGGTTATTCATAATCGGATTTAACGTTTGTTTCATACCACAATTCATTCTTGGTTTAGATGGTATGCCTCGTCGTTTATACACTTATATGCCAGAAGATGGATGGTGGATGTTAAACGCAATCTCTACTGTCGGAGCATTAATGATGGCATTAGGCTTTATGTTCTTAGTTGCTAGTATCGTATACAGCTTCTTCAAAGCACCACGTGAAGCTACTGGTGATAACTGGTATGGCTTAGGACGTACATTAGAGTGGTCAACTGCTTCAGCAATGCCACCTAAATACAACTTTGCTGTTACGCCAGATTGGAATGACTACGATACATTTGTGAATATGAAAGAACACGGTAGACACTACTTAGATAATCACAATTATTCTGATATCCATATGCCAAATAATACACCAGTTGGTTTCTGGATGGGAATTTTCTTCACAATCGGAGGATTCTTCCTTGTCTTTGAAACAATACTCCCTGCAGTTATTTGCTTAATAGGTATCTTTGGTACTATGATTTACCGCAGTTTCCAAGTAGACCACGGTTATCATATCCCAGCTTCTGAAGTAGCAGAAACCGAAAAACGTTTACGTGAAGCACGTATAAAAGAAAGGGAGGCTGTAAGTCATGAGTCATGATGCAAACACTATTGATCAACGTTCGCATGAAGGTAATTTAAATAGACTTGGCTTTTGGATATTCCTTACAGCAGAAGTCTCATTATTCGGTACGCTATTCGCAACCCTATTAACGCTTCAACACGGTGGCGACTATGGCGGTAAAATGACAACTGAGATGTTCGAATTACCCCTAGTTTTAATAATGACATTTGCGTTATTAATTAGTTCATATACTTGTGGTATTTCTATTTACTATATGAGACAAGAAAAAGCAAAATTAATGACAATATGGATGGTTATCACTTTACTATTCGGACTTGTGTTCGTAGGCTTTGAAATTTATGAGTTTGCTCACTATGTTTCAGAAGGTGTTAACTTAACTATTGGTTCTTATTGGTCTAGTTTCTTTATTCTATTAGGAACTCACGGTGCCCACGTATCATTAGGTATTGTTTGGATTACATGTTTATTAATTCAAGTTGCAATGCGTGGATTAAATAAAGATAATGCTCCTAAGTTATTTATAGTAAGCTTATACTGGCACTTCTTAGATGTTGTTTGGATCTTCATCTTTACTGCCGTATATATGATAGGGATGGTGTTTAGCGGATGAATACAATTGTAAAACACACAGTCGGTTTTATTGGATCAATCGTATTGACTATTTTAGCAGTATTCGTAACCTTATACACATCAATGGCACTTAATGCTAAGATTACAATCATCTTTGGCTTTGCCTTTATCCAAGCTGCAGTACAATTATTAATGTTCATGCACTTAACTGAAGGTAAAGATGGAAACTTACAAGGATTTAAAGTTATATTTGCGGTTATCATTACTCTAATTACAGTTATTGGTACGTATTGGGTAATGCAAGGTGGACACTCAAGCCACTTATAAACCCAAAAAAGACTTCTCGAAAGAGAAGTCTTTTTTTTATAGTTTTATTTATTAACCTCCCCTATGCTTTCAATCTATAATTTACTTTGTAACATTTCTTTTCACAAAAGATGTAGAATATAATTGATAATGTTATTTTTGCAATAGGAGGATTAGATAAATTATGAAACAACCAATTATTATTGATACAGACCCAGGCATTGATGATGCAGCAGCGATTAGCTTTGCAATAAACCATCCAGAATTTGATTTGAAAATGATTTCTACAGTCAATGGTAACGTTGGTATCGAAAAAACGACTGCTAATGCTTTAAAACTCAAACGTTTCTTTAATAGTGACATACCTGTACATAGAGGTGCTTCACAACCACTATTATCAGATATAGTAGATGCAAGTGATGTACACGGTGAATCAGGAATGGAAGGATATACTTTCCCAGAAATCAATGAAAGTGATCTCGATTCTACTCATGCCGTTGAGGCCATGAGAGACGTTTTAGTCAAAAGTGAAACACCCATCACACTTATCCCCATTGGCCCGTTGACGAATATTGCATTATTATTAATGACTTATCCTGAAGTAAAGACATTTATTAAAGAAATTGTGTTAATGGGCGGCTCAGCAACTCGAGGTAATGTAACACCATTAGCTGAATTTAACATTTATTGTGATCCCGAAGCTGCTCAAATCGTGTTTAATTCTGGTCTGCCCTTAACAATGGTAGGATTAGACGTTGCTAGAAGTTCTAGTTTAACGCATGACACAATCAATGAGCTAAGCTTAATCAACGAAACAGGAAAGATGTTACATCAGTTATTCAAACATTATAGAGGAGACGATTTTGAAAAAGGTATTAATGTATATGATGCCTACACATTGCTTTACCTACTACATCCAGAACATTTTGATGTACAAGAAGCTGATGTGCAAATTGAAACAGATGGCAAATTAACCAAGGGTGCTTCAGTAGTTGATTTCAAATCTCAATTTCCTAATACAACCGTAATAATGTCAGTACAAGCAAATACCTTTAAGCAGATGTTTATTGATGCTTTAAAGTATTGTAAGTAAATTTTAAATACACAAAACGGTTGTAACAAAAATATACGTTTTCAATAAAAAAGAAGTAAGACAGAAATTTAATTTTATTAAAAAGATTTCTCCTTACCACCCCAACAAAGATGACTAGAATTGGTAAAAATATAAAATGATTACCTGAGCTAAAGCTCATGCATAACTCCCACTAACTCAATAATTGAGAAGTGGGCGTTTCTATTTTCAGTTCAGTCATCCGCTAACAATATAATTGTGTCTGAGATGAATCAATGGTGCCCTAGAATCTTTTTGAATCTTGACCGTTTTAATCATGGGTATAAGTTCGAATCTGGACTTTTTCTCACATACGATTATCCAGTCAGCACCTTACAAATCATAAAAATAACTATTTTGTAGATAAACAAAGATATTTTCATCTCTTTAAATTCATAGATAAACTAATTTAATGAGAAATCTTAAATATATGAATTTAACATTAATCTCAGATTCACTCTTAGAAGCATTAATTTTATTGAACATGAAGTTTTTTTATAAAAAGTAAAAAACCGCCAATTTCTATAAAAAACGATAGAAATTGGCGGTTATGTTTTTATAAGAGATATTTATACACCTATCACCTAATTTTTCAATATAGCTGTTTCACTCTGTTATAGTGACCACCTTGATGTAATAACTTAAAGTAAATATGTTTCATTTTATATTCGTTATTAATTTTACTGTTGTCATAATTTGTTGCTAATACAATTACATAATTATCATTAAAATATACTGTGAATATATTACCAAAAAAGATACCATTAATTCTATTTTTATCAGCAAATGAATAAAATCCATATCGATATGGTTTAGGATATTGTGTAGTTAAACTTTCATGAATAAAGGGCATGGTAGTTGTTGAATCAAAAATTCTATTATCTTGCAAATTTAATACTACTTTCCCCATATCATAAGGAGACATATAAATGTTACCTGCCCCATCATATTGATTTAAAATATTAGGTTTTTGACGGATACGTTTTCCAGTTAATTTATCATTTTTATAACCAACAGCCATATATTTTTTGAAATTCACATTATTATATCGCGCTGTATATTCTAAATTATATGGCTTTATTAATCTATCATTTAAATTTTGCGTATAAGATTTATGTGTTACTTCTTCTATAACTTTTGACAATATTAAATAATTAGCATCGTTATATTGATATTTATTATATTCTAAGGGATTGATACCTCTCTGTTGTATTGCATGTGTTGCATCATTTAAATCTTTAAATTTTGGATTAGCTTTATATTTATATAATCCACTTTGATGTAACATCAGTTGTTTTATAGATAGTGGATAATTTGAGTCAAACCATTCTAAATAATGCTTCACAGGCGTCATCATATGAATCTCGTCTTCAATTTCTAACTGTTTTAACATGATGCCTGTCATAAATTTTTGTGCTGAACCTATTAAAAACATCGTATTGGCATTATTTTCTTCATTCTTTTCAAAATCTTGATAACCATAGCCTTTATTCAGTTTGAGTTTACCTCTTTCAAAAAGCGCAATGGTTCCATTAAAATGAGTTTGTTCTAAATACTCATCAATTTTATTAATTTGTGGATGTTTGTGATCAACAACCGTTTTTAACTTTTTTTGTTTTTTCGATGATTGCTTTTCATTTTCTTTGGTCAAAATCTTTGAAGGACTGATATAATCTTTCATTTGTTTATAGTGTCTGTATCCAGTAAATCCTAAAATCAAAAATATGAAAATGATCAAAACAATAAATATTTTAAATTTGTTGGCTTTCATGTTGTTGCCTCTTTGTTGTTATTTTATATGATTGATATATTCATCTTTAAATTGGTTTGTTAAGGCATCAATATCCTCTATATTTAACGAGAAGTACAATTTAATTTTAGGTTCAGTACCAGAAGGTCTCAATGCAATGAAACCTTCATCAAAAATAAAGCGAATTAAATTTGTCTCAGGTAAAGACAAAGCTTCGGTACTACCCTCTGTTACATTTTTAATGGTACCTAGTTGATAATCTTCAATTTGTTTTACTTCAAGACCACAAATTGTTGAAACATCTTCATTTCTAAATTGGTCCATTATTTTAGTGATCTTTTCAATACCTTCTGCACCTTCAAAAGTCGGTGATAAAGTTTTATCTTTATATGCACCGATATGAGCATATATATCATCTATCGTATCTTTAAATGTCATTCCATTATTCGCTAATAAATTTTTATATTTGATTAATAAAGGTACCATTTGGATTGCATCTTTATCTCTCGAAAATGGTTTTGCTAAATAGCCATGACTTTCTTCAAAAGCAATTAGTAATTGTTTATCTTGTTGTGTGCTTTCTTTTTCCAATAAATTTGAAATATATTTAAATCCTGTTAATACATTATTTACTTCAACATCTAATGCTAAAGCTAGTCTTTCCGCAAGTTCACTTGTGACTATAGATTTAATCATGTAAAGTTGCTTACCCTCTTCTACTAAATCTTGAAATCTTAATTTAGTAAGTAATATACCAATTTCATTTCCATTAAAATACCTATATGTTTCGTCATCATAACGTTCAATTAAACCTAATCTATCAGCATCAGGATCAGTTGCTATAATTAATTGTGCATCAGTATCATTTGCCAGCTTAATACCACGTTCGAACACAGCTTCATCTTCAGGATTAGCTATCGCAACAGTTGGAAAATTACCGTCTGGTGTGGATTGCTCTTTTTCAATAACAAAATTATCATAATCTAATTCTGATAATATTGTAGAAGTTAAAGGTAAACTTGTACCATGTAAACTCGTCAGTACTACTTTTGCATCTTTTTCAGGAATGTCCCCCACTAAATCTTTCACTTCACTTTTATAAGCTTCAGTAACTTCATGTGACATATATGTGATTTTTTTATCATTTAGTAATGAATTAAAATTGCCTCCATCAATTTGTAATGGACGTTCAATAGCGTTTATATATTGACTTAAATCTTCTGATTCATCTGGCAATAATTGGCCACCATTTTGATCGTATATTTTAATACCGTTATAGTTTTTAGGATTATGACTGGCAGTGATCATCACACCTGCACTTGATTTTAAATACCTAACCGCAAATGATAATTCTGGTGTAGATTTATAATTTTCTGATAAAATCGTAATAATATTATTTTGAGCTAAAACAGACGCCATTTCTTCTGAAAATGCCTTAGATAATAATCTTGTATCAAAATGGATTACGATAGATGGATTATCATATTTTTCTTTCAAATATTGTGATAAGCCTAATGCTACTTTACGGACTGTAAATGCATTCAATCGACCTGGTCCTAAACCAAAGGTACTACGTATACCAGCAGTGCCAAACGTTAAGTTCCCACTAAACCCTTCTTCTATTTCTTTGTCGGTTTGCGCTTCATAAAATGTTTTTACTAAACTTTCATCTAATTTATCCAACCATTCTGATTTCATGGTTATATCCTCCTTGAAACTCCAATATATTAAACAATTATTCACAAGGTATTATCTCATCGTCGAATTGATTTAATAAATACCAAAAATCGTTTTGAATTTAAAATCTCTGTTTAAAAATTTCACTTTAATAAAAATATTAATGTTATCAATGAACAATAACATTTAACATATGTTAATTATATCGTATGTTCATAAATAAATCATTTTTAGCTATGTTGATTTTCTTATAATTATTTCTTTTATTTTCATTAATAATATTTTAATGGTCAACTGTACGCCAATTTATAATTCAAACTTTAGTAGGATAAATTCTTAGTTGATATTTTTTAATGTTAGTTATAAAATTATAAGTTATAGTACAAATTTCTCTTTACAATATTTTAATGAAACAATCAAAAACTTAACATTAGATCAATATTGTAATATACAAAAAAATCACATACGATGGGGAGCTTCATACATGAATAAATTTTTAAAATACTTTTTAATATTTCTATCTTTAATTCTTGTAGTTGTTCCAGTTATATTTGCCGTTTTATTACTTAAATCGTCACAAGGTGCATTTGAACATTCATTGAATACGAGCGATACATCAAGAGAATCAAGTATTCGTGAATCGAAAATAAACCCGTCTAAAGATCCAATTTCTATTTTATTTTTAGGTATCGATGATAATAGTGGTCGTCAAAAAAATGGTCAAAGTACTGAACAATCAAGAACTGATGCAATGATATTATCTACTTTTAATGCAGATAAAGAACAAATTCGAATGCTAAGTATTCCACGCGATACGATTAGTTACATTCCAGAAGTTGGCTATTATGATAAAATCACACATGCACATGCATACGATGGACCTACAGCTTCTATGGATGCTGTAGAAGCTACATTGAATGTTCCTGTTGATTATTATGTAAGAATTAACATGGAAGCATTCGTGGATGCCGTTGATGAACTCGGTGGCATTGAATATGATGTGCCATATAATATTTCTGAACCAAATACAAACGATACTGGGAAAATTAAAGTGAAAAAAGGACATCAAAAGCTAAATGGAGATGAAGCTTTAGCAGTTGCTAGAACACGTCATCAAGATTCAGATTTAAAACGTGGTCAAAGACAGATGGATTTAATCAAAAAGCTATTTATTAAAGCTCAAAAGGCAGATTCTTTCAGTAAATTAGATGATGTAATTGAAATAGTAGGAAAAAATGCTAAACATAATTTAAGTTATAAAGAAGTAAAAGCATTAGCCACTTCTTACTTAAAAGATGATGTTGAAATTAAAAGTAAACAACTAGAAGGTCAAGATGATTATTTGAATGGTGTTTATTACTATAATCCTAATATTAAAAATATAAAAGATACTGCAAACCTTTTGCGCAGCGATTTAAATTTACCTAAAATTAAGGATACAGACGATTTCTTGAATAAACGTGTTATCGACTTTTATGGTACACTCGTACCACAAACTGAAATTGACAGTAGCTTATTACGTAAAAATCAAAAAGATAGCTCTGAACAAGATGAAGACAATTCAAATTCACAATCAGAACAAAATAATTCAAATTCACAAGGCACAAATTCAACAAATGAAAACCAACAAGATAATATGAATCAACAAGATAATAATCAAACGACACAGCAACCAAACGATTCATATCAACAACCTGATTCAAACCAACAAATAGATCCTAATCAACAGCAACAGGATCCAAACCAACAACAAAACACGCAAGAATTACAAACAAATTTATATTAGGCTGTAGAGAGGAGATCGCGACATGTCACGAAAAACATATGAAAAATTAGCAAATATAAACGGTATGTTTAACGTTTTAGAACAGCAATTAATCCATAGTAAGGATATGGCACTTTTTAGAAATGAATTTTTCTATGTTAATCACGCACATCGTGAAAACTATGAAGCTTTACGAATCTACTACAAGGATAGTGAAACCAATCCTGTTGTAGATGGCGCATGTTATATCGTAGCCCTACCTGAAATTTTTGATAAAGTTGATGTTTTTGAATCAGAACTACCTTTTTCTTGGGTTTATGATCAAAATGGAATAACTGAAACAATGAAAGAACTCAGTGTACCGCTACAATATTTAATTGCAGCAGCGCTTGAAGTAACAGATGTTAATTTATTTAGACCATCCGGTTTTACCATGGGCATGAACAATTGGAATATTGCACAAATGAGAATTTTTTGGCAATATACTGCATTAGTACGTCAAGAAGCTCAATAATTCATTAAATAACTACCCTATTACATTATAATTGTGATAGGGTAGTTTTATTATATTTAAAAAAGTGAGGTTTTATCATGTTCGAAGTAGTTACTACATCCGAAATGTTAGATGATGCATATGAAATTAGAAAAGCAGTTTTTGTTCGTGAACAAGGTGTGCCAGTTGAAAATGAAATAGACCAATTTGAATCATCCGCCACTCATGTTATTGGTTATGATGAACAGCACTCCCCTTTTGCTACTGGAAGATTTAGACCCTATCAAAATGGAGCGAAAATTGAGCGTGTAGCAATTTTACCGACACACAGAAAGTCAGGTTATGGCAAAGCATTAATGCTTTTTATTGAAGAAGCAGCTAAAAATCGTGGATATCAAACGTTATCGCTTAATGCCCAATGTCATGCGCAACGCTTTTATGAATCCTTAGGTTATAAATCTTCAGGTGATATTTTTTTAGAGGAAAATATTGAACATATTTTAATGAATAAAACAATTTAAGCTAAAGTATTTAATAAAGTTGTATTTAATGTACATCTTTACAATGTAATATTCTAAAGAGTGTAATATTTTAATATATTTAAAATTAGGCGTATTTCCGCCTTTTTTTAAATTATATCTTCTTTTATAGTGTCTTAATAAGATTAATTTTATATTACAAATCTATGAAATCAATTCAATTAAACTATCTTCGTATTATAATGGTATTAAATATTAATAATAAAAGGGGCAGTTAAATGACTAATAAAAAGTTGAATTATAAGGTACCTTCAATAGTTGCATTGACATTAGCAGGTACAGCTTTGACAACCCATTATGCACATGCAGCTGATAGTACACAAGATCAGAAATCAAATAAAAATGTGTTAAATGATGAAAATACCTTAAAACAAAGCGAAGAAATAAAATCTGAAGTAAGTAAACCAACGACAAATATTTCAGGAACACAAACATACAATGATCCAAGTCAAGTGCAAGAGCTTAAATCTGATGAACCTGAAAATTATGATGCACAGTTAGATGAACTTAATAAAGACACATCAAGTCAAAATACATATCTTACTCAGAATCAAGAAGACCAAAATAATTCTAACGTCAATAATTACACAGAGACTCATACTGAACAATTAGCAACTGACGCTCAAAATGAAAGTGCTCAAGATGAAAGTAATGATGCTTCTAGCGTTACAGGTAATACAGATGATAATGCTAATGTTGTTCAAAATGACGATACTTCAGATGTTTCTAATACAGAGGCACCTTCTTCTAATTCCGAAAATGAAAATCATGTTGCGTCTAACAGTTCTGAAGATACAGACGACAACACTAACGTTGCTCAAAACGATAATGATTCAGAAGTTTCTAATACAGAGGTAAATTCTGAACAACCAACTTCTGATTCGCAAAATATAAATAATGATGCTTCTAACGTTGCAGATGATAAAGATGATAGCAATAATGTTGCTCAAAATGATAATGATTCAGAAGTTTCTAATACAGAGGTAAGCTCTGACGATTCAACTTCTGATACTGAAAATGAAACTCATAATGCTTCTAACGAGACTGAAGACAAAGACAATAACACTAACGTTGCAGATGATAAAGATGATAGCACTAATGTTACTCAAAACGATAATGATTCAGTGACTTCTAATACAGAGGTAAGTTCTGACGATTCAACTTCTGATGCTGAAAACGAAACTCATAATGTTTCTAACGAGACTGAAGACAAAGACAATAACACTAACGTTGCAGATGATAAAGATGACAGCACTAATGTTGCTCAAAATGATAATGATTCAGAAGTTTCTAATACAGAGGTAAGCTCTGACGATTCAACTACTACAAATGAGTCTGACAAAGAAGCACAAACTAAAAAGGTTAATACTTTAGATTCAGATATAAATACTTCAGCTAAAACGGGTCAAATTTATAAAAGTGATGCAACACCAAAATTAAGAATGGCTAGATCAGTTAGTACTCCTACTATAGCTACAAGATCAGCTGTCACTAAAGAATCTACAACTAAAAGTTCATTACCTAAATATACGCCAAAAGTAAATTCATCAATAAATAATTATATTCGTAAAAACAACTTCAAAGCTCCTAACTATGAACAAGATATCGCAAGTTATTTACCAAAATATCAATATCGTTATGGTAAACCTGAAGGTATCGTTATGCATGATACTGCAAACGATAATTCAACAATTACTGGTGAAATTAATTACATGAAAAATAATTATAATAGCGCATTTGTACATGCATATGTAGATGGTAATCGTATAATTGAAACAGCTAATACAGATTATTTAGCATGGGGAGCTGGCCCAGCTGCAAACGATCGCTTTATTCATGTAGAATTAGTCCATACACATGACTATGATTCATTTGCGCGTTCAATCAATAACTACGCAGACTATGCAGCTACAAACCTACAATATTATGGACTTGCTCCTGATAGCGCTGAGTACGATGGTGTTGGAACTGTTTGGACGCATAAAGCTGTAAGTAATTATTTAGGTGGATCAGATCATATCGACCCTCATGGTTATTTAGCTAACCATAATTATAGTTATGATGAACTTTATGATTTAATTTATGAAAAATATTTAATTAAAACAGGTAAAGCTGCTGCTTGGGGTACCACTTCATCTGGAAGTACAAGTGGAAGCAAGAACGAATCAAATGGTTCTACTACAAAACCATCTACTAATACTGGTAAATTAACAGTATCAACTAACAACGGTGTTGGTCGTATAAATACAAGTAATGATGGTTTATATACCACTGTTTATGATCAAAATGGTAAGAAAACAAGTAAAACAAATCAAACTTTAAAAGTTACAAAATCAGCCACTTTAGGAAACAAAAACTTTTATTTAGTTTCTGATTATAATAAAGGTGATTTAATAGGATGGGTACATCAAAATGATGTAAGTTATAACTCTGCTAAGTCCGTTGTTAAAAACAACCAATCCTATAAAATCAAACCTGGTGAAGTTGTTTATACTGTACCTTGGGGCACTAGTTCTCAAAAAGCAGGCACAGTTTCAGGTAGTTCTAGTCAAACATTCAAAGCATCAAAACAACAGCAAATTGGCAAAACAAATTATGTTTATGGCACAGTAAATAATTTATCTGGTTGGGTAAGCTTAAGTAAATTAACTTCGACAAGCAAAACAGCTACTTCCCCTACTACAAATAATCATTTAACTGTCAATACACTTACAAGTCAACAAGGTACAGTGGCTAAGACAAATCATGGTGTTTATACATCTGTATATGATAAAAAAGGTATTCAAAAATCTTATGTAAATGGTAAAACTTATAAATTAAGCAAAAAAGCTACATTAGGAAATAATTCATTTTATTTAATTACAGATAATAAAACAAATACTAACTTGGGTTGGATGCAAACAGGTGATATCACTGTTAAGGAAGCAGTTACAAAAGCTACTGCTACACCAACGACATCAGTTAGTAAAATCGGACAATTAAATACAAATAATTCTGGTATTAAAACAACTGTTTATGATAAAAAAGGTAAAAATGCTTCGAAATTTGCTGGCCGTACGTATACGGTAACTAAACAACGTACGCAAGGTAATAACACTTACGTGTTAATTCAAAATACTAAACAAAATACACCTATTGGTTGGGTTAATACTAAAGATATAAATACGCGTGACTTAAGCAAAACAAAAGCTAAAACTGGACAATATACTGTAAAAGCAACGAACAATGGTTTATATGCAATTCCATGGGGTACAAAAGCTCAGCAATTAGATACTCAAAATAATATTAAGAATAGTAAATTTAACGCATCAAAATCTGTGTTTGTTGATAAAGATGAGTATCTATATGGAAATGTAAATAATAAAACTGGATGGATTTCAGCTAAAGATTTAAATAAAACTCAAACACAATCAGCTGTCACACCACAAAAATTCGACTATGTTATTTACAATGCAAGCGGTAATTATTACTTGAATCCTAACGCTACAAAATCAGCTGGATCATTGAAAGGTTTCCATGAAAGCATCTTTACTGTTTTTGAAAAACAAATCATTAATGGTGTAACTTGGTATCATGGTAAGTTATCAAACGGTAAAATTGTTTGGATTAAAGAAAGTGATTTGCGTAAAGAACTAGTAAAATATTATAAATCTAATCTTACTTTAGATCAGGCTGTCGCGTTACAACATGGTATGAAATTCAAACCTCAAATTCAACGTACACCTAGAAAATGGGAAGATGCAACAGCGAGTGAGATTAAAAATGCTATGAATAGTAGTAAACTTGCTAAAGATCCAACCCAAAAATACCAATTCTTACGCCTAGATAAATCTCAAAATATTTCTGGTACTGATTTAGATAAATTACTAGTTGGTAAAGGTATATTAGAAGGTCAAGGTGAAGCATTTAGTGAAGCTGCAAAAACTTATAATATCAATGAAGTTTACTTAGTTTCTCATGCTCTACTTGAAACTGGAAACGGTACTTCTAAGCTTGCTAATGGTGGCGACGTAGTAAATAATAAAGTTGTTACTAATGGTGCTAAAAAATATTACAATATGTTCGGTATTGGAGCCGTTGATAAAGATCCTGTAAAACAAGGTTTTGCTACCGCTAAAAATAATGGTTGGGATACTGTTAAAAAAGCAATTGTCGGTGGTGCTAAATTCATCGCTAATTCATACATCAATCAAGGGCAAAACACTTTATATAAAATGCGTTGGAACCCTGATAATCCAGGCGTACATCAATATGCAACTGATGTAGCATGGGCATCTCATAATGCTACACGTATTAAAGGGTTCTATGATTCTATGAATAAATTAGGTAAATATTTTGATATAAACACATATAAATAACAATAAACCATAATTATGTATATTTAAAAACATAGATAAACCTTAGGTGATATTTTACCTAAGGTTTATTTTTTATATAATGTAATACAATTTAGGAATTCTATTACTAACTAGAGCCTATAGTTCTGTTTATTAGTCACATTGCTTTGTTTATTTTATAGCAACACGGATTTTCCAAATTATTTTAGAAACCTTTAAAACTATAACAATAACTTCTTTTGGGTAATGCAAACTCTTTTTCAATTATTAAATATGAATTTTAACTTTCTGTTTCTAAACGTTTTGATTAATTTGAGCTTTATAACATTAAAAAGAACTAATCCTTATTCATAAGGATTAGTTCTATATTTTAATCATAAAAATTTTGTTGCAGTCATTTTTAATTTTTATTATCAGATGCTGCTAGAAATTTTAGCGATTGTTTATCGTCTATTTTATATAATTATGATGGTTGTTTAATTTATTTAATAAGTAATTTAAGTTTTCAATATCATTTGATGTTAAATTTTGACATCTTGCTTCAATCAAAGCTACCCTAACTTCGTTAATTTGCTGGACAAGGGCTTTCGTTTTTTCTGTAATCATTAAATCTTTACACCTTAAATCTTTATTTGACTGTTTGCTGGTAATATAGCCCATTTGGCATAACTTTTTGATCCACCTAGACACTATAGACTGTTCTTTATTAATTTTCATTGTTAAATCGTACTGCGATAGCACATTATAATGATACAAAATCCTTAACATTTCTAACTGTTCGGAAGTTAAATCTTTACGTTGGCCGAACCTTCTACTGACTAAATTTAAATCATTACTTGTAAGTGTAATTAATTGTTCTAGTTGTTTATACATGTTGTTTCATCTCCACTACTTTAATTAAAATGTTTAATAGCATTTAAATTTATTATTTTATTTTCTAATATTATAATGTTATTCCGCATAATATACAATAATAATCTACAAAACAGTCGGTTTTGTTGCATTTGTCATATGTTTTATAATAAATTAGAAACAGTGATTATAAATTTTTACCTGCATTAAAAAAGGAGCAACTACATGACACAGATAAAAGAAAGAGATTATTTCTTCGACAATGCGAGAATGATATTAATATTTCTTGTTGTATTTGGTCATTTATTACAACCATATACTGAAGAAAGTAAATATCTTTCGTCACTTTATTTAACTATATATAGTTTCCATATGCCATGCTTTTTGTTCATCTCAGGTTATTTTGCTAAAAAAGCAGGCAAGGCTGGTTATCTAGAAAAAGTTTCAAAAAAATTATTGGTACCTTATTTTATTTTCTTTGGCTTTTTTACCTTTTACTACTATTTCACAGGAAAAGAAGACAGTGTTAAATTTGATCCATTTGACCCTGTATTTGCATTATGGTTTTTACTTACATTATTCTTCTTCCATGTCATATTAGTTATAGTCAAAGATTATAAACCATATTTTGTATTACCAATATCCATCATTATTTCTTTATTTGCAGGTTATTCAGATGACATTGACAATTATTTAAGTTTTTCAAGAACAATCATGTTCTTCCCTATTTTTTATTTAGGTTATTTATTTACTAGTGAACATACACGTTTATTAAGAAGTAAAAAATTCATGCCGATCGCTGTCAGCATCCTACTCCTTTTTTATATCATTTATACTTTACATCCTATAAACGCTGATTGGCTTTTAGGTGATTCACCGTATATGTCACTGGAAGGTAAACAAGATTTATATAGTCCAATTAAACGATTACTATTATACTTTATTATTTTAATTACAATGTTTTCTTTCCTTAATTTAGTACCTGAAAAAGAAAGATTTTTCACATACATTGGTCGTCGCACTATGTATGTATATTTACTACACGGCATTGTAATTGGTATTATACGTGGTTTTGATATTTATCCATTTAAAGATCAGATCTCTATAATGACTTATATCTATCTAATCTTACTCACAAGTATTATTGTATATGTATTATCAACAAGATTTATATCTAAGTGGACCAATCCAGTCATAAACTTGCAATCCCCTGCCAATTTTAAAGATTAATACGATATTCAACCGATTTGTAGTTGTTTCAAATATGTTATGATAGTAGTAATTTGATATTAAAAGCTAGTCATACTTATTTATCTACAGATCGGTATTTTTATTTTGAGGTGAAAAACAATGAAGCTATCTTTAAACGACAATTCTAAATTTTTAACGGCACCAAGTATTAGGCAATTTTCAAATAAAATTAAAGATATTGATGATTGTATCAATTTAACAATCGGACAACCAGATTTCCCTATGCCTGATGTCGTAAAAAACGCATATATTAATGCAATAAAAGAAAACCAAACGAAATATTCCCATAACAAAGGATTACTTGAAACACGTAATGCAGTCGGTCATTACTTTAAACAACGTTATGGTTTTCATTATAGTTCTGATGAAATCATTATTACAAATGGTGCTAGTGAAGCACTAGACACAGCTTTAAGAAGCATAATTAACCCAGGTGATGAAATATTGATCCCTAGTCCTATTTATGCCGGTTATATCCCATTAATTAAAACACTTGGTGGAATTCCGGTATATATCGACACTACAAAATCAGATTTCAAAATAACGCCTGAAGCAATCAAGCAAAATATATCACCAAAAACAAAAGCAATTCTTTTAAATTATCCTACTAACCCTACTGGTGTCATTTTAACTTATGATGAAGTTCATGCACTTACAGAAGTGTTAAAAAACGAAGAAATCTTTATCATTAGTGATGAAATTTATGCAGAGAATACGTTTAGTAATAAACACTGTTCTTTTGCTGAATTTGAATCAATCCGTGATCAATTATTGCTTGTAAGTGGATTAAGTAAATCTCATTCTGCTACTGGTATTCGTATTGGTTTTTTAATAGGTCCTGAATATTTAATTGAAAAGTTAACATATATGCATGCTTATAATTGTATTTGCGCAAATGTACCTGCTCAAATTGCTTGTATAGCAGCGTTAAACGAAGGATTAGACGCGCCTCATTATATGAACAAAGCATATATTGAAAGACGAGATTTTTTAATCACAAAACTTCAAGCTTTAGGTTTTAAACTCGACGCTAAACCAGAAGGTGCTTTTTATATCTTCCCAAGTATTGAAAATTTCACTGAAAATGATTTTGATTTTTGCGTAGATGTACTTGAAAAAGCACATGTTGCAATGGTACCAGGTTCTGCTTTTACAGATATCGGTAAAGGCCATGTGCGTATTTCTTACGCCTATGAACTTGATGCTTTAAAAGAGGCTATGAGAAGATTAGAGCTTTATATAAAAGAACACTATGAATAACAATATGTTAATTTGTAGTTTAAATATTTTTATCAATTTTAACTATGGCTATATATGTATTCAATATTTGAGCCTAAAACCTAATTGAATACATACATGTTGTTTTATGCGTATTAACATCCAACATCAGACTTCAGCATAAAAATTGATGAACTGTAACATACAGTCAGTCATTATAGTGATTAAAAATACTTGTATTTAAAGTGATTCGTTGTAAGGAGGCGTATGAGGAGAACTTTACTGGTAAATGTCTATATATTTAGACAGAGGTGAATTTCTGGAAAAACATCTATGTTTTAGGAAATACGATATAAAAGAGGCTCGTAAATGAATTTCAAAGAAAATTCATTTACGGGCTTCTTTTATATTATGATTTATTTTTCAGATATATACGTTTTATTGATAGATGTTTTTTTCAGCAAACTTTTTCATTAATTTATAATATATATCTATATCTTCCGAACTCATATTAAACTGTGTTAAAACTTCATCTGAAATTTGTTCAAATTTCTCTTTTAACCCACTACCCTTTTTTGTCAATTGGACTTTAACTCTACGCTCATCCTCTTCTGTTCTCATACGTTCAATTAATCCTTTTTTTTCGAGTCTTTTAATAATTGGGCTTATTGTACCAGAATCTAAATATAATTGATCGCATAAGGTTTTTATAAATACAGGTTTCGAATTTTCAATATATAACATCACCACATAATTGGGAAAGCTAATATCATACTGCTTTAGATGTTTATTAAATTTATTTACTATCTCTTTACTAGAAACATAAAACAGAAAACACATATCCTGCATAAGGTCTTTATTTTTATATTGTGCCATTCATTACTCTCCTCTGCCCTTTTTTATTATATTAATAGAAATTTTATTTTTGGTCAAATATAATAACAAAATGTTTAAAAATTTTAACATTGCTAGTATTAGTCAATAGAATATTCTGAAAACGAATTTCACTCAATTTACATGTTTTACAATTGCTTTTTAATAATAAATTTAAAAACTATATTTTCATATTATATTTCAACTTTTTTCCTTAATGAAATGTATATTTTATAAATATTGGATTTATGAGCTTGAACACTTTTTTTGATCCTAATACTTACGACTAAGTATAAAATAGTGAATAAATGGCTATAAAATTGTATAAAAAAATCGTTAATTTCTATATTATCTAATAGAAATTAACGATTTTTTTTAGCTTAGCCTCATAACTTATAGTCACAACACACTAATTTATTAATGTATTGCTTTTAAGCAATTTTGCTTACGGGAATTTAGGGAATTGATCAAAATCAGGGTTACGTTTTTCCTTAAACGCATCTCTACCTTCTTTAGCTTCATCAGTTGTATAATACAATAGCGTAGCATCGCCCGCCATTTGTTGTAATCCTGCTAATCCGTCAGTATCAGCATTCATTGCCGCTTTTAAGAATCTTAATGCTGTTGGAGAATGTTGCATGATTTCTTCACACCATTTTACTGTTTCATCCTCTATATCAGCTAAAGGTACAACGGTATTTACTAAGCCCATATCTAAAGCTTCTTGTGCATTATATTGACGGCATAAATACCAAATTTCACGTGCTTTTTTATGTCCTACAATGCGAGCTAAATATCCTGAACCATAACCAGCATCAAATGATCCTACTTTTGGTCCTGTTTGACCAAATATTGCATTATCTGCGGCGATTGTTAAGTCACACACAACATTCAAGACATTTCCTCCACCGATGGCATATCCTCTAACCATCGCAATTACTGGTTTTGGAATAATACGTATAAGTCTTTGTAAATCCAACACATTAAGACGCGGAATTTGGTCATCACCAACATAACCACCATGGCCACGTACTTTTTGGTCTCCACCTGAACAGAATGCCTTTTCACCTTCACCTGTTAAGATAATAACTGAAATACGTTGATCATCTCTAGCTCTTGTAAAAGCATCTATCATTTCTTGTACAGTATTTGGTGTAAATGCATTACGAACTTCAGGTCTATTGATAGTTACTTTTGCTATACCATTATAAAATTCGTACTTAATCTCTTTATATTCTTTAATTGTTTCCCATTGTCTAGTCATTTTGCTCCTCCTTAAAAATAAAACCTAACACTATTTTATCAAATTCTGTCATTTCTTCCACATGTACAGTATGACCACTACCATCAACTTCATATAAGCTCGTTTCTGGTATTAAATCGCACATATTATAAGCAGTTTTTATAAATTTTTCATCTAAACTTCCTACAATTATACACGTTGGAACTGTAATGTTTGCTATTTCGGGCCATAAATTGGGCATATGGCCTGTGCCATAGTCTCTTAAAGCTTTTGCTAATCGTATAGGGTTTTGTTGCAATCGCATTCGACGAATTTTTTGTTTTATTTCTGTACTTAAACCATACTGACTTTGAAATAAAGGTAATTTTTCCCAATCATTTACAAAAACTTCTAATCCAGCTATTTCTAAAACTTTTGCACGCGCTTGATCAATTTGTATTCTTTCTATGCGATCGTCTTCATCTGCAATACCTGGAGAACTACTTTCCAATATTAAACCATCTAAGTGATGTTTTCCATGGAGTACGTAATATAAAGCAATTCTACCACCCATAGAATAACCATGTAAAAAAATACGATATGATGACTTAAATGAAGTTAATGTATCATCTAATGATTCGCAAATAAATTCAAAATTCCAAGTATGATTTTCACTTGATTGATCAAGCCCATGACCTGGCAAGTCAATAGTTAATACATTTATTTCATCTGTGAACGTTTTGATATGTTCATCAAATGTCGATTGATCACTTATAAATCCATGCAATAATACGAGCAAATCTTTTGAGTTATTTGTAGTTTGATGAAATTTATAATGTAACATCGATAATATCACTCAATTTCGTATAGAGATTTTGGTGTTGATTTAAATTCTCATCACGGTTTGTAATGATTTCATATATATGCGCACCAAGTTTTGATAGCTCAGCATATTTAAAAGTCTCAATTGTTTCAAAACATCTGTAAGAGAAATCATAAAGTAATGCAGCATGTTCAAAGTTTAATCCTGTCGGTGTACCAAAAAGTCTTTCAAAATAAATATCAGCTGACGACTTTTGTGGTAGAAAGGAAAAAATTCCGCCACCATCATTATTTAAGAGTATGATATTTAAGTTGATATTATTTAATTTTGACATGAGCAGACCATTCATATCATGATAGAATGCTAAATCACCTATTAATAATGTTACGCGTTTATGTGCCGCCATTCCTATCGCAGTAGAAATAACACCATCTATGCCATTAGCTCCTCTATTAGCATAAACCTCTGCTTCACAATCTACAAATAAATTATCGACATCACGGATTGGCATACTATTGCTAACAAACAGCGCATCTTCTTTCGTTAATTTATCTAATACATTCGCTACAAAAGCTGATTCATCTGTAGCAGTTCTCAAATAGTCTTTGATTTGAATATGTGCTTGTTTTTCTAATGATTGCCATTTTTCTAACCAATTTTTACGTTCTACAGTAGGAATTTCAGAAAGTTGTCTAAAGAAATCATTGGCCGACATTTCGTAAGATACATGTGGTACCTTTGGAAATGCATCTGGTTGATCATTATTTTGCACTAATATTTGAAAAGCTTCTGTGGCTTTTAACCATTGATTTACTTTTTTAGAAATCACTGGTTTACCTACGCGAATAATAAAATCAGCATTTATAGATAACCCCGATCTATACAATAAATCATAAGTTGTCACTACATTAGGATGATGTTCTTTACGTAATTGGCTCAAAGGATCTGCTAATATAGGCATGTCATGGATCGTCGCAAAAGTAAGTATTTGATCGACATCTTGATGTTGCATATCACCTACAACAATTAGTCCTTTGCGTTTTTGCATAATCGCTTTGATTTCATTCAAACTTGCTGTCTTTTGATAATGTGGCAATATCTTACTATCTGAACTTAACCATTCTACTTTTTCTAAGTTCGGAGTTAAAGGCTCCCTAAATGGTAAATTCAAATGTATTGGCCCACGATGTGGTCCATAAAAATATTGACTTGCTTTTTGCATTTGAAAATTTATAGTGTCTAACAAATAATCTTGTTCTTCATCAGCATCCGCTATTGGAAAATCAAATTGATATTGAACATAGTTCTCAAACATATTTGTTTGATTTATCGCTTGAGGTGCACCTATTTCCCTTAATTCATGTGGTCTATCACTCGTCAAAACGACCAATGGTAAATGACTTAAATTACTTTCTGCAATCGCAGGTGTATAATTGGCAGCCGCAGTACCTGATGTACATAAAATTGCAACTGGTCTTTCACTGCCTTTCATTAATCCCATTGCAAAAAAAGCAGCACTACGTTCATCTGGATGAATCCAAGATTTTAGTTTAGGATGTGCCTCTATAGCAATAGCTAAAGGCGTTGAACGTGAACCAGGGCTTATTACTACTTCTCTTATGCCATATGCATATAGTTCTGAGACTAATGTAAAAACTTGTTTTGTTAAAGCGTCTGTGTAATTATTCATATTTCTCTACTCCTAAAGCTTTCATCATCGGATTGAATTTAACAGCAGTTTCTTCTACTTCACTATCAGCATCAGAATTTTGTACAATACCGCACCCAGCAAACAAAGTAGCTTGATTCTTTTTAATTAACATAGATCGAATCGCTACGATAAACTCACAGTTATCATACATATCAATATAACCTACTGGAGCGCCATATAGACCTCGAGTACCAAACTCATTGTTTTCAATATAAGAAATAGCTTCTTCTTTAGGATAACCACCTAATGCTGGTGTAGGATGAAGATTATCCAATAATCCAATATATGAATTCTGGATTAAATGCCCTTCAATTTTTGTATATAAATGGTATAAATGATCGTTCGTTAAAATTTGTGGTTTTTTATTAAATTTTATTTGCTCTACATAAGGCTTGATATCATTTAATATACTTTTCACAACAAAATGATGTTCATTTAAATTCTTTTTATCATTTAAAAATGCATCAATGTTTGCCTTATCTATGTCATCTCGATGTGTTCTTTTAATCGTACCAGCAACTGCTTTAGTTGATAGCACATCATCTTTTACTTCCATTAATTGCTCAGGGGTCTGAGAGAAAAAGACACTGTCCTTTGATTCAAGCACAAATAAATAGCTATTGTGTTCACCTTGCATTGCCCTATTTAATATATATGGAATGTTAATGTTTTTATCAAACATAATAAGTCTTTTTCTTGCAAGTACAATTTTTTTATTTTCATCTAAAATATCAATTGTATCTTTAACTAGGTCACGCCATTCGTCTTTATAGATATCGTCAATTCTTTTTATTTCCCCTATCTCATCACTAGGTTGAACGTCCTTTTGCGTAAGTTTGTCAATAATTGCTAAGAAAGCATCCATCTCAAACTTATCAGCTTCGACAGTATACGTTATAAAAGATTGTCCCTCTTCCATCGTGACGAGTACTTCAGGCAAGACAAAATGATTAATACCAAACTCACGCCATTCATCACCTGATTTGTGTGTTGAAAATTGGAAACCGCCACAGATTTTCAAATGATGTTTTTCAGAATTTGGATGTATTAACTCAATATCATTTTTATACTTTTCCCACTCACGAAAAATAGATTGTTTATTTTCAAAATCGTTTTTAAATCTCGTAATAGCATGATAGCCAAAGAATGAAGTTTCGTTGTCATTTTTCTTGAAATAAAAACGGTCTCCTGCACAATCTTCGGTTAAATGAAATAATAATGTAGGTTCTAATTCATAATCTAATTTTGCTTCTACAGAAACCCAAGTTTGGTTACTTTCGTACACCGCTTCGACAATTTCACTTTCCTTGACATCTAAAGTCATCTATTTCACTTCTTTCATTTCATTATCTGTTTACACTCATTATAATATTGTACCACTTTTCACAATCTGTGTACGTTTTTCAGCTTATTTCATGTAGACATTTTTTACGTAAGTTGACCTTTATAACTTCTTCTATTAAAATTAATTTGATAAAAATTAATTATATTAAAAGAATTCGAGGTAAATTATTATGGCATCTCAATACCAACAATATTCAACAGTCAGAAAATACTGGCATCTAATGCGGCCACACACTTTGACTGCTGCAGTAGTTCCAGTTTTAGTAGGTACTGCAACTGCAAAAATATTCCTCCTAGGTAGTGAAGATCATCTAAAGCTTAGCTTATTCGTAGCTATGTTAGTCGCTTGTTTACTTATCCAAGCAGCTACTAACATGTTTAACGAATACTATGATTTTAAAAAAGGTTTAGATGACCATACTTCAGTAGGTATCGGTGGCGCAATTGTGCGTAATGGCATGAGTCCAAAATTAGTCATGAACTTAGCCATAACGTTCTATATTATCGCAGCAATATTAGGCATATTTATCGCTTCCCAAAGTTCATTCTGGTTACTACCGATTGGGTTAGTATGCATGGCCGTAGGTTACTTATATACGGGTGGACCATTCCCTATTTCTTGGACGCCTTTTGGTGAACTATTCTCCGGAATTTTTATGGGCATGATCATTATTTTAATTGCTTTCTTTATCCAAACTGGTAATTTACAAAGTTTAGCAGTATGGATTAGTATTCCAATCGTAATTACAATTGGACTTATCAATATGGGCAATAATATCAGAGATTGGGCAAAAGATAAGGCAAGCGGTCGAAAAACATTACCCATTTTATTAGGAAAAAATAATGCTGTACGCTTTTTAGCATTGATGTATATCGTTGCTTATTTACTCGTTATCTACATCACTTTCTTTAAACCTGGTGGTTCAATTTTCTTCTTGCTAGCCTTATTGTCATTCCCAATGCCAATCAAAGCAGTTAGAAGATTTAAAAAGAACGACACACCTGAAACAATGATGCCTGCAATGGCTGCTACAGGAAAAACTAATACTTTCTTTGGTTTCCTTTATGCATTAGGTATCTATATAAGTGCCCTATTAGGTGGTATTTAATAACAACTAATTTTAAGCTTTATGCTTATATATACAAAATCGTTCTTCATTCATTTGATGAACGATTTTTATTTTTAACAAATATACGCTAAATATGTACTAAGTGGTAATGCATATGACCATATAAATCAAATTCGCTCGTAATTTCAAAACCTAATTTTTCATAGACGCGTAATGCTGTAAGATTATCTATATCACAATTTAAACTCCATTTTTCATCTGGGTAGTTCGCAATGACATGTTTGATCAATTTCGTTGCTACACCATTCCCACGGTAATGAGGAAATGTTGCTACAGTTTCAATATACCATTCATCATCATTAGCCTCTTTCATAGGCATAGGTGTACCATAGGATTTTATATCTGCTTCTAAATCCATGTCTAGCCACGCTTGTTCCAGTTCTAATTCCTTATTGCCTGGATATGCAATTAAACATCCTGCTACATTGCCATCAATTTCATACACCCATACATTACTAATATGCCCTCTATATTTTACATCTACCATACTTTGTTCCATTATTTTTAACAAACGAAACTTTTCGACTTCTTTTACCATATCGATGTCTAATTGACTCCAAATGAGATAACATAATTCTGCAATATCTTTTTTGTCACTAGGTTTAGCTTTTCTAATCATTTTATTTCTCCTTTATTTATAGCAATTATTAATTCTATTATATATGAATCAAATTAAAATTTCGATGTAATAACAACTTTATAACTCAAATTTTGTAACATTGTTTTGTTTGTTCAATTCCACTATTTAAGAGATAATTAAAATAAGAATCTAGATAACGAAAGGACATTATACACATGAAAGTAAACAAAGTCATTTACGTCGTGCTTGCATTTCTTTTAGGATGGTGTGGCATCCACAAATTTTACTCAAACCAATTACTAAAAGGCATTATTCACTTAATATTTTTCTGGACTGGTATTCCCTATATTATTGCTATCATTAGTGGTATCTTAACAATTTTCTTTAACAAAGCAGATGAAAACGGGCTCATCACTTTCGAAAAATAGTTTTAAACTACCGCATAAAAATTTCATATATTTTCATTACTCTGATAATAAATGGGTAAAGGTATGTATGAAGCATGTATGAGTTTCGATGAGGAGGTAAAAGTTTATGAATATTATAAAACGTGTTTTTAGAACACTGATTGTCGGTTATATTGTAAGAGGAATTAGAAATTTAATTAGTAAAAAAACAAAATAAAGTTTGCACATAAAATATAAGAAAATTAAAGTCCCACTATCTCAATTAAATGAGTTAGTGGGACTTATGCATAATAAGATTGGCTTTTATTTATTTTTAACAAAATAAAAAGAACGCTGATATATCAACGTCCTTCTTGTATCCAAAATATTCATTTGGATATACTCTTATGTTTTTACGGAAACGGAGGGATTCGAACCCTCGCGCCGCTCTCGCGACCTACACCCTTAGCAGGGGCGCCTCTTCAGCCAACTTGAGTACGTTTCCAATGGCTCCACAGGTAGGACTCGAACCTACGACCGATCGGTTAACAGCCGATAGCTCTACCACTGAGCTACTGTGGATAAATAGTATCTCTAATCAAGCACAAATATTATTATATCAATTAATAACAAATTTTCAAGTCATATCACAAAAAAATATGCAGAACATTTACACTAAATTAATATAATATTCCGCATATTCTACTTTTACATTAATATTTTTAATAAACTTTACTATTTACTTTCAAATAAAGAATATTTAGCGAGTGCTTCATATATATTTAATTGAGGTTTTGTGTAATCTATGGGAGACTCTGGATCAAAAGTGGCAACTCTTGCTGCTCTATCCATCATATAATAATAATAAATGCCATTTAAATATTGATGTTGCATGCTATGAGCTGAGATATTCACAACGATAGATTGATTATCAACAAAGTTCACTCTACATTTTTTATCTTTTAGTGATCTAATACTTTGAACATAATGGATATTGATCCATGTATTTTGTGTTTTTCTATCAGAATGTGTCGGGAAAAAATAAGTGGGAAATAATGGAGTAAATAAAATTGGGGGCTTGCTACTAATGCCTGTAATACGAATTGTGTCCTCTTTTTTAAAAACATAGCTACTACCATAAAATCTACAAGAACGATCAATGATTTTGTGGGTGCGTTCTTTTATCGTACTTTCGTCTTCTTTATATCTTAGTACTCGTGTACCTTCATATTGGCCAACAGGCAAATGGCACGGTTGTAATGTCATATCACCTTTTTTAATAATATACGGTTGTATCATAGTTGTAACCTCCTTGCAGTTTTGGTGATACTCAAATAATATAATATCATCATTTTAAAATCAACTTATATTATAAAATAATTTCTATATATTCTACAATTAAATTTTAGTTGCGAATCTTTTTCTATTTTTTAATTATTGAAAGTTTCGTTTTACACTTATTTTTTCGGAAAAGTCAGAATATTCGTTGATTTAAAAATCAAAACCTTGTATAATATATTTTAAATATAGATAGAGGGGTTGTGTTGACAATGAAACATAATACACATGTAAAATACAATACTTTAGAGTCTTTTGTATCTACAATTAATGACTTAGGTATTGAATTAATTATTGATGAATCATTAAGGAATGTACGTAAACAACAACTAGAAAATCTCATCGATCATGCGCTTAAAAATAAAAACGAGAATGATTTCAAACGTTATACAGAAGAATACAAAAATTTGGAGGCATATCTCGTTGGTTAATTTAGTCATAATTTATTTAAAATAAGGTCTATTCACTAATTAATTATAGTTAGCGAATAGACCTTTTATATAGTTTATTTAAGACATTAACCTGATTAACTCATATCTATCAATATCTCCAAAGTAATGATAAATATCATAATCTGCTAAAGCTTCTTCTATACTATCAAAGTCATGCAATGTACCTTCCAATGCATGTTCTAATTCAGTAACGTCTCCTACGCCAAAGAAGTCACCGAAAATTTTAGCATGTTCAATTCTTCCCTTTTTAACATCCAATTTAATTTGAACAAAACCTTTTTCAAATTTTTCTTCTCGTTCAAAATTATATTTAGGATTTCTACCGTAATTCCATTCCCAAGTTCGATATTTTTCATTACTCAATTGCTCTATGTTGGCCCAATCCTCGTCTGAAAGTTTATATTCTTCAACTTGTGTCGCCTCACCAAATATTGTTTTTAAAATAATTTCTTTAAAAGTATCAATATCTAATGGTTCAGTTAAAAATTCTGAGATGTTTGCCACCCTACTTCTCACAGATTTAATGCCTTTTGATTTGATTTTTGCAGGGTTCACACGCAAAGCATTTTGAACTTCATTTAATTCACTATTTAGCATTAAAGTTCCATGGCTAAACATTCTGTCTTTTACTTTGACCATCGCATTGCCTGAAATCTTGGCTTTACCGACTTGAATATCGTTACGACCACTCATTTCAGCATCTAAGCCAAGTGATTTCAATGCTTCTACAATAGGTTCAGTGAACTTTTTAAAATTGTGAAAACTATTACCATCATCATCCGTTATAAAACTAAAATTAAGGTTACCTGTATCATGGTACACGGCACCGCCACCAGAAATACGTCTGACTACATCTATACCATGTTCATCAATATAAGGTTGATTAACTTCTTCAATCGTATTCTGGTTTTTACCAATAATAATTGAAGGACGATTGACATAAAATAGAAAATAACTATCGTCATTCGGCATGTGTTTTAAAACATATTCTTCCATTGCCAAATTTAAAGTTGGATCGGTAATATCATTATTACTAATAAATTTCATTTACTGCACTCCTTTTCCTTTTATTGCCCTTACCTTATTTATGCAATATTTTTGTTAAAAAAGCCAATCATTTAACTGATTTATACTAATTTTTCTAAAAAAAGAATGATAACTGTATATTTAAAGGTTATTTGTTTATTTGTCTGTAGTTTTTTTGTATAATACTATCTAGTTAGCATTTCTAGGGAGGATTCAATATGACTGTTGCAGAAGTCGGAAATATAGTGGAATTTTATGACGGTTTAAAAGGCCGCGTAGAAAAAATTAATGATAACTCTGTAATTGTAGATTTAACAATTATGGAAAACTTCAATGATCTAGACCTGCCTGAAAAAACTGTCATCAATCACAAGCGATATACAATCGTCGAACAAGAAGGATAGTTTATATGAATAGAATTTCAAACGCTTTAATCTGGTTTATTGTAAGTTTTATCGTATTTCACATTATTTTATATATAATGTGGGGTGAAAAGCAAGAATACTGGTACCTTTATACTGGTATCATGCTCATCGCAGGTATCAGTTATATCTTTTACCAAAGAGATATTGAGTCAAAAAGACTATTAACATCTCTAGGGATAGGTATTATTACTGGTATCGTGCTCATTATTGTACAGCTTATTTTAGCGGTTATCTCATCAGATATTCAGTATACAGCACTGATTAAAGAGTTAACGCGAACAGGCGTATATTTTAAATGGCAAATGTTAGTTACATTATTATTTGTAATACCATGTCATGAACTCTATATGAGAACTGTATTGCAAAAAGAACTACTCAAATTAAACATTCCCATGTGGTTAAGCGTATTAATAACAGCAATTTGTTCTGCTTCTTTATTTTTCTATCTAGATAAAATGTGGATTGTTTTCTTTGTGTTTATCGTTCAAATTGTACTTTCATTAAGCTATTATTATACGCGCAGAATTGCTACGACTGTAATAGCACAAATTGTTGCAGTTGTTATTCTATTAATTTTCCACGGTTAAATTGAAACGGAAACTCAGGCTTATGAATGATGTGAAAAAGGGTTGAGATATTAACCCCTTTATCCGAATTTTAAAAGAGATTAGCCATAAATAATCTCTGCACGAAAATAAACGCCAACTTCTATTGAAATAATATAGAAATTGGCGTTTTCTTTGGTTTCGTGACATTTTTTATAGCTAATGATGACAATCAAACTTTATGTGTCATATCATATAATAACGTTAAATGTTTGTTTTTGTTCGATATGGTAATCCTTATCTTTTAAATTTCTAGAAATTAATTCTACCATTGTAATTTCTCCAGTTTCATGTATAACAGCATTTTCTAAATATTGCTTGTAGTTTCTATAGCAGTAATCAGTCATGCTTACACGATACATGTGATCCAATTTAATATTTTCTAATGTTACACGGTGATAAGGTTCAGCATTCATATCAATGGTGTAATGAACACCTTGCCAAAACGTACATAAGGTTTCATCTACAATTGTTAAACTCAATGCGCCGTCACTAAATTCTATATGTGAATAGCAATATTCTAAAATATCGTGAATTTGTTGACCTTTCATGGTTAAATCAACAGGAACATCTGGATGAGGATAAGCATTGAATAAATCTTCATTTGTAATGATGCCTCTGAGCCCTTCTTCGCCACTCGTTGGTAAGTGCACACACGATATATCATAATCATAGGCTAACCGAATACTATCATGCAATAACTGTGTAAATGGATGTGGTTTTGTAATAACATCACTCAAACCATTTACCTCAGCTGATAGAACATTTTCGTTTATGCTTTCTTCACTCCAATTACAAACTGTTTTTCTATCATAAAAAGTCAAATCTAATAATGCTTGGTCTTCTGGATAATGATTTAGATCTACGATTTTAGAATTGACATTTTCTAATTCATATGAATTTGTACGCTTTTTAAAGTTAATTTTCACATGAATAAGTTGTTCAGCATTTTGTCCAGCTTGCACATAAAGCGTTTGATCATCTCTACCAATGAATGTTTGATGTTGATGACCAGTGATTAATAAATCAATAACGCCTAAGGTTTGCATTATTTTTTCCGCTTCATTAACATTTTGTTCACGTTCATTTGATGTTTTATTTAGTTGATTAAGCCCACCATGGTATATAACAATTAAAAAGTCAGGCATTTCACTTTCGTGGATAAATCGAATCCAGCGTTTAGAAGAGCGCAATGTTTTTTCAATCCGTACATCATTTTCCATTTCAAAATGTTCACGCTCCATTAAACCATCTGAAGTTAAACCCACAATTGCGATTTTCACACCTTCAATTTCTTTAATTGTATATGGTGTAGAAAAATATGGTTCTTTCGTACGTTTATATTCAATATTTGCGGATAACCATGGGAACCTCGACAATGATACAGCCCTCGAAAAGAATGACAGTCCAAATTTAAATTCATTAGGACTAATACCACTTGCATCGTATTGCATGGCATTCATTAATTTTATCATTGGATGACGCTTATACGGTGCTACAACTGCATAATAAAAAGCTGCTAACGAACCTGCTAAACTACCACCACTATCTAATAGAATAACGTGATCATTTGTTTCTCTAATACTTTTAACATAAGAGCCTGCTCTATAAATATTTGAATTATTTTCACCACTTTGAAAATAACTATGCATATCAGAAGTAGTAATAATGTCTATTGCGATCTTTTCACTTTTTTTCATTTGCCTCTCCCCTCATTAATCATAGTCTAACACGTTTCTAAAATAGCTTGAAATAATTATGAACATATATGATTCGCTATATATGTTCCCTTTATTTAAAAATTAAAAGCACCAGTACATCATTTGTTAGATATACTGGCGCCATGGTCTCACAAATTATTAAGTTCAGATTTACTTTTGACAATCAACCAATTTGAACGCGTTCTTTAGGATAATGGAATTTATCTGGTTCTCTACGTCCACCAATCATAATGATAAAACTGATTAAGCCAACACGGCCAATGAGCATCAATAACATCAAGACGCCTTTACTCATATCATTCACATCACCTGTAATACCCAACGATAATCCACATGTTCCAAATGCTGACATGACTTCGAAAAATGCTTGTAAAAATGATACCTTCCCATTTTCAACAACTAGTATAAAAATCATGCTCGTAAAAGTTAATATACTGGCCATGATAAATACAGCAAATGAACGTTGAACATCAGTAATGTGAATCTCACGATTAAATGCTTTGATAGATGTTTTCTCAGGTTGGTTACTAAAGTTTAAAAGGAATAATATTAAAATAGCAAAGGTCGTTGTTCTAATACCACCACCTACTGAACTTGGAGATGAACCTATAAACATTAGTATACCCATAACGATATTCGTACCTTCACCAAATCCGCTTACATCAATAGTTTGAAGTCCCGCACTTCTAGTGGTTGCTGATTGAAACAATGCATAAAATAACGATTTATGCCAACTTATATTTTGAAAAGCTTGGTTATGTTCAAATAATAGAATAATTATCACACCAAAAATAAACAAACCAAAATATGTTACCGTTGTAATTTTTGCAAATAATGAAAATCTAAAATTAGGAATTCGATTTTTTATATATGCCTTCACTTCTATTAATACAGGAAAACCAATTGAACCTAACATAATTAAAAACATAACGATTGTTTGTACAAAATAATCATTTGCATAAGGTATAAGTGACTGTCCTGTTATATCAAGTCCACCATTTGTCGTCGCCGATACCGATACAAATAATCCTTGCATGATTGCATATTGTATATCCGGGGTATCTCTATAAAAATAAAATGCTAATAGTGATGCACCAACAAGTTCTATAATGATGATTGTTCGAACAATATCTAGAATCAATTTCACAGTGCCACTCATCGTATGTTTATTATTATCTAGCATAATCAATTGACGTTCGCGCATACCGATATGCTTACCTAAGACAACCCATAACATGGTTCCGATGGCCATAACACCAATCCCGCCCAAATTAAGTATCAGCATGATTATAACTTGACCAAAGGTTGTGTAAGTATCAATAATATTAACTGGCGTTAGTCCTGTTACGCTGACACCAGACACTGCAACAAACAATGAATCAATTGGATCTACAGACACATTGGACTTATGAACAAAGGGCAAGTTCAGCATTAAAAATGCCACAATAATAGCCACGATATAATACATTACAATCCCTTGTTGAGGACTTGATTTTTTTAACAATTGGTTGAAAATGGACAACGTTTCTTCACCTCAACGTTACTTCAGTTTAATCTTAATATCCTTTTCTTTACCATCTCTATAGATTTTAGCTGGTAATGTTTTTAAATCATCTTTATGATTAAAAATAATTTGTCTGTATCTAAGATTATCTTCTAATTCTTTACCATCTAATTCTACTATGACATCATTTTTTTGCAACCCAGATTTTTCACCTAATGAATCTTTTTTAACTTCACCTATAAATACGCCTTTTTTAACGTCTTCTGGTAAATTAATAGATTGCTTTGTAGCCTCATCAATATCTCCAATATTAGCAATCTTTACGCCAGTGTTAGGATATTTGACTTCACCTTTAGCTTCTAACTGCTTGGCAATATCTTCAGCGTCATTGACTGGTATAGCAAAGGCGATACCCTCAACATTATCCATATCTATTTTTAGTGATGCTATACCTACTAACTTACTATTTCTATCGATAACTGCACCACCTGAGTTACCTGGATTTACAGGTGCATCTATTTGAAAAGCGCTCATTAATACATCATATTGATCATCTTTATTGATATCTACTGGTATGTGTCTATTCAAACCTGAAATAATACCATCAGATATACTTCCTTTAAAGTCTACACCTAAAGGATTTCCTACTACTATGATTGGTTCACCTAGTACTAAAGTACTGGAATCACCTATTTTAATCGGTTTCACTTTACTATCTGATTTTACTTTAGCCTTAACAACAGCGATATCTGAATATTTATCCGTTCCAATAACTTTTCCAATAGAATAGTCATCATTACCATATGTAATCTTTTGCTCTTTTTTATCTCCAACCACATGTGCGTTGGTCATAATAAAAATAGAGTCGCCCACTTTTTTGTAGACGACACCTGAACCTAATTCATTTTCTTTACCTGCTTCTTGTGTCTCTTTTTCAGCAGAAGTTCTATCATCACTCGTATCATTTTCAACAGTTACTACGGAATGAATTGCACTGTTCGCACTTTTCATTGTTGTTGTATAAGTCTTATCTTTATTTTGATTATCATGAAAAACATGATCATTTGAAGTGCCATTTTCATCAACATTTTTGAATATAGCTTGTATGAGTGTCAGTAAAACAATAACTGCCACAACAATTAGAATTTTGGCCCAATGTTCAATAAAGAAAGCCTTAACTTTATCAAGTGTGTTAGTCGTATTTTGGTGCTTAGTTTCAGTATTAGAATTCGAATATTCCCTAGAACTTTTTTGTTGTGAAGTTTGCTCATCATTATTCAAATAATAATCAACTCTTGATTGTTGCGCATTTTCTGAATAAAAATTCTGTTCTTGTTCTTTTTTAGGTGGGACATGTTCTTCATTTGACGATGTACTGTTATTTTGAGTCTCGCTCTCAGTGTGTACTGATTTTGAATCTATTTTATTTTCTTCCTCCACCATATCATCGTTTTCATTATACGATTGATTGATATTATTTGCTGAAGTTGTTTCATTGTGCTGTGTGTCTTCTTGCGTATGTTTGGAATTCCGCGCTGCAGCAATTGCTTGTTGTTGCTGAATTTCTTCTTGTGTTAGCTTTTCAATACGTGCTTTTCTTAAATTTTCTTTCACACGTTCTTCATTATTTTTAGCAAGTATTTCAGCTTTTTCTTCACGCTGTTTTCTAGCTTTACGTTCTTGTTGCACACGTTGTTCCCGTTCCTCGTTATGAAAGTATTCACGTCGTTTACGTCCATACTTTACTTTTGGGATGACATGTTTTTTATTTTGCGTCACAGTAAGCCCCCCTATTCCTTTTAATTACAATTCTATTATGACATAACATATATAATTTTTCTGCTTTATTTTGTCATATAAAGTTAGCATACTACAGATTATAGTCTCTTTTAGTAAAAAATTCTAACTTTATCACATATAGAACAAAAAAGCCTGAGTCATAGATTTTATGACTCAGGCTTACATATATTATTTATGTTCTTTTTTATTATTTTTAACAGATGTTAACCAACCGATAATTACAAGTGCAATCATAACCGTCCAGAAAATTGATTGCCATAATACACTGTGTGGGAAATGTTCTGGTAATATTTTAATATCAGGGTGTGCTAGCACCATGATTACTAATTTAATACCTACCCAACCTACAATCGCAAATGCAGCGCCTTCTAAACCAGGATATTTGTTCAATAGATTTACAAACCAAGTGGCTGCAAAACGCATGATGATCACACCTAGCATACCGCCTAGGAACATGACTGCAAATTGTCCAAGGTCCATACCACCAAAGTGTATACCAACAGTAGGTAAAGTTACTGCAATAGCAAGAGCAGCTAACATGGAATCAATCGCAAATGCTATATCAGCAAATTCTACTTTTAATACTGTGCCCCAAAATGCTTTAGGACTTGCATGTATTTCCTCGCCCGATTCATCATAATGATGATCATCAGTACCATCCTCTTTTTGATGGTCTTTTTCTTTAAAGAATGATATGAGATTTTTGATCGACATGTATAATAAGTAAATTGCGCCTAGCGCTTGAATCCACCAAAAATGTGCGATAATGCTTATTAAGAATAAAGAAATAAAACGGAAAATAAATGCACCTAACAGTCCATAGAACAATGCTTTTTTACGTTGTTCAGGAGGCAAATGTTTAACCATAACTGCCATAACAACAGCATTATCTGCTGCTAATAAACCTTCTAAAAATACCAGTACTACTAGAACCCATAAATAAGGTAAAATCAAACTCGGATCCATTTAGGACAACTCCTTTAGTTTTTTTACATAAAAATAGAGACCTAAGCTAAGTAAATGCTACACACATTTTAATCATATACACTCACTAAAGTAAATTAAACTTTCGGTCTTATATAATTTGTATGTTTGTAACATTTATAAGCAAAGGTCTCACTCGACAGTGTTTTCCTGCCCATTTTACCGGAAACATTTAACGTTTCGTAATGACGACAAAATGACTATGTTAAAAAGATATATAAAACAGATATTTTATAATGATATTACTATCTCATATATCTCTTTAAAAACAGTTGAGTTACTCCCCTCCGACTACAAAGTCATAGGTATTCTATTAATAATATAGTATTATACACAATTAATCATGTTATAACAAACTGTATAATTTAATTTCTGGAAATTTTTCTTCAAACCATCTCGTTGCAAATTCATTTTCAAATAAGAAAACGTAATTATCATAAACATCTTTAACTAATATAGAACGAGAAGAACTCATTTTATCTTTAATATCTTCTTCATTTTCAATCCATCTTGCAATTTTTGGACCAACTGATTCCATGATGACATCAACATTATATTCATTTTTAAGTCGATGTTCAAAAACTTCAAATTGTAGTTGACCAACTGCACCAATAAGAATTTGATTAGTATGCAATGCTTTATAGTATTGAATGGCACCTTCTTGAACTAACTGCTCAATCCCTTTATGGAAATGTTTCTGTTTCATGACGTTTTTCGCAGAAACTTTCATAAATAATTCTGGTGTAAACTGTGGTAATTCTTGGAAACTGAATTTTTGGTTTCCACCTACTAATGTATCTCCAATTTGGTAATTACCCGTGTCATACAAGCCTATAATATCTCCAGCGACTGCATGATTAACAGTTTCTTTGTCATCAGCCATAAATGAAGTTGAACGTGTTATTTTTTGTTTCTTTTTAGTTCTTTGTAACGTAACATCCATACCTCGTTCGAAAGCGCCACTAACAACCCTCATAAATGCAATTCTATCTCTGTGTTTGGGGTCCATATTCGCTTGAATTTTGAAAATAAAGCCTGAAAAATCTGTATCATATGGTGTAACTTCAATATCTTCTTTCGTTTGTCGAGCACTTGGCATAGGTGCATGGTCAACATAAGCATTCAAGAAATTTTGTACACCAAAGTTTGCTAGCGCTGATCCAAAGAACACTGGTGTTAAATCACCTTTTCTCAAAGCTTCATTATCAAATGTTTCTCCCGCTTCTTCTACCAACATTAATTCTTCGATTGCTTGTGTAAAGGCGCTATCATTTTTAATTTTATGATCTTCTTCCAATTCATAATCATCATTTAAATGAAGCACATTTTGTTCGTCTCTAAAAGGCTCAATCGTATGTGTATCTCGATCAATGATACCAAAGAAATTTTGTCCCATACCCACTGGCCAATTCATAGGATATGTTTCGATTTCCAATGTAGACTCGATTTCATCCAATAATTCAAACGGTTCTTTACCTACTCTATCTAATTTATTGATAAATGTGAAAATAGGAATGCCTCTCATTTTACAAACTTTAAATAATTTTAAAGTTTGCGGTTCAATACCTTTTGCACAATCTATAACCATTACAGCGCTGTCTACGGCCATTAATGTTCTATATGTGTCTTCAGAAAAATCTTCATGTCCAGGTGTATCTAAAATGTTAATTTTGTAATGATCATAATCAAATTGCATCACTGAACTTGTAACTGAGATACCACGTTCTTGTTCAACTTTCATCCAGTCACTTGTCGCAAATTTACCACTTTTTTTACCTTTTACAGTCCCTGCTTCTCTAATTGCACCACCAAATAATAGTAACTTTTCAGTTAATGTGGTTTTACCAGCATCAGGATGGGAAATAATCGCAAAAGTTTTTCTGGATTCTACTTCTTCCTTTATACTCATTTGTTCTCTCCTTTAATTCTCAAATATCGATTGACCAATATCATCAGCAATTTGTACTGCTGTTGACTCATCAAGTAACGTAAACAAGTGTATCACAAGTTCCTCCTTGATATCATCATCATTTAACGAAGTATCAATTTCTAATGACCAATTTAAGTCTGGTATTGCCAAAAGCAAGACTTCATCGTTATCATTTTTATAAATATAACTACGGACTTTTACATCATTCAGACTGATAAGCCTAATTTCCAATAGGGCCACCGCCAAACTTTTTATAAGCTGCTTCTAAACCGATTAAATCATCTCTATGTGGTACTTTTACATGACCAGGCATAATTTGGTAAGGTTCACGTCCCTTAGAAGCTAAGACAACTGTATCGCCAGGATTAGCAATTTCAATAGCATGACGAATCCCCTCTGCACGGTCTTCAAATTCTATATAATTATTATGTGTTGCGCCCTTAGCAAGTTCGCTTGTTAATTTTTTAGGATCATCATTTGCTGGGTTGTCTGGTGTAAAAATAACGTAATCCGCTCTACAAGCAACGCGCCCCATTTCAGGTGTTTTGCCCATATCTCTTTCTCCAGCCATACCGCACAAGAAAATTAATTTTTGTTTTGCAAAAGGTTTCACAGCATCTATAAGTTTATCCATACCATCTGCTGTATGTGCATAATCAATAATTAGATTAATTGGCAATTGGGGGTCTAAAACTTCAAGTCGACCTTCAACAGGTTCTAAGTTTTCTACGGCTTGAATAATTTCTTCTAACGTAGCACCTTTTGCCCAAACAGCTATCATTGCAGCCATAATATTAGAAACGTTGAAGATGCCTACATAAGGTGATTTTACAGGAAATGTACCTTCAGGTGTATTAAAATCAAACGTTACGCCTTGTAATGACTCATTAATATTTTCAGCCATAAATTGTGCACGTTCATTAATGCCATAGGTAAAGACTTCATAAGGTGTAACTGAAGCTAAATATTCTGAAAATCTATCATCTTGATTTAAAACAACATATTTTTCTTTTGATAAATCTTCACCTAACTGGCTGAATAATAATGATTTAGCATGACCATAAGCTTCCATTGTGCCATGAAAGTCTAAATGATCTTGCGTTAAATTTGAAAATACCGCCACATCAAAATTAACGCCACTTAAACGTCCTAATGATAAACCATGACTTGATACTTCTAAAGTCATGGCCTGTGCTTGCTTTTCTACAGCTTCATGAATTTTTTTAGTTAGCGCGACTGTTTCAGGTGTTGTGTTTGTACCTTTAGATTTTTCCTCATTAATTTGGAAACCATTAGTACCTAAATAAGCACTACCTTTATCTAATTTTCTATATATATGGTGTATCATTGTCGCTATAGATGTTTTACCATTGGTTCCAGTAACACCATATGTAGTTAGTTGTTTACTTGGATAATTAAATAATACATTTACGAGTAAACTGGCAACGCGCAACGTGTCAGGAACGATAACTTGTGTTACATCACCTTTCAACAATTGTTCATGATTTACTACAATGACTTTACAGCCTTGATTTACAACATCTTGACAAAATTTATGACTATCGACTGTATAACCTTTAGAAGCAACAAATATACTTCCTTCTTTAGCAGTACGCGAGTCTGTTGTTATATCATTAACATTCATATCTAATGTACCTATCACTTGTTTAACT
The DNA here is from genome assembly GCF_017891615.1 of Staphylococcus sp. GDY8P198P. Taxonomy (NCBI): domain Bacteria; kingdom Bacillati; phylum Bacillota; class Bacilli; order Caryophanales; family Staphylococcaceae; genus Staphylococcus; species Staphylococcus sp. GDY8P198P. The sequence continues at coordinate 303,427 of NZ_JAESJQ010000007.1, forward strand.
CTTATTTTTTTAAACAACTCATTTGCATTCAACATTAACCGCTCCTTTATTTCCAATACTTCTATTATACACATTTTCAGTTGATTTTATAGAAACTAATATTGCTAATTATTTCTTTCTCTACTATTATATATTTTTCGTTTTCATTTAAAAAATTTTATAACTATCATGAGCATAAACTAGATTCAGTTTGTTAATCATATGTAATTAATTGTGTAGATTTTCTTTTTTATTTGTTTAGTTTCTTTTAAGGTCGCTTATTTTAATAGAAAGCGTGGTATGGTATACATATAGAACAATCTAAATTTAGCGTGATATAATTTTAAAAAATAAGTATGAATCATTTTCTATGCGTTTGTAAAATGATATAATCTCTAATAATTATGTTTTTTCTTTCGCATGACAATAAAATGCGTTAAACTTAGCATGAGCTAAATTTATACTATTGGAGGGTGACTCAAAATGGTTACTCGTAACAAAAAAATATTGATTATTACTGGTTCTTTTGGTAATGGACATTTACAGGTTACTCAAAGCGTAGTAAACCAATTCAATGAAATGAATCTAGACAATTTAACTGTCATTGAACATGATTTATTTTTAGAAGCTCACCCAATTCTGACTTCTATATGTAAAAAGTGGTATATCAATAGTTTTAAGTATTTCAGAAATATGTACAAATCTTTTTACTATAGTAAACCTGACCAAATAGACAAATGTTTCTATAAATATTATGGATTAAATAAATTAATTAATTTATTACTAAAAGAAAAACCAGATTTAATATTGTTGACCTTCCCTACGCCAGTAATGTCTGTATTAACTGAGCAATTTGATATGAATATCCCAATTGCCACAGTTATGACAGATTATAGATTACAAAAGAATTGGGTTACACCACATTCTCAAAGGTATTACTTGGCAACTGAGGAATTAAAAGATGAATTTGCTGAAATAGGGATCCCAAGACATCAATTAAAGGTTACTGGCATTCCAATTTCTGATAAATTCGAACAAGATATTGACCAATCTTCATGGTTACATCAAAATAATTTGAATCCAGATAAACCTACAATACTTATGTCCGCAGGTGCTTTTGGCGTTTCAAAAGGATTCGGTCAAATGATTAGTGATATTTTGACTAAAAGTCCACAATCACAAGTAGTCATGGTTTGTGGTAAAAATAAAGAGTTGAAACGCACATTATCTAGCCAATTTAAAAATTATGATAACGTACTTATCTTAGGTTATACAAAACAGATGAATGAATGGATGGCATCAAGTCAGTTGATGATTACAAAGCCAGGTGGCATCACGATTTCTGAAGCACTAACCCGACAAATTCCAATGATTTTCTTAGATCCTGCACCTGGTCAAGAGTTAGAAAACGCGCTTTATTTTGAAGAAAAAGGTTACGGCACTATCGCTTATTCACCTGATGAAGCTATTCAACAAGTAGCATCATTAACAAATCATCCAACTTCACTAGTAGAAATGTCTAAAGCAATGAGTGAATCACGCATTCCATATTCAACATATAAATTATGCAAAGATTTATTAGATCTTCTAGACCATTCAACACGTTATGAAGAAGTTTATGGAAAGGTTCCTTTATATGCAAAGCTCTTCGTTAAATAATACTAACTACAATTCAAGTACAAATTTTATTATTATGTTGATTATTTTATTTTTAATGGAGTTTGCTAGAGGTATGTATGTGTTGAGTTATTTAGCATTACTTCCAACGGCAACTTCTATTGCGGTAGGTGTTACATCTATCGCTATTTCTATTCACTTTATTGCTGATGCAACAACCAACTTTGTCATAGGTTTTTTACTTAAACGCTTAGGTACAAAGCTTGTTTTGACACTTGGATTTTTATTAGCGTTTGGTAGTTTGTTTTTAGTCATTTGGTTTCCTACATCACCTATCGTGCTAATCACAAGTGCAATATTGCTAGGTATCGCCGTGAGTCCTATTTGGGTCATTATGCTTGCAAGTGTTGATGAAAATAATCGTGGTAAACAAATGGGTTATGTTTATTTCTCATGGTTACTAGGTTTATTAGTTGGAATGGTTGGAATGAACTTAATCTTTAAATTCCATCCAACACGTTTCGCTTTTATGATGTCATTAGTTGTACTGATTGCATGGATTCTATACTATTTCGTTAAAATAAGACTGACTAATTATAATACAAGACCTGTAAAACAACAGTTAGGTCAAATTGTAAATGTGACTAAACGCCATTTAATTCTGTTTCCAGGTATTTTATTACAAGGTGCTTCCATTACTGCCTTAGTACCGATATTACCTACATATGCAACGAAAGTCGTGGGCGTTTCAACAGTTGAATATACGATTGCAATTATCATTGGTGGCATAGGTTGTGCTATTTCTATGTTGTTTTTATCTAAAATTATAGACAACAATGGTACATTATTTATGTATGGTATCATTTTTAGTGGATTTGTTTTATATACTTTAATGATATTTGCGTTATCTATTATTACGGATATTAAATTAGTTTGGGGCTTGGCATTATTTATCGGCCTAATGTACGGCATCTTGTTACCTGCATGGAATACTTTTATGGCAAGTCATATACACATGGATGAACAAGAAGAGACTTGGGGCGTGTTCAATAGTGTACAAGGTTTCGGCTCTATGATTGGTCCACTCGTAGGTGGTTTAATCACAGAATTCTCTAAATCTGTTAATAATACTTTTTATTTTTCAGCATTAGTATTTTTATTTTTAGCAATATTTTATGGTATTTATTTTGTTAAAAATAAACAACAACACACACACACTTAACTATATTTAGTAATGTTCAATATACAAAAGAGTCGCTATCAAGTTTTTAGATAAATTCTAAAATGATAGCGACTCTTTTAAAGTTTCAATATTATCATTGATTGAAATGATAACTTTATATAAAAAAATTATGCAAAATTAAAATTCTCTAAGACTTTCCATTTTTCCGCACTTTCATCGTAATAAACTAAAGAAAGTTGCTCAATTGCTTCTTTATAGTCAATACCCGCTAAGTTCAATTGACCAAAAATGTCTTCGAATTCTTGACTAGTTAAACCTTGTGCAATTGTAAAATGTGGTACAAATGGATGTTCAGGACGACCATAAAAATCACCACTATTGAATTGATTAAATAATTTTTCTAAATTGTCTGTTTTGGCAACTTTAAAATAAATTACATTTGTAATTGGCGCAAAGTTTGAAGCCTTTGTCGCGTGTACTTCAATAGGTGGTATCCCCTCGATTCTTGATTTGATTGTCTCTTTGACAGCGTCAAGATCACCTTCGTTTATTTTAAAATGCTCTTTAATCGTAATGTGTGGCATTATCGTTGCATAGTGAGCATCATAACGTTTACGGTATGCATTTACTTCATCTTGAAACGCTTTTGACGGAATTAATGCTAATCCTAAAATCATTTAAATTCCTCCTTTGTTTAACATAACTACATTATATCAAATTTCACAAAAATTCGTTACTTTTAACTAAATTTCCTACAGATAATTAAAAAGAAATATTATCTGATAAAAAATATTTTAATAAATCTTCTAATAAATGTTTCCAAGATTTCCATCTATGACCACCATCAAACTCTGCATAATGATAAGTTATATCACTATGTTCGATAATCGATTTAAGCTGGCGATTAGGTGTTAAAAAATCCGCTTGCTTACCTGTCGTTGGTAAAGCAAAGTTTTTTTCTTCTAATCCAACAGTATGCCATATTGTCAATTGTTCTTGAAATTGACATCGTTCGATTAATGTTTGTATCACTTCATCATGTTGAGGACTCAATAGTCCCACTTGGCTAAAAATTCTCGGATAAGATAATGCAGTAATCAAAGCTGCACTTCCAGCTAAGCTGTCACCTAAAATAACTCTGCCATTGCCTACTTTATACGTTGGGAATTGAGCATCTATAAACGGTAAAATTTCATTCGCCATACATTTTACAGTTAAAGCTGTTTTTTCTCCTTGGGGATGAAATTCTGCTCTTCTTTTTTCAACATCTTCATAATGAAAACCTACAAATATTGCTCTTTCTACTTCATTTGCTTCCCATAATTTTTCATATGTTCTGTGTATTCTGCCAAAGCTAAAAAAGTCTAAACCATCAAAACAAAAGACGACTTTGTATTTAAATAGTTCTGTAAAATCTTTAGGTAAATAAATAGATAGTGTAATATCTCTATCTAATATGTCACTAGAAAAATTAATCTTATTAATTCGCCCTGCTTGTAAATTGTCCATAAAATAATGCGCCCCCTCGTAGTCTTAATGACATTGTATCAAGAGACGCAATATTTTAAAATAACTCGCTTTTTATTTGTCTAAGTAACATATTATTTTTAGTCGTTAATATCCTCTTTTTTTAGACGTTCAGGATAATCTTCCAGCCAAAATACAGCATTAGGTACTTTTTCAGGGTCTGGTTTATAAATAGCTTTTTTACCCGATCCTAAACGTTTTTTCTGCAATTCATAATCTTTCAATGCGCTTATAGCTGGTTTGTGTAATAGCCAAATTGCAATGATATTAAGCCAGGCCATCATACCTACACCTAAATCTCCCATTAGCCATGCAATATCTGCCGTTTTCACTGCGCCATAAACGGTGGCAAGAATTAATACAATTCGCGTTATATTGATAAATATAAAGGAAGTCCTATAATTTGCGTTTCTTGTTAAGTATGCAATATTGGTTTCTGCAATATAGTAATAAGCCAATATAGTAGTAAAGGCAAAGAAAAACAAAGCAATTGCTATAAAATAAGATCCAAATCCAGAGAACGATGGATCAAAATGATAACTTCCACCTTGTAATGCTTTGTCTATACCTGCTTGTGCGTACATTGCGGTTCCAGAATAATCTTTATCTCCATTTGACATTTCAACAAAGATACCATTATCTTTAATTAAACTTGCTTTATCACTTGGTGTGTTACCGCCATCCGTTACATTATATGTACCAGAAAGCAAGATGATTAATGCTGTTGCAGTACAAACAAACAAAGTATCAACGTAAACTGAAAACGCTTGCACTAAACCTTGTTTTGCTGGGTGTGATACCTCTGCTGCCGCAGCTGCATGTGGTCCTGTACCTTGTCCAGCCTCATTTGAATAAAGACCTCTTTTGACACCTATTTCAATCATTGCACCTACTATCCCACCAAAAGCAGCTTCCATACCAAATGCGGATTTGAAAATTAATGCAAATAAAGAAGGAACCGCTTCAATATTGAGTATGATAATAATGACCGCAATTAAAATATATAATACTGCCATAAATGGTACAACTGCAGTCGCTGCATTAGCAATCCATTTTATTCCCCCAAAAATGATTAAGCCGATAATAATTGCTAAAAATATGGCTACAATCCATGGATTTAATTGAAATGCATTTTTCATAGAACTAGAAATAGCATTTGATTGAACACCTGGTAATAACAATCCGACTGAAATCACAGTGACGATTGCAAAGATCAAGCCATATATTTTACCCAGTTTCCCCTTTATACCATATTCAATATAAAATGCTGGTCCACCTCTATATTGTCCCTTTTCTTCACGTTTATATATCTGACCTAATGTCGATTCTATAAATGCACTACTCGCTCCTAAAAATGCTGTTGCCCACATCCAAAATACGGCTCCCGGTCCACCAATAAATATCGCTGTTGATACCCCTACAATATTACCAGTACCCACACGACCTGCTAACGATAATGCGATTGCTTGAAAACTTGAAATACCTGTTGGTGACTTTTCCCCTTGAAACATAAGTCGAATCATTTCTTTAAAGTGTCTTACTTGGAAAAATTTCATAAATAGTGAAAATAATATACCAGTGATTAACAAACCATAAACTAATGGTTTGCTCCATACTATGTCATAGAGCCAAGTTAAAAAACCTTCTATCATAACGTATCCCCCTTGTTATACCATTAAAGAAAATGATATTTTTTAATATTATACACATATGTTATGTTCCGCGCAACGCATTATATAAGTTATTATTTTCACAAAATATATATTTCGCTATGAATTTTTTGCATAAATAACATTAATGTATTTAATATTTATATTATCTTATAATGCACTACGCATTACTGTTTCCCCTTTGTTATCACTCTGAAATTGTAATCAATCTTCACATGCACATTAAGTACAAAGTTTCACAAATTTATCTTTTGTTCTATCTTTTTTTAAGATATACTGAATTATAAATTAAAATAAAGTTTTATAGGAGGAACCGTTCTATGCTTAACAAAGTATGGTTTAGAACAGGTATCGCTTTATTAATCCTGTTTTTACTAATCAAACTGATTATGGAAGTACATAGTATTTTCACACCATTTATTATTATCCTTCAATCAGTATTGTTGCCATTATTATTAAGTGGCTTTTTATTTTATATTTGTTTGCCTTTTCAAAAAATACTTGAAAAAAATCATGTGCCACGTTGGGGCAGCATTACTATAATCTTCATAGGCTTAATTATTATTATTAGTATCGTTATTGGTGTGTTAGCTCCGTTAATTGCAGAACAAATTGAAAACTTAGTACATCAAATACCTGCATTACAACATGAAGTGCAGAACATCATCAATTTTGCACTAGATCAAATGGAAAGATTGCCGAATGATGTAACTGATAGAATTAATAAAATGGTACAATCTATTAGCGACAGTACTGCTGATATTTTATCTAACTCTTTAGGATACTTAACATCATTTATTTCAACGCTTTTCTTATTGATAATGGTTCCGTTCTTTTTAATCTATATGTTAAAAGATCACGAGCGTTTCATCCCTTTCATTGCAAGATTGTTTAAAGGAGATAGAAAAGTTTTTACTGTAGAATTATTAAAAGATTTAAATGAAACTGTTAAATCTTATATTCAAGGCCAAGTAACAGTAAGTATCATTCTTGGAATAATCTTATACATTGGTTATTCAATTGTAGGGCTTAACTACACACTATTGCTCGTTATGTTTGCTTGTGTTGCAAATATGATACCGTTCTTAGGTCCTTGGATGGCATTTGCACCTGCTGCAGTCATTGCGATTATTCAAAGCCCTTCAACATTTATATGGGTATGTATTATCACGCTGATTGCACAACAATTGGAAGGCAATGTAATCACACCGAACGTAATGGGTAAATCACTTAATATTCATCCTTTAACAATTATAGTAGTGATATTAGCTGCAGGTAACCTTGGTGGTTTCGGTTTAATCTTAATAGCCGTTCCATTATATGCTGTAATTAAAACAGTTGTCAGAAATGTCTTTCGATATAGACAAGATATCATTGCTAAAGCAAATAGTGATGTCAAGGAATAAAATAACGTTATAAAACAAAAAGACTATTCGTTTCTGTCGTTGAAACGAATAGTCTTTTTTAATATATAAATCTTCAATTATGTTTTAAGTCATAAATTATTTAACGATGTGATAACCACTATCTACATGGATATTTTCGCCTGTAACACCACTTGATAAATCACTTAATAAGTACGCTGCAGTTTTACCTACTTCTTCTTGGTCTACATTACGTTTTAATGGCGCACGTTCTTCAATTTCTTTCATGATTGTGTTAAAACCACCAACACCTTTAGCGCTTAGTGTGCGAATTGGACCAGCTGAAATCGCATTGACACGGATATTATCTTCACCTAAATCTAATGCTAAATAACGTACATTTGCTTCTAAACTAGCTTTAGCTACGCCCATTACATTGTAGTTTTGTACAGCATATTCGCCACCTAAATAAGTTGTAGCAACGATACTACCACCTTCAGGCATAATTTTTTTTGCTTCTCTAGCAACAATTGTCAATGAATATGAACTAATATCTTGTGCCAATAAGAAACCATCACGAGATGTATCTGAAAAACGGCCTCTTAAATCTTCCATATTAGCAAAAGCAATCGAATGATAAACACCGTCAATGTTACCTACTTCTTCTCCAATTTTTGCGAAACCATTGATAACATCTTCGTCTTTTTGTACATCTATTTGATACATTCTAATTGTTTGTTGATCTAATTGTTCTACAAGTTTTTCCATTTCTTTTTTACTACGATCTTTACGATATGTAAAAACTAAATTTGCACCTAATTTGTCTAATACTTTAGCCACACCAAAACCGATACTACGTTTATTAGCAATACCCATAATGACGAATGTTTTATTTTCTAAATTTAACATGAAAATAACTCCTTTTTTAAATTTTCATTTTAAACTGGTTCGAGAAGTTATAATCGTATTCCTATCACTTTGCTCGATGCCAATTCTAACAAACTTTATTTTAACATTGGTTTCATTGTTTAAACAATTCATATTACATTCTATATACGAATTTATCATTTTTTATAGGTTACAAAGTTAAAATGCTTACCAATACTTCACTCATTAAATAAATATTAACAACTCAAAATAGCTTTCAGAAATTCATTTACTGCCTATTCCTACATCAGTCTGAGACATAAATCATATCCCAGACATGGATGTTAATAATAAAACTCTAATTCACGTTTTAATTCATCAACATATTCTTTAGAACCCGTTACAATAACACGGTCTTTATAGCGTAATTGTGTATCACCATGAGGTACGATTGATTCATTATTTCGAATGATTCTCACAAATATAATATCACCGTCAAACGGGAAATTACGTAATTGAATTTGATCATATTTATGATTTAACATTGCAATTTCATACAACGATGTTTCCACATTACTTAAAAGATTTAGCATATTGGGCGTTTCTATTAAACCTTTCAAGAGTATTTTATTACTCATAAAACCACTAAATACTTCAATGCCTTCACTTTGTAGACCTTCATCACCCGTACTCGCCTCTAATCTACAAATAACTCGATTAACACCATGTCTTTTAGCCATTAGCGCCACTTTTCTATTAATATCATCATCATTTGTAGAACAAACAACGATATCTCTTTCAAATAAACCTAGACGATCTAATAACGGTTCTTCGTAATCTGCAATTTCAATCATCGAAATCGCATCTGATAATTTACGTTTATCACTTAAATCATTTCTATAATAAAGTGAAACTTGGTAAAGTTGTGATGTTAAATTCTGAGCAATAGGAATGGTTAATTGATTTTTTCCTATTAAACTCACTTCAATTTGTCTTGTAGCCTCATCTGGCATTGGGAACATTTTTTTAAATATGATAGGTACAAAGACACATGTAATGACTGCACTTAAAATTAAAATACCTGATATTTCCGATGATATTGTTCCAAGTTTTTCAGCAATTTTTGCAGAAGCAATGACCAATGATAAAGTAGATGTTAACAGGAATGCTGAAGATATTGTCGTTTTCATATCAAACCATCGACGTACGTAAAACACTGGTATTAATTTAGATACTACAAATGCGAGTATTAAAAATGGAATAATAAGTAGTAACGAAGGTTCTTTTATTAACATTGGTATATTTAAATCTACACCAACCATGATAAAGAATATTGGTATAAAGAAACCATAACCAAAAGAATCTAATTTCTCCACCATATCCTCATCTGGGCCTAATAAAGAAACAATCACACCTGCTAGGAAAGCGCCTAGAATATTTTCTGCACCAACGCCTTCTGCTAAGGCAACCAGCATAATGATTAATGCAAATACAGCACGTATACCTATCTGTGTGGTACCATCCATCAATTTCTGTAAAAATTGTGCTTTCTTAAATATGCCACCTAAGAAATAAAAAACAAGCGCAAATACTACTAAACTGCCTATTAACCATAGTGATGCACCACCAGAAGCATGTAGTGTGCCATATGCAGTTAACAATATCATTGTCACTAAGTCAGCTAATACTGCTACTAATAATATGAATTGTCCGATTGTAGTACGCATAATATTCATTTCTTTTAGTGTCGGTACAACAACACCTAATGAAATCGTAGAAATGATAATAATCATTAATAAGACATCATCAATTAAGCCAAACCACTTAAATGCATAAGCAAATACAATTGAAATTATCATAATAAATAAAAATACAGTAAGTGCTAATTGCAGGTGGCCTGGTTCTTTACTTTTATCCTTATCTCCAGACGATCCTTTATCTTTTTTAAATGCTTTAAAATCAATTTCTAAACCACTTAAAAACATTAAGAAGATAAAACCTAATGTAGACAAAATATTTAACATAGCATCACGCTCTACTATGTTTAAAAAAGAGTGTCCTATGAGAATACCCATTAGTATTTCTGCTACAACAACAGGTAAGAATGTAATTCGTAATCTATTGATTAGTATCGGTGTAAGGAATGCTGCCATTACAACGACAACAAGTGATAAAAATTCCATGTAACCCCCTATAATAAGTAAGACATGAATGAAGTTGCTAATCCAAAGTAAATCAACATACTCACAATATCATTGATCGTAGTTATAAATGGACCACTTGCAACTGCAGGGTCAATATTTAATTTATTCATAACTAATGGAATCATTGATCCCACTAACGTACCTACTGTCATAGCAATCGTTAAACTGCTCGCTACGATCGTAGCTAAAATTGGTTGACCATAAAGCACCAGTATAATAATATATAACAATATAGCACAAATCAATCCACTTAAAAAGCCACTGCCCGCTTCTCTCAATGCGACTTTGAAATTACTTTGTTCATCAATTTCACCAGTTGAAATATTACGTACTGATACGGCAAGTGATTGTGTGCCAGAGTTACCAGACATACCACTGATAATTGGAATAAATGCTGCCAGCAACGATACTTGTGCTAATGTATCCTCAAATGATCCAAGTATCGTCGCTGTAATCATTCCTAAAAACGTTAAAATAATTAGCCATGGCAAACGTTTCTTAGCAGTTTTAATGACAGAATCATTTGTTGCATCAACATCAGATACCCCGGCTAAACGAGAGTAGTCCTCGCTCGCTTCTTCATCCATAACATCTAAGATATCATCGATTGTTATAATACCTAATAAATGGTCTTGATAATCGACAACTGGCATAGCGATAAAATCATAATCACGCATTTTTTGCGCTACGTCTTCTTGGTCATCAGCAGCGTTAGCACTAATCACACGTTCGCTCATTATGTCTTCTATATAAGCATCATTTTCTGCTACGATTAAATCTCTTAGTGATAAAACCCCGGCTAATTGTTTATGCTCATTCACAGCAAATATGACATAAATTGTCTCAGCATCTGGCGCTTGCTCTTTAACTTGCATTAATGCTTCTTTTACAGGCATTGTTGATTTTAAAGAAATATATTCCGTCGTCATGATACCACCGGCGGTATCTTCTTCGTAATGTAGTAATGCTTTAATTTCTTTTGCATCTTCACGGTTCATTAGTGTCAGCAAGCTAACAATTTTCTGCTTAGATAATTGATTCATAATGTCAACTGCATTATCGTATGACATATTTTCTAACACTTTGCTAGCATATGTAGCATCCATGGTATCGAATAGCGCTTCATACTCTTCTTCATCAATTTCTAATTGTTCGAAGAAATCCGCTACTTCTTCAGGGGACAATACTTCAAACATTTTTTGTCTAATATCTTCATCGCTGTCTTCAAAGTATTCACTTTGTTCGTATGTGTGCATCGCTAAGAATTCTTCTCTAAATTCACCTATATGATTTTCATGAAGTAGTTTATCTAACATTTCTTGATCATATACTTGCTCATCTTCTAAAACGATTTGATCTTTTTCATTTGCCAAAAGTCCCACCTCCATAGTTACTCAAATTATATCATATTAAATATATTTTCTATTGCATCATATCTATCCTGTATTTCAATTTTTTTATCATAGATTGGATGCATAAAAGATATTTTAAAACATCGTAATAACTGATGTTTATAGCTCGAGTGTCCGCCTCCATATAAATCATCACCCACAATAGGATGTCCTATATATTGAAAATGAACGCGGATTTGATGTGTCCGACCTGTTAATAAAGCGATTTCACATAAACTGTAATTACTGACATGGTCTAAACGCCTATATTTAGTTATTGCTTGTTTGCCATGTGAATTGACTTGTCTTGTAATAATACTAGAAGGATCCCTAGCAATAGGTGCATCTATAATTCCTTGTGCTTCCATTTCACCAAAGCATACACATAAATACGTTTTATCAATGTGTATGTTTGACATAAGATGATGTAGAAAACCATGTTTTGCAACCACAACAATACCTGAAGTGTTTCGATCAATCCTAGTGACAATATGTGGGACTATGTTTTGTCGTGATTGTTTAAAATAACCAAGAATTTGTTCAGCTAAACTAAAATGTTTGTGTTCCCTTGATGGTGCACAATTTTGATAAGGTTCTTTGGAAATAATTAATAAGTATTCATCTTCATATAAAATATTTAAAGTTTTCTCAAACGGGACCAAGTTGTGGCTTGCTGTTTCTTGAGCTAAATGTACCTCTACTATATCGTCTTTCTGTAATTGTTTACGCACAGTTTCTGTTTGTCCATTAACAATTAAAGCGCCATTATGCTTAATGGCGCTAATTGTATTCTTAGAATACCCTTGTTCCTGTAAAAAGGTTCTTAGCATTTGAGGGCCTCTAATTGTATACGTAAATTGCATTATTCGTCGTCTCCGCTTGAAATAAAGGAATCATGTACCCTTTTCCAAAATGGAAACGGTCTAAATCTAGCAAATCTAATTTTTTCATTTGCCACTCTAAATTGAATTGCATTAACATTTTTATGTTTTATACTAACATGGTCTATGGTCGTTAAAATCTTATCTTGATTCACTGGTGTAATCAGACATGTGTGATGTTTGGGTAATACTAATGGTGAACCAACCGTTCTGAACACTCTATTATTAATAGAAGCGATTTCTGCAATTTGCATTGCTTCCAAAGAAGGATGTATCAATGCGCCACCTAATGCCTTATTATAAGCAGTGGAACCTGATGGTGTTGATACACACAGTCCATCTCCTCTAAAACGTTCGAATTGGTTCCCTCTTATATTCACATCCACAACAAGTGTAGAGCCATTTTCAGTTTTCATTGTCGCTTCATTTAATGCCAAGTATCTCGTCTCATATCCATTATCGTTATAACGAACAATGATTTCTAATAGAGGATATTCTATAACTTGGAATTCTGAATTATTAATTTCAATAATTAATTTCTCCACTTCATGTGGCAACCAATCTGCATAGAACCCTAAATGTCCTGTATGTATCCCTACAAATGCACACCGTGATAACATATGGCTATACTGATGGAAAGCCTGTAATAATGTACCATCTCCACCAACTGATATGACTATTTCAGGATTTTCCGTATCTTCAACCATTTCAAAATCTTTCATGTGATTAATCATCTTATGCTTTAAAGCGTTAGACTTTGAATCACCTTTAGATAAAATTGTATAGCGCATGATTACACCTCCTAGTCATTATCATGCTTTTTAGCACGTTTTTTGGAATAGTATTTTTGAGCTTCTTGTATTTCTTCTTTAATTTCCGACATTTCTTCATCAAGTAAAAACGCTGCTTCAGCCGCACGTTCTAGTCGGTGCTGGATTTCTGGCGGATAATCTCCGTCGTATTTATAACGTAATGTATGTTCGATTGTTGCCCAAAAATTCATCGCTAATGTACGGATTTGGATTTCAGCTAAAATTGATTTTTCACCCTCAAGTGTTTCAATTGGATATTCGATAATAACATGATATGAACGATATCCACTTTGTTTTGTATTGTTGATATAATCGCGTTCTTCTACTACTTTAAAATCTTGACGTTGTCTCAAGAGATTTACCACAATATCGATATCATCTACGAATTGACACATTAATCTCAAACCTGCGATATCGTACATTTCTTCGTGTAATCGATCAAATGAGATTTGTCTTTTATTCGCTTTATCAATAATGCTAGTCATAGGTTTAACACGACCCGTCACAAATTCAATTGGTGAAGCATTATCTTCTACGTCATACTGTTTTCTAAGCCCTTTTAATTTAACTTTTAATTCATCAACTGCTTGTCTATATGGAGATAAAAACTGATCCCATTGATTCATTGTGCTTCACTCCGCTTCACTCTAATTCGAAAGTATCTTCCACAACAGAAACAAACTCCTTACCATAGTTTGAATTACCTTGAATATTTTCTAATATATAATTAAACTCTCTGTCGAATTGTTTTAGTTCTAATTGATCATTAATGATAATCTTCTTATTTTTATTCTCATGTAACATAGACCAGGTTTCTTGAACAAAAATCAAATATGAATATGACTGGCCATCATCTAAGATATATGCAAAACTATAATTATCACTATCAACAAGCATTTGTCCTGCTTCTTGTAAGCCTTCTGTAGATTGTTCTGTATAACACTTTAAACTATCTTCTGTTACTTTAATTTCATTCACATAAATACGCATGCTTGTTCCTCCTTATTCTTCATCATTTTAACATAATTATGACGTACATAACACGTTACATGACTATTATCATGTCATCAATTGGCTTAACGTAAATATAATAATTTTTAGCGTATAATGCAATCTAATTTAAATTAACTCACAAGTACTTTAAAATGAATTATCATAAGTATTTAAGGAGTGTAACGCGTGGCAACTAATAATGAAATTGAATTTAAACAGTTATTGTCTAAAGACAATTACCAAGCAATATACAACACTTATTTTTTAGATACAAAACCATTTAGTCAGACCAATTATTACATCGATACACGAAATTTCGATTTAAAATCACATCACTCAGCTTTGAGAATTCGTATTAAAGATGATACTTACGAAATGACATTAAAAGTACCGGCTGAAATTGGCTTGATGGAGTATAATTTCGACACAAAGGTTGAACCAAAACTAAACAAACACATCAAAAGTCAGGACCTGCCTCAAGATATTTTAAACCAACTCTTAAAAATGGATGTAGATATTGATGCATTAACCGTATTAGGAGCTTTGACTACCGAACGTTTAGAAAAAGAAATTCATGGTAATTTACTTGTCTTGGATAAAAATCAATATCTGGATTTTGAAGACTTCGAACTTGAATATGAAGTAAATGATTATGATGAAGGATTAATTCAATTTAAATCAATCCTTCATCAATTCAATATCAATCATGAAATTCCAAACAATAAAGTCCAAAGATTTTTCAATCGCAAACATAAATTAAGCAATAGTTAATTGCGCGCAATATTAAGAAGTCGAATTACTTCCAAATGTAAAAATTCATGTTATATTAGTATTATATTAATAGGATATGGTGATACTATGACACAAACACCTTACGAGATTATCGGACAAGACGCCTTATTTAAAATGATTGACCATTTTTATTATATGGTACAACGTGATGATAGAATCAATCATTTGTTTCCTGGAGATTTTGAAGAAACAAGCAGAAAACAAAAACAGTTCTTAACACAATTTTTAGGCGGTCCTCAACTGTATACAGAAGAACATGGTCATCCTATGTTAAAAAAAAGACATTTAGAATTTGTAATAACAACGCACGAACGTGACGCATGGCTTGAAAATATGTATAAAGCTATTCAACAAGCAGATTTTCCTGCAGGCGTCGGGGATTATTTATATGAACGATTACGTTTAACAGCGAATCACATGGTTAATTCCGAAAATTAATTGTAGGTGAAAAAACATGGCTGAAGAATTAAAATTAATAAATGCTAATAGTCGTGAAGATGCAAATCTTTCACCTTTGAGTAAGATTGAAATTTATTCCTTTTTCGATCCATTCAGTAAAGAGTGCTTTAAATTGTCTGCTATACTTTCAAAATTACGACTTGAGTATAAACAATATATCAGTATTAGACATATTTTAAATCCTTCCTTACGAGTATTAACAAAATGCCAAGCTCAAAGTACATCTAATTTAGATAATATCGCACTTGCCTATAAAGCTGCTGAACTCCAAGGTCGATTACGGGCTGAGCGCTTTATACATCTTGTACAAAATGAGATAATACCAAAACGAGATATTATAACTGAAGAGATGGTCAATAATTGTATTAGTAATGCTGGACTTGATTATGAAGTCTTTAAAGAAGACTTACATAAGAGTTCATTAAAAGAAAGTTTACAAGTTGACCTGCATATAGCTCGAGAAATGGAAATTGAAGAGGCACCTTCCCTTGTATTCTTTAACGAAGATATACATGAAGAAGGTTTAAAAGTTGAAGGCTTATACCCTTATCATATATATACGTATATCATAAATGAACTTATTGGTTCACCAATTGAAAAAGAACTTCCACCAAGTTTAGAAACTTACATTTACCAACAACAATTAGTAACCAAAGAAGAGTTGCTGACTATTTATGAATGGCCTGAAAAATTATTGAATAAAGAACTGAAAAAATTAGCATTACAACAAAAAATAGAAAAACTTAGCTCACCAGAAGGTAAATTTTGGAAGTCAAAAGTTTGAAATGTTGCTAGTATTCACAACAATATATGCTTTATTTTCAAAATTATAAGTTTCATTTTATTTGAAACAGATACTGTGGCATGTATTTTATTGTTAAAAAGGACTGTCGACAAAGTCTCCGACTTTGTTGGCAGTTTTTTTGTGCACGCTTTCCGCGAGCACTGCCTTAGCCTGTAGTCTTCGGCTAGTGCGCCTCCCGCAGGAGTCGGCCCAAATCACTGCCAATATCACACTGAAAATATTACTAATTCAGAGACTATTTTGTCTCAAATCAATGAAACAAACAATCAAAGAAGCTGTGAAAAAAAGTTACTTTTCAATTCCAAGAAGCATTGGACAAAGAACTAATCCATAACAAAATGGATTAGTTCTTTTTTACAAGTTATCGATTGAGATTATACTGACTTACACAGAATATGAATTAAGTCTATAACCTCACCCTTAGCTCAAATTCTCATCGATCGACACGTTACAAATTTTCGATAAATGATGTATTTTAACTCAAAAAACACCTATTCCGCACTTAACTAACTACGGGAAGATGAAACAAAGTTGCACTTATATAAATTTAGTACCCAAAGCATTTTCAAATCGTCATATAATACAAAATTTCATAAAAACAAAGAAAATGCCAACTTCTATATTATTACTAAAGAAGTTGGCGCTTTTTATTGCCTCTAGTTATTATATTTCAATTGCTTTTTGTAAAATGAATCTCTACAACTTTTTCTTATTTGCTAATTGCTAAACATTATTTTCAATATACATTAGTATTTTATATAAAATTCAATGCAAATTATATGTTGAAATATCTGAATAGTTATTCAATTTCTTATACATCTCTTAGTTATTTAAAAATGGATATAAAAAAAAAACGCCGTGTCTGATTACACGGCGCTAAACAAAGGGGATGGGAGAAATTTTTCACTTCAAACAAAGGGGTATGTTTGTTATGTGATTAATTTCATGTATATAATGTAACACGCTGTTATATACCTTTCAACCATTAAAATTAAATAAATACCCTTTGTCACAAACTTGTCATATTGTAAACGAATACATTCATACTAAGCTTTCATTAACTTTTCAAAAGCGTCTAATTTTTGTTCGAATACTTGGCAAGCTTGTTCAATTGGTTCAGGTGTTGTCATATCTACACCAGCATTTTTCAAGATTTCAATAGGATAATTTGAACTACCTTTTTTCAAGAATTCATTAATATATCGCTCAACAGCCGGTTTACCTTCTGTTAAAATTTGATGACTTAAACTTTGAGCTGCACTGTATCCGGTTGCATATTGATACACATAATAATTCATATAAAAGTGTGGTATTCTAGACCATTCTTTACTAATATTTTCATCTGTTTCAACAGCATCTCCAAAATATTTTCTATTGAGATCTGCATATTCTTCATTCATACGGTTAGCAGTTAATGGTTCTCCAGCTTCTTCTATTTGATGGATTTTATGTTCAAACTCTGCGAACATTGTTTGTCTAAATAACGTTGCACGAAAACGTTCAAGTTCTTGGTTTAATAGTAGTAATCTGCGTTTGTCATCTAAATGTTTATCCATATAGTCACTTAATAATGCTTCATTACAAGTTGATGCGACTTCTGCAACGAATATAGTGTAATCACTTAAATTAGATGGTTGATTTTGACGACTAAAGTAGCTATGTGCTGAATGACCAAATTCATGTACTAAGGTATATAAATCAGAAACTGTATTTGACCAATTCAGTAATATAAACGGATTCGTTAAGTGAGCACCTGATGAGTATCCTCCAGAACGTTTACCTTTATTTTCAAAGACATCTACCCATCGATGATTTAAACCTTCTTCCACAACTTTCATATATTCTTCACCCATTGGTTGTAATGCTTTCAACATCCAATCTTTAGCCTCTTCATAAGGCATTTCAAACTTAATGTCTTTGACAAGTGGTGTATATACATCATACATTTTCATATCATCTAAGCCTAATAGTTCTTTGCGTAATTTAGTATACCGATGCAGTAAAGGTAAGTATTTATGAACTGTTTTCACTAAATTATCATAAACAGCTTCTGGAATGTGATTATTACTCAAAGCAGCTTCTCTTGCCGTTTTATAATTATGTGTTCTTGCATTAAAGACGTTTTTCTTAACTTCTCCAGCTAGTGTCGCACTTAGTGTATTGTTATAAGCACCATATGCCTTATATAAATTTTCATATGCAGATTGTCGTAATACGCGATCATCTGATTCCAGACATTTTATGAATGTCCCTTGTGTTAAAGCGTGTCGTTGACCTTCACTATCTATTGCATCTTCAAATTCTAAGTCTGCATTGCTAAACATGCCATTCACGTTGTCAGGTGTAGACAATGCATCTTGCGCCTCTGTCAATAATCTTTCTTTATCAGCACTTAATACATGCGGTCTCTTTTCATTAATTAATTTTAAATCAAATTTATAACGTTTCAAATCATCATTTTCATCAATAAAACTTTGAATCGTTGCTTCATCTATTTGTAGAATTTCAGGTACTAAAAAACTCCATGCTGAGCTAAATTTTATAATTAATTGATGCGCTCTAGATTCATAACCTGTGTATTTATCATTCGCCGTATCTTGATCTTGTTTTAAATGGGCATACACATATACTTTTTCCAACTTGGAACCTAATTCATCTTCTAATGCTAATGCATTAAATAGAGTCGATGAGCTGTCAGCTAAATGACCGACATATTGTTGTTCTTCACCTATATTATTTTCAACATCTTTAAATGCATCCTCAAAAGCATTATCAGATTCAAAGATGGTAGATAAATCCCAAGTATATTCTGGATATTGACGTTCTTGCTCTTCTCTTGTTAATTGTTGTGTCATAATATCTAGTAAACCTCCTATAAAGTCTATTAGTATAATTTTCTCACGTCATAGTCATTTTTGCACGCTATAACACCCATGATTATAATAGAATTGTTTGAATTTTTGAACAATGCTATAACTTATTTGTGTTTTATCTATTTCATTATTATAAAATTGGTTTAATTCTAGCAGTTGTTTAAAATGTGTCATATTAAATGTGTTCATTTGCCACATATATATAAGTTGTAATTGCCAATACACAGGATGCGACTTAATATACATTTGTTCTGGATAAATGATCCCTAGATATTCACCTACCCATTCATCAGTTAGCTTTAAATTATACATCACACTTAAACTTGGCTCTAAAACTGAATGCGTCTTACGACATAGACTTAAATAATGTTTTATAGCACGATTTGATAGTTTTAACGTTTGTGTTGTAGCATGATAAACATCCTTTAACTGAATTTGATTAACTAAATGCTTTAATGGTATATCATATCTTTTCGCAATAAATTGTTGTCCACCAATAAAATTAATCACTTTATAACCAAAAAGCATTTCATGTGTTGTATCCCATGATAATAACAATCTATTATAAATATTAATGAAATTTCTTTCGTTTTTTGATAAGTATACAACGCTATTATTTTTATTATATTTTACATCTTTTATTATCCAATAAACTTTATAACCGGCATTTTGTAAAGCTTTACTGCGTCTTGAAATACACGCTAACGTTACTTTTGAAAATTGTATTTCGAATACAATTTCATCATCTATAATTAAATCAGGATATTGGTAACTTTGTGGTACATATGGTTCAATGCTAACTTTATGATTTAAATCTTTTAGCTGTTGAGCAATGCGGTATTTCAAATCAGAATGTGCTTGCGATTCATTTTTATGACAATATAAACGATCATTACGAACATGTGCAAAATGAGGTGTATAGTATGCCCCCTTTTTTAATAACACTTTTCCTTTACAAAATGGGCAACGATAGTTTTCACTTTTTATTGCATTTTTTGCCCACACGGCCTGGTTTTGATCATTGTTTGCGTATAACATTTCGTCACCTCATATAATTACACGCAGAAAGTCATCAAATTACTATAACTTTATTTAAGAAAAAATTATTAATACAAAAAGCCATAAGTTAACAATTAACTTATGGCTCAGTATCTAAATAATATTACTAATCAAATCATAATCAGTATTGATAATAATTTATATTAGTTTTTAATCATCATTATTCAGTTGTATCAGGAAAATAACGACGTACTTGTGAAGCGACGTTATGACTCATAATAATTTTTGCGTAATCGTTTAAATATACTTCTGATTTATCAGTAGGATATGCGAACTCAAGTAATTGACTGTAACTATCGTTAATTGTTTCTTGTCCAACTGTTTCATCAAAGTGAACAGCGTAGTAATATACATTATTAAGACTATATAATAAATCTTCAAACTCATCTGCACTTTGATTATTATGGTAAGCATAATCAATTACTTCTTCTAAGTCATTAAATCTAACTATAACAGTACGCGTATTCTGTGGTTTACGTTTGTTGCGTTCTTGATCTTGTTGCGTTTCTTTTTGTTGTTGACGTTGTTCAAATAAATCCTCTAAACTATCATCTTGCTCAAATGTTTGTGATAATAAATCATTAACTTGATGATCTAATTGATCATTGTCTTCATCAGACATATTGATAAGATCTTCGTTTTTAGATTTAGAAATCGTTACTTCCACACCTTTTTCAAAAGCATGTACTTGAATCCATAAAGGACCTTCAACAACAAAATCTTCTTCTTCATTGATTTCTTCCATCATGTTCCAAAAGAATTCTTCTCCACGTTTGCGATTAGTCCATAAATCTTCACGTTTAAAGCCTCTTGCTTCTATATCACTATATGTTATAAATAGTTTAACGGTAGTGTCGTCAACTCGCTCTATTCTCATATCATCTCACTCCTTACAGTCGATGAATAGTAATCATTATTGTATTAGAACGTAGTAAGAATTACAATTAATTTGTTTGATTAATTTTTACTATTTTCTATTTGGTCTCTTATAATAACATATACCCTTATAAAAGGCCAAAAAACAGCACTTTCTCTAGAGTGCTGTTTGAATTCAGTCAATAATCATTCACAATTGAATAACCGATTTGTTTGACGTAAGTATATATTTATCTATTACGGTAAATACAACAAAACCACAAAGCAACATCACAATAACGTTACTTTATGGCTCAATCGCTCTATCTATACATTAATCAACCATACGTTGCGCTTCTTGCAATTGGAACGTACGTACTTTTCTAGGTAAAAAACGTCTAATTTCGTCTTCATTATAACCAACTTGTAAACGTTTATCATCTAAGATAATTGGACGTCTTAATAAACCTGGGTTATCTTGGATAATTGAATATAAGTCTTGAAGTGGTAAAGCATCAATATCTACATTTAATTTTTGATAAGTTTTAGAACGAGTAGATATGATTTCGTCTGTTCCATCTTCAGTCATTTTTAAAATTTGTTTGATTTCATCAATTGTTAAGTGTTCTGAAAAAATGTTACGCTCCGTATACGGAATGTCATGTTCTTGTAACCATGCTTTCGCTTTACGGCAAGATGTGCAACTTGGTGAAGTAAATAATGTTACCATACATCTCACTCTCCTATTTTTCATGAATATAAATTCATTAGATTTCAATTTTATATGATTAAGAATTTTTAAAGTAATTTTTATCTCTCTTAACCTTACAATTAAAGTATACCCTATCAACATTAAAATTAAATGAGAATTCTCTAATTTTTTTAAAAAATTTCAAATAAGCTTAATTCCCAATCAATTTAGTTAGAAATATTGATATGTATACAGTTTAACATAACTTACAAATGATTGAAATACTGTTATACTATTACTAAAGTATACAAATTAAATTATTATAAAGGTAGGCATCAAAAAATGGAAACTTTATTTTCTGGTATCCAACCTAGCGGTATTCCAACGCTTGGTAACTATATTGGTGCGTTGAAGCAATTTGGTGAAGTCCAAGATGATTATGATTGTTTCTTCTGCATCGTGGATCAACACGCGATTACAATTCCACAAGACCGATTAAAACTACGTAAACAAACAAGACAGCTAGCAGCAATTTATTTGGCATCAGGCATTGACCCAGAAAAATCAACATTATTTATACAATCTGAGGTGCCGGCGCACGTGCAAGCGAGCTGGATGTTAACAACTATTTCATCGATTGGTGAATTAGAACGCATGACACAATTTAAAGATAAAGCAGTAAAACAAACTGAAGGTATACCTGCTGGGTTACTTACATACCCGCCATTAATGGCAGCAGATATCGTCATTTATAACACAAATATCGTTCCTGTTGGAGACGATCAAAAACAACATATTGAATTAACTAGAAATTTAGTAGATCGATTCAATTCACGTTACAATGATGTACTTGTAAAACCAGAAATACGCATGCCAAAAGTTGGTGGTCGTGTTATGAGTTTACAGGATCCAACGAAGAAAATGAGTAAAAGTGACGATAACCAAAAAAATTATATTTCGTTATTAGATGAACCAAATGTGGGTGCCAAAAAAATAAAAAGTGCAGTAACAGATTCAGATGGCATTATTAAATTTGACCGTGACAATAAACCTGGCATTTCAAATTTATTATCAATTTATTCAAGCTTAACAGACAAAACGATTGATGAACTCCAAACACAATATAAAGATTCTAACTATGGTGAATTTAAATCAGATTTAGCTGAAATTGTGAAAGACTTTTTAATTCAGTTCCAAGAAAAATATGAATACTATTTCAACTCTGATGAATTAGATACGATTTTAGATAACGGTAGAGATAAAGCTCAAAAAGCTTCATTTAAAACGTTGAAAAAAATGGAAAAAGCAATGGGCTTAGGCCGAAAAAGATAATTTATAAAATCATAGTGAAGATTGCATAAATCTCATTCAAAAAAGGGCCAATCTACATCAAATAGATTAGCCCTTTTTTCTATAAATTTTATGGTATTTATATTAACCTGCATATGAAACATTTCTGTAATTTCCACTCAAATTTTCCACTTGATATAACCAAATTACAATATCGTTAAGTGTACGAATTTTTCAATAACACCACAATTTCTTGGAATATATCAATAATGCCTACATTATTAATTAACGTACAAAGTCAACTCTGCTAGAGAATAATAATAGTTCAACAAATGAACCAAAATTCTTGTCATGAGGAAAACGTCAATTTCTATAACGTGATATAGAAACTGACGTTTTTCATTAATTCAATAAATTGTACTCAGGCTTCTTTTTCACCTTTTACTTCATTTTATTTTTTTTCACCTGTTTCACGGTCAATTGATTTATCAATTTTCACTTCTTTTAACGATGTATCGCCGCCGATTTGGTGATAAATTAACCCTTTAACTTGAGGATTAGTTAAGTGTGCTTCACCTTTTTGATAAACAGGTGCTACTGGCGCATCATTGAGTAACAATTCTTCTGCTTCTTTCATTGCTGCGTTACGTTCTTCAGGTTTTTTCAATAATTTACCATTTGCATCTTTAATAAGTTGGTCATACTTTTTGCTGCTCCATGCAGTATTATTTTGCGAATTACCTGTAGTCATAATATTTAAGAATGACAATGGGTCTGGATAATCTGGCCCCCAACCTGATAACGATGCTTCAAATGTTTCAGAAGACTCTTGATTTAAACGTTGTTTAAATGGTAATTGTTTAATCTTCAAAGTAACACCTGGCAAGGTACTTTCTACCTGTGCTTTAATATATTCAGCTGAAACCTTTGCATCTGGTGTATCTTCAGTATTCATCGTAAATGTTAAATTTTTAATACCTAAATCTTTTTTTGCTTTTTCAAAATGTTGTTTAGCCGCTTTAGGATTATAAGTCAGTGGTGAATCTATGGATTTAGCAAAGTCTTTACCATCTGGTGTTTCTGCCGTTAATTTAGCAGTAAATCCATCTGTCGCTTCTGATCCATTATTTTTTACTGAATTCACATATCCCTCTTTATTGATAGATTGTGCAATGGCTAACCTCAAGTCTTTATTTTTAAATTCTGGTACGTTATCCTGATTCATTTTAATATAGAACGTGCTAGCCAATAAACGTTTTTTTAATCCTGGATTATCTTGATATTTATCTACTTGGTCAGCGGTAATGGTCGTATCATCTACAGAACCAGTGTCATAAAGTGATGCACCTGCTTGCTGATCTTTTAACACTTTATAATTTACACGATCTAATTGAACTTTTTCTTTGTCCCAATAATTTTCATTTTTAACTAACTGAATTTTATCTTCAACTTTCCAATCTTTAACTTTAAACGGACCATTAAAGACTGTTTTATCTGCAGTTGTAGCATATTGCTCGCCATTCTTTTTCACAACTTTTTCATTTTGTGGCATAAATGCTCCAAAGGCGAACATTTCATTAATATATGGGATTGGTTTTGTTAATTCAACTTTCAATGTATGATCATTCAAAGCTGTAACCCCTAATTTATCAACATCTTTTTTCCCCATATTAATGTCTTCAGCATTTTTAATATCATACATTATGTAAGCATATTCAGCAGCTGTTTCTGGATTAACAACTCTTTTCCAAGCATATTCAAAATCATGAGCTGTAACAGGGTCACCGTTGGACCACTTAGCATCTTTACGCAGTTTAATAGTCAATGTCTTTCCACCATTACTTTTCTCTGGCATCTCTTTAGCAACACCTGGTTGAGCTTTATCGTTTTTATCTAATGTATATAAACCTTCATACACTTGGTTATATATATCAAACGATACAGTATCAGTGGCTAAGGCAGTATCCAAAGAAGAAATATCTTGTGATATAACTTTTCTAAATACTTGTCCTTTATCCGAGTAAACACCTTCAGCACTACTACATCCCGCAGCGATTACAGTTAAAGCTAATAAAACTACAAATAGTTTAATCCTTTTCATATTAATCCCCCTTTCCCTTATACTGATGGTGCTTGTATTTGAGATTTTAATGTTTCTGCTTCCTCATCCGTAGTAAATACAAAATGCCCTGGTTGTATTTCATTCAAAGACCGTTGATCGTTTTTGGACATGTCTTCTTTATACACTGTTCTTTTTCGCGTACGCTCACTTTCAGGATCTGGTTGTGGTACTGCTGAAAGTAATGATTTCGTATAAGGATGTAACGGATGATTATATATTTCATCTGCAGAACCTAATTCGACAATCTTACCAAAATGCATAACTGCAATTCTGTCTGAAATATATTTCACCATCGAAAGGTCATGAGCAATAAATAGAAATGTAATATTGTGTTCTCTTTGCAACTTTAATAACAAATTGACAACTTGTGCTTGAATTGAAACATCTAACGCTGATATCGGTTCATCTGCAATAATAAATTCTGGTTCTACTGCTAATGCACGAGCAATACCGATACGTTGTCTTTGACCACCTGAAAATTCATGTGGATAACGATTGGCATGTTCCTTACTAAGTCCCACCGTTTCTAATAAATCATAAACTCTTCTTTTACGATCTTTTGTTCCACTAGCAAGCTTATGGATGTCTATCCCTTCTGCCACTATATCCATGACTTTTAACCTTGGATTTAATGAAGCATATGGGTCTTGGAAAATCATTTGCATCTTTTTATTAAACTTCAAAGAATCTTTACGGTTTTTTATTTTTTGAATGTCTACACCGTCATAAAGAATTTCTCCACTCGTTACATCATTGAGTTTAATAATTGCTTTACCAGTAGTAGATTTTCCACAACCAGATTCACCAACTAGTCCAAATGTTTCCCCTTTATAAATATCAAATGAAATATTTTCAATTGCACGTACTTCGCTACGCTTTCCTTCATTAAAATATTGTTTAACATTTTTCACTTGTAAAAGTATGTCTTTATTTTGCATCATCAAACGCCACCCTTTCTACCTGTTGCGGCTTATCGTAATTATTAGGCATCTTACGTAAACGTTTTTGTACCATTTCTGGTGGTTCAACATGCGGTGCGCGTTCATCAAGTAACCAAGACTTTACAAAATGTGTATCAGAAATTTTGAACCATGGTGGTGGAGTTTTAAAGTCTACATCTAATGCATATTGGCTACGTTCAGCAAACGCATCTCCTTTAGGCGGGTGTAATAAATCTGGTGGTGTACCTGGAATAGCTAATAATGCTGTATCTGTACCAGTTGTCAGATCAGGCATCGATGATAGTAACCCCCAAGTATATGGATGTTTAGGGTCATAAAATATTTCATCTACATCTCCTGTTTCAACCATTTGTCCTCCATACATAACAGCTACTCTGTCAGCTATATTAGCAACAACACCTAAATCGTGTGTGATAAAAACGATTGAAGTACTTATTTTGCTTTGTAATTCTCTCATCAATTCTAATATTTGTGCTTGCATCGTTACATCAAGTGCAGTAGTTGGCTCATCTGCAATTAATACTTTAGGTTCACATGCAAGTGCTGTCGCAATGACTATCCTTTGTCTTTGTCCACCTGAGAATTGATGTGGATAGGCATTAAAACGTTTTTCAGCGTTTGGTAATCCTACAAGATTTAATATTTCTAACGCCCTTTTCTTCGCATTTGCCTTATTGTAATTTCTATGTTTCATTAATGGCTCCATGACTTGCTTGCCTATTTTCATTGTAGGATTTAACGAAGTCATTGGATCTTGAAATATCATAGAAATATCTTTACCTCGTAATTTAATCAATTCTTCTTCTGATTTTTTAGCTAAGTCTTCACCTAAGAAATTAATAACACCTTTTTTAATTCTTCCAGTATCGCCTTGGAATAATTTTGTAATAGCTTTTGTTGTCACTGATTTCCCTGAACCTGATTCACCAACAATCGCCAGCGTTTCTCCTTTATCAAGAAAGAAATCCACGCCACGTACTGCCTGCACTTCCCCTGCGTCAATATCAAAGGAAACATGCAAATCGTTCACTTCTAATATTCTTTCTGACATAAAATGTTGCCCCCTTTATTATTTACGCATTTTCGGATCAAATGCATCGCGTAACCCATCACTAAATAGATAGAAGAATAGTATTAATAAACTTAAAATAATAGCCGGAATAAATAATTCATGTGGATGAATCAATAACATTGCTCGACCTTCATTTACAAGTGACCCAAGAGAAGTTCTTGGCGCTGGTACCCCGATACCAATAAAGCTTAAGAATGCTTCGAAGAAGATTGCATTCGGTACTGTAAACATGGATGTAACTACAATAACCCCTAAAGTATTAGGTAATATATGTTTAAATATTAATTTAAGTTTAGAGGCACCTAGTGTTTTAGATGCTAATACAAATTCTTGACCTTTTAATTTTAAGAATTCCCCTCTGACCACACGGCTCATGCCAATCCAACCTGTGATAGCCATCGCTAATATAATCGTCCATATAGATGGTTCAAAAATTAAAACGAATAAAATAACAACAATCAACGTTGGGATAGACGCAACAATTTCAATAATACGCTGCATCACATTATCAATACGGCCTCCAAAAAATCCTGAAATCGCGCCATAAATAACACCTATAAAAATATCAAGCAGTGCTGCAACAACACCGATGAATAGTGATACTTGTGCACCTTGCCAAGTACGAGACCACAAATCTCTACCTAATTGATCTGTACCAAACCAAAAATTCTCTTTCACTCCAGCTTCTTTATACGCATCTTTACCTTGAGCACCTTCACCATCAAATGGTAAAAATGAAATTTGATCTAGAACAGGTATTTTTGCTGGTAAGTTACGTCTTTCAACATCTTGTTCAGCATAGTCATGTGCACTAAATAAAGGGCCAATTAACGCTAAAATAATGATAATAATTAACCCTATCATACCAACTACCGCTAATTTATTACGCTTTAGTTGTGACCATGCATCCTGCCAAAAGTTTTTACTCTCTCTTTGTATTTCTGGCTCTTTTTCAATGTCATTGTTACTTCTAATAAAGTCTGATGCTGGAATTCCTTCTGAGGTATGTGACATAACTGCATTTGAATAATCTTGATTTAAATTTTCATTTTTATTATCAGCCATTATTTTTTACCTCCTTGTACACGTATACGTGGGTCAATAACACCATATAATATATCTACAAGGAATATAGAAACTATAAATAGTGTACTGAATAAAATGGTTGTCGCCATAATTACTGGGAAATCATTCGTGGTAATCGATCTTACGAATTGGTCCCCTAACCCTGGTACACCAAAAATATTCTCAATTGTCAAAGTACCTGTTAATATACTTGCCAACATTGGCACAATAATTGTAATTACTGGAATCAGAGCATTTCTTAATGCGTGTCCAAATAATACTCTCATTGTTGAATTACCTTTGGCACGTGCAAGTAAAATATAATCTGAACTTAACACTTCTATCATTTCTGCTCTTATGTATCTTGCTACCGTCGCTAAAACTGCTGCTGATAGTGCTAAAGATGGTAAAACTGCTGTTGAAACACCTTCCCAACCTGCTACTGGGAACCATTGCAACCTTACTGAAAATACATATTGTAATAAAACAGCTAATACGAATGATGGTACCGAAACCGCTATAACTGAAATTACAGTAGCTGTATAGTCAGCCCAAGTGTTTTGCCGGACTGCTGCAATAACCCCTAAAATTAAACCGAGTATGACACCAATCACCATCGCTGTTAAACCCATTTCTAAAGATGGTAATAATCTTGGTTTGATTAATTCCCAAACTGGTTGGTTATCATATTGGAATGAGTTACCAAAGTCCCCCGTAACAACATTCTTTAAATAACTCGCATACTGAACTGGTACTGGATCGTTTAAACCATATTTTTCGTTAAGAATTTGCTTTTGTTCTTCATTTAATTTTTCATCGTTAAACGGTGAACCTGGCATAAGTTTCATCAAGAAAAATGTAATGGTAATGATAATGAATAATGACAAAATCATATAACCCAGTCGCTTTAAAACATATTTAAGCATATCGTATCCCCCTTTGAATCGAATTAAACATTCCCTTCACAATATTCAGAATATTTAATAACATTATACGTTTAGTTAAGATTTTAATCAATATTCTATTGCTTTACTTTATTAAAGAAATTAAAAATTATTTAATTTTAAACTTCTAATTAAATACTGTTGTTAACGAATTTATAGTAATTTTTATTCATTTTTTAGTTAACTTAAGTTACAATTAATTTAATTCTTTTTAGGGGGCGCCAACATGAAATATTTAAAGCACCTAGTAATTTTTTTACTTTTTACACCCATAATTTCATTTATTTTATGGCTATTTTCAAACCATACTTGGATAAACTTTATTAATACTTTATTTTATGTCTCTATGCTCTTAGCAATTGTCTTTTTTATCATTTTGATTGTACAAGAAGGCATTTTAGATCCCACGAGTTTTGGTTTTAGAAGGCTAAAATACCAATTGACAAAAAAGAAACATAGAAGTGCGTTTGAAAATGATGAATTTTTTAAACCTACTCAACCAAAAAAAGATGTTTATATTGTCTCTTCTTGGGTAAAAATTGCTTTTCTTTGTAATCTTATTTATGTCATTATTTCTATTTTCATATCATTTGCTATATAAAAAGACTGGATTAGAAATTGTATTTAATAACAATAACTAATCCAGCCTTTTTTGTTTACGATTATCAATGTTGGGATTGCAGAAAAGTGCATAATAAAGTAAGACAAATCCTAATAAAACAATGACTGCCACATAGATTGACATCATCCATGGCAATATAAATGCGCCAATAATAAGCCCAAAACGTGCTAAAATATTTCCACCGTAAAATGATACCATCGCAAATGTGCTATACGTACTACGTTTATCTTCAGGAATCATTAAGAATCTTTGTGCATTTTGGATAGGTGAATATATTAATTCTCCTATCGTCGCTACAATTGAAAACAAACATAGAATCCAAAACGATGTTGCAGATGTCAAAATACTGTATCCTAATGTATACAAGACAATCCCAATCATAAATGCAATTCTAGTTGAAGTCGCTGCAACAATTCTGTTGACAGTAAAAGTTAAAGTTGCAACTACTACTGTGTTAATAATCATAATGACTGTGAACATTCTGACACCATCTATATAAAAACCTAAAATAGATAATGGTTCAAAAGCATTTTTCAATCTTACCACGACATAAGAATTTAAACTTAATTCAGCCATAATGACCATCATATAACCTAAATTTAGCATCATATAATACTTGTCTTTAACTACATCTCGATAACTATCAAAAAAATGTTTAAACTTAGTCGTTAAATCTCCCTTTTTGTTAATGATTTGTTCAACATTATAATACTTTTCAAATAAATACCAACTCACTAACATTGCGATAAAGAAGAGGATAAATAATAAATGTTTATGTCCCAAGTATAACAACGCACCTAGTGCCATACCGATAGCTGTACCAATATTGAACATCCAATAATTTAATTGGTATACATATTCTCTAACATTTTCATATATAGCATCCATAATTGCCGCTTCAAATATTGGTTCACTTGCAGCAAACAATAATTGAAAGATAAACACAGCAATGCAAAAAATTAGTAAGCCGATGCCATTCATAGTAACCGTAATACTTAGAATAATTAAGCAAATTGCGTATAAAAAATGGATATAATTCACTATTTTCTTCCTATTATAATTATCGCCTAAATATCCACCTAGGAAAGACACAATAAAACTCACCACAATATTAACAATTAAAAATGTCCCTGCAAAAACTGCGTTCACTTTACTCGTTAAATAAAGTGCAATAAAAGGCATGATTCCTTGACTTGCAATAATCAAGATAAAATCTGCAATCATTCGTGTTTTCAAAGTTGTTGATAAAGATGAGAAGCGTTTCATCTTGACTGCCTCCTTTTAACCTAAATATAAAGCACATTATACATTAGGTGTACGTCATAAATATACAAAATATCAAAATTAATCATGTATTTTACTATTAATTATCTGCATTATTAATTTTTCATACTTTATACTATCCAAAGCTTATTTATAAAATTTCCGTATCTGTTAAATAAATTTAGCCAAAAATAAATAAGGCTGGACAAATAAATTGTCTCAGCCTTTAACATTACATATTATTTTAGTCGTTAAATTTTTTCAAAACAAGCACGGCGTTATGGCCACCAAATCCTAGACTATTACTCATTGCATAAGTAATATCTAAATCTTCAGCTTTATTAGGAACGATGTCTAAATCACATTCTGGGTCTGGAGATTCAGCATGGATGGTTGGTGCGATACGTCCATCTCTAATAGATAAGGCAGAAAAGATTGTTTCTAAGCCACCTGTTGCACCTAATAAGTGACCAGTCATTGATTTTGTAGAGCTAATTTTTAAGTTTTTAGCTGCTTCACCAAATGTATTTTTAATCGCTTGAATTTCAGTTAAATCACCTACTGGCGTACTTGTGCCATGTGCATTTAAATATTGTATATCTTTGGCCTCAATGCCAGCATCATCAATCGCAGCTTGCATTGCACGTGAGCCGCCTTCACCTTCTGGTGCTGGCGCAGTAATATGATAAGCGTCACCTGTTGAACCATATCCAACTACTTCGGCATAAATTTCTGCACCACGCGCTTTTGCTGATTCTAATGATTCAAGTACAACAATACCTGCACCTTCACCCATCACAAAGCCATCACGACCTTCTTGGAATGGTCGACAAGCTGTTTCCTTATCTTCATTCGTTGTTAAGGCACGGCTTGCACTAAAGCCTGCTATAGCCATATGTGTGATTGGTGCTTCTGTACCTCCAGTAACCATAGCATCAGCGTCACCACGTTGGATAATCTTGAAAGCTTCTCCAATAGAGTTTGTACCTGTTGCACATGCTGTAACAGTAGCACCATTAGGACCTTTTGCACCTAAATCAATAGATACTTGGCCAGTAGCCATATCTGGAATTAACATCGGTACAAAGAAAGGACTCACACGTCTAGGACCACGCTCTAGCAATTGACTATGTGATAATTCAAATGTTTCCATGCCTCCGATACCAGAGCCAATCCAAACACCAATTCTATCAGCAGTATTTTCATTAATTTCTAGTTTTGCATCTTTGACCGCTTCTCTTGCAGCAACTACAGCATACTGTGTGAATCGATCCATACGACGCGCTTCTTTTTTATCTATATGATCTTCAATATCAAAGTCTTTTAATTCACCAGCTAAATGAACTTTATATGCTGATGTATCTAAACGTGTTATTTCGTCTATACCACTAACACCATTTAGTGCATTTTTCCATGAAGTTTTTGCATCATTACCGATTGGAGATAAAACACCCATACCAGTAATTACAACGCGATGTTCCTTGCTCATAAATTATCCTCCTATTTTCCCCATCTTATAGTTACAGCACCCCAAGTAAGACCACCACCGAATCCTACAAGTACTAAAACATCATCATCTTTAATTTTACCATTTTCTAATTCTTGTGCGATACTTAAAGGAATTGAAGCTGCAGAAGTATTACCAAATTTATCAACTGAGACGCTCATTTTTTCTTTTGGTATACCTAATCTTTCTCTTGCAGATTCCATAATTCTAATATTAGCTTGATGTGGTACAAACATATCGATATCTTTTGGTTCTAAATTTGCTTTTGCAACTGCATTATTTGAAGCTTCACCCATGATTCTAACAGCAAATTTAAACACTTCTCGTCCATTCATAAATATCTTACCATTTTCTGGATTTAAATATAAATATTCTCCTCCAGAACCGTCTGACCCAAGTTCATAACTTAAAATGCCTCGGCCTTCAGACACTTCACCGATAACTACTGCACCAGCACCATCACCAAATAATATAGCTGTTGAACGATCAGTGTAATCCGTGATCTTAGATAATTTATCTGCTCCTACAACTAAAATATTTTTATAATCACCTGATTGTACGAATTGTTTAGCATTGATCATTGCATACATGAAACCACTACATGCAGCTAACTGATCCATAGAAGCAACTTTTCCGATTCCAAGTCTATCTTGTAATATATTAGCTACAGTTGGAAACGGAAAATCTCCTGTAGATGTTGCAACAATAATCATGTCTATATCAGTTGGTTCTATACCAGCATCATTGATAGCTTTAACACTTGCTTGATAAGCTAAATCAGACGTCTCTTCATCTTCATCAGCCCATCTTCTTTCTTTAATACCTGTCATTTTTGAAATCCACTCATCTGAAGTTTCTAAAAATGATTCAAAATAGGCATTCTCTACTACTTTTTCAGGCGCATATGCACCGAAACCTTTAATACCCACGTTCATGGTTGTACACCTTCTTAATAATTTTTTGATACCAGGTATTAATTTAACATAATACATATTTCCAATACAAGAACTTCACCTAGTATACTCATTAAAATCACATTATTTATTATAGTTTATCGTAAATGTTAGCACAATTAAAATCTATACTTTATAAGTTACTACTATACAAATACTGGTTTCTTATTTATAATGAATGTATATATATTAAATTGGAGGCATTACATAATGAAATACCTCGCAGTGTTATTTTGGTCTATTGTCTTATTACAAATGGTAAATTTCGTACTTAACAGTCTTTCAGGTGGGGGCGCACTTAATTTAATTACCCCTATTATTGGTGCTATTGTATTTACAATCATTGTCGTATTATTTGACTTGATTATTAAACCTTCAAAGCATGAGACGAAAGAACAACATTAAATTTTTATCACATACAAATAAAAAAGTTCAGAACGTAAAATACCTCGAACTAACAAAAAATGACCTATATGTCATGACGGTTTTGCATTGATACCATTTGTTAATTAGCACTCTGAACATTCAAAATTCTGAATTATTATAATAACAGCCCGTAAAAGAACTGCTTAGTTCACTTACGGGCTTATTTTATGAGAGTTGATATCTCAAGTACTATTT
The DNA here is from genome assembly GCF_017891615.1 of Staphylococcus sp. GDY8P198P. Taxonomy (NCBI): domain Bacteria; kingdom Bacillati; phylum Bacillota; class Bacilli; order Caryophanales; family Staphylococcaceae; genus Staphylococcus; species Staphylococcus sp. GDY8P198P. Next base: position 337,870 of record NZ_JAESJQ010000007.1, read on the forward strand.
ATTTTCAGTTTATATTATTTCTGGTCTGATTTCTTCAAATGTTAAACCATCATCTGATAAATCTATTTTTATTAACGTACCTTCTGGTAAATTCTCTCTAATCATTTTGCGTGCAAGTGGTGTTTCAATTTGTCTTTGAACAAATCTTTTTAGTGGTCTTGCACCAAATTGAGGTTCATATGCTTCCTCACCTAACCATGCTTTAGCTTTATCAGAAACGTCAATGGAAATACGTTGTTCCATCAATCTAATGTTTAATTGTGTTAAAATTTTATCAACAATTAAACTCATATCATTTACGGATAATGGTTTAAATAATACGATATCATCCATACGATTTATGATTTCTGGTTTGAAGTATTGGTTTAAACTATTCATTACTGCTTTTTCTGTTGATTCAGTAATCACGCCTGTATCTTTTACATTTTCTAATAATATTTGTGAACCAATATTACTTGTCATGATAATAATAGTATTTTTGAAGTCTACTTCTCGTCCTTGTGAATCAGTTAAACGACCTTCTTCTAATATTTGTAACAACACATTAAACACATCTGAATGTGCTTTTTCTATTTCGTCTAACAAAATAACTGAATAAGGATTACGACGAACTGATTCTGTCAGTTGTCCACCCTCTTCATGTCCAACATAGCCGGGAGGGGCACCTATTAAGCGAGAGACAGAGTGTTTTTCCATATATTCACTCATATCAATACGAATCATATGTTTTTCTGAATCAAATAAAGTTGATGCTAATGATTTCGCTAATTCTGTTTTACCTACACCTGTTGGACCTAAGAATAAGAAGCTACCAATTGGTCTATTAGGATCTTTAATTCCAGCACGCGCTCTGACAACTGCATCAGCAACTAGATCTACAGCTTTATCTTGACCTACAACACGTTCATGAAGTATATCAGATAAGTTTAGGAGTTTCTCTCTTTCGGTTTCAACTAATTTTGATACTGGAATACCTGTCCAAGAACTAACAATATCGCCTATTTCTTCATCAGTAACAATTTCACGAATGATGCGATCATTTTCTTCACTTTGTTCATTTTGGAAAGCGTCTTCTAATTCACGTAATTCTTTTTCTAGTTGTGGAATTTTACCGTGCTGTAATTCAGCAGCTTTTTCTAAATTGTAGTTATTTTCAGCATCTTCTAAAGCTTTTCGATTTTCATCTAATTCTGAACGTTTCTCTTGCAGTTTAGCTATTTTTTCTTTTTCTTCTTCAACACGTGATTGAATAGAACTTTGTTTTTCCTTTTCGTTTGCTAGTTCCTCTTGTAACTCTTGCAAACGTTGTTTACTGGCATTATCAGATTCATTTTTCAATGCTGACTCTTCAATTTCTAACTGCATAACACGACGATTCACTTGATCCAATTCTGTTGGATTTGAGCCCATTTCAGTACGTATCGTCGCACATGCTTGGTCTACTAAATCTATTGCCTTATCTGGTAAAAATCGATCAGTAATATAACGGTCTGATAATTCAGCTGCTGCTACCAATGCTTTATCCTGTATACGAACACCGTGATATACTTCGTAACGTTCTTTTAAACCACGTAAAATAGAAATAGTATCTTCTACATTAGGTTCAGATACATTTACTTTTTGAAAACGACGTTCTAAAGCTGAATCTTTTTCAATATATTCTCTATATTCATTTAAAGTTGTCGCACCAATACAATGTAGCTCCCCACGAGCCAACATTGGTTTAAGCATATTACCTGCATCCATAGCACCTTCAGTTTTACCAGCACCTACAAGCATATGAATTTCATCAATAAACAAAATAATTCTTCCGTCTGATTCTTTGACTTCTTTAAGTACTGCTTTCAATCTTTCTTCGAATTCTCCACGATATTTTGCACCTGCTACAAGTGCGCTTAAGTCAAGTTCAAAAATTGTTTTATCTAACAGTGATTCTGGCACGTCTTTACGTACGATACGCTGCGCCAATCCTTCGACAATTGCTGTTTTACCGACACCAGGCTCACCTATCAAGACCGGGTTATTTTTGGTTTTTCTACTTAATATACGGATTGAATTACGAATTTCTTCGTCACGTCCAATGACAGGGTCCATATTACCTTGACGAACTTCTTCAACTAAATCACGCCCGTATTTTTCTAATGCTTCATAATTTGCTTCTGGATTTTGTGATGTCACGCGATTGCCTCCTCTAACTTTTTTTATAATTTCCTCTATTACTTCTTTTTTATTTTCTACAAATTGTTTGGTCGTATCATCTATATCCATAGCAGCTAATACGATATGTTCCATGGATATATATTCATCTTCATATTTTTTCATATAAGTTTCAGCTTTATTTAATAAATTGTTAGCATTTTGACTTATATATTGACCATATTGAATATTATCCCCTTGGACCGATGGATATTTTTTAAGTTTTTCTTTATATGATTGATCTAATTTTTCTGTATCAATATGCGCTCTATCGAAAATACTTTTAAATAAACTTTCATTTTCTGTTAATGCTGCTGATAATACAGCTTCAATTTCAATATTTTGATTTTCATTTGTTTTAGCTAATTCAATTGCATTCTGTAATGCACTTTGAACTGCATAGGTCATTTGATTTATATCCAAATTGATTCACCTCACCATTTAATGATTGATCAATAAAGTAAGTTTGACTTTGACTTTCTTTGACCTTATCTATATTATATTACGCTTCTTGACAAGAATCAACAATAAAGGGTTCGTTTTTCAATTATTTTTTAAAGTTTTGAACGCTTACCATATCATAACATTTGCCCAACACACATTTGTTAAAACATCCATATAGATTACATAAAAACTGTTAAATTAACAGCGATTTTTTTACTTCCAACGATAGCACATATCTCATTACGTTAAAGTTATGTTAGCATTATTGTAAATATACAACAATGGAGGTTAAATATATGAATAATGTAATCAAAAGACCAACGCCACCGTTTAATAAACAGACAGCTTTAGAAAAAGTGAAATTAGCGCAAGATGCATGGAATACCAGAAATCCTGAAAAAGTATGTCTTGCTTATACACAAGATTCACAATGGAGAAATCGTAGTGAGTTTTTTGAAGGTCGAGAAGCAATCAAATCCTTTTTATATAGAAAATGGCGCAAAGAACTTCACTACAAGTTGATGAAAGAATTATGGTGTTACACCGACAACCGTATTTCAGTTAGATTTGAGTATGAATGGTATGATGCCTCTACAAATCAATGGATGCGTACACACGGCAATGAACATTGGGAATTTAATAATAATGGCCTCATGACGAGAAGAGATATGAGTGCAAATGATTACCCAATCAATGAACGTGATAGAAAATATTGAGTTCACTTTACCTAACAATTGCAACTCATAAATAATAAATACTTGTCATTTAATATATTCTCAACTTAATATGAGTACAGACATAGTACAAGGTTAGTAATATCGTTTCAAAACGCATAAAGACGATTGTGAATTTTCATTCAAAACACAAATAAATTCAAGCGAAAGTTTTTCGAAAAATTGTATCAATAACAAAGCAAACGCCAATTTCAATTGAAATTGGCGTTTGTGTATGATCAAACTACAATAATATCGTGTTTCTCTAACCTTCTGATTTATTTTGAATCGTTTGCTATATGTTTTAAAATCTCATCTGTTAATGCCTCTACACCTTTTGTTTCTAAATGAATACCATCTGGCGCAAAATATTCTGTATGATCTTCAGAGCGTTTGTACCAATCAATAAGCGTTACATTTTTATGTGCTTTAGCGGCATCTGCCATCAATTTATTCACGTGACCTTCATAACTTCTCGGAACGCGTGTATTCACTAAATAAATTTGTGCATTTCCGAATTTATTGATTAACGTATCTAATTGTTCTTTACTAAAGTCACCATTTGTACCTAGTTCTAGCACAATTTTATCGGAACTTTTATTATATGATTGATAGTGTTTTTCTACAAGTGGTGCAACATCATATAAATTACGTCCAACCTCACCATCAATTTTTGCGTTGGGCACCCTTTTTTTAAAATTTTCACCTATATCAACCATCACTGAATCTCCAATAAGCAATGGTTTAATATTTGTATATATTTCTGATTTTGTCGTTTTTTTAGAATTTGATTTATCAAAAAAGTTTACTTCATCAATTGGTATAGGCCGCACTAATTGTTTATCAAATTCATCTGTTTTAAACGTTGTTTTTTTATCCGTAATCATATCTTTCCCTAATTTATCAAAGCTACCAGCTAAAACAAATAGGCTTGGAATCATAAATATTAATAAAATAGCTGTTCTTACTAATGGTAATTTTTTATTTAATTTTATAGAAAATGCTTTAAAACCTTCTTTTCTAAAAGGTGTTTCAATATAGCGATACGAGAGTTCAGCTAAAATGATTGTCAATATGATATCTAAAAAGTACACATAATTCGGTAATTGCCCAGCAACATAATATGAATGTACAAAACTAATAACTGGAAAATGCCATAAATACAAACTATAAGATCTCTTACCAATAATAACAAAAATAGGATTACCGATAACTTTAGCAAAATAACCTGATGGATGAACAGCACTCATTATGACAAATAACGTCATTGCAGATATTAAATAAAATCCACCGTTATAAATCCAATCACTATTATCATTAACTTTATAAAAAAGTAAAAGTAAGATAGAAATACCAAAAACACCAATACCATCTATGATATGCGTTAGTGTCTTTTGAGGATTTTTCTTCAACTTAAATGGCGGCCATAAAAACGCTAGTATAACACCCAATAACATTGTTTGAAGTCTCGTATCTGTACCAAAATAAACTCGAGAATGAGACATATGCGGTTGTGAAATGATAATCATCACAAGTAAAGAAATTAATGAAATTATCCAAAATATCAAAACAACATTGCGGTATTTTTTTAATGCTAATAAAAGGAATATAAAAAGGATTGGGAATACAATGTAAAATTGTTCTTCAATTGCTAAGGACCATAAATGTTTTAATGGCATAAAAGCAAATTGTTCAAAATAATTTACATCTGAAGCGATGTACCACCAATTAGAAAAATAAAAAATTGCTGCTATTGCATCCTTTTTTATATTAACAATTTCTTCTGGTTTTAATACCAATGTTGCTACTACTACAACAAATACTAAAGTTAGTACTGCAGGTATCAATCTTTTGAAACGTCGTACCCAAAAGTTTTTTAAATTAATTATCCCTGTTTCTTCATATTCTTTTAAAAGTAAGCTAGTAATTAAATATCCAGAAATAACAAAAAATGTATCAACACCTAAAAATCCACCAGTTAACCATTGCTTATTTAAATGGTAAATAATAATACCAATTACTGCAATTGCTCTTAAACCATCTAAACCAGGCATATAGCGCGTGTTACGTTTCACACGATTATTTTCAAGATTATTGTTCATTTCCCCACAAACTTTCCTAAAATTACGTAAACATCTAATTTATTCACCTAGCTATTGTAATATTAATGTAATACAACTGCAATTATTTTAATGAATTGAACGATAGAAATAAAAAATTTTAAAATAGCCTGACATAAAGCGTCCACATGTTTTCTAAAATTAAAAAAACTAGCTTAAGTTAGCAATACATATTCAAACGTATTGTTACTTAAACTAGTTATCTATCTTTTATTAACCTATGCCAAGCGCAATTTTAGCATAACGTGACATCATTTCTTTACTCCATGGCGGACTCCAAACAATATTTACTTCTGTATCTGAAATCTCAGGAATTTCTGCTAAGACCATTTTTACTTGGTTCATAATCTGTGGTCCAAGCGGACAACCCATAGAAGTTAATGTCATTTCCACTGTACATAAGCCTTCATCATCAACATCTACATTATATACTAAACCTAAGTTTACGATATCGATTCCTAACTCAGGGTCAATTACCATCTCTAAAGCATTTAGTATGCTATCTTTTAATCCTTCATCCATACATTTCACCTCTTCGTATTTAATCATACTAACAATATATCAAATATCTTACAAAACGCCAATAAAATGCTATGATATTCATACATCATTTATTAAATTTAAAGGAGATTTACATGAGTTCTTATTTAATTTGTTTAGACTTAGACGGAACACTGTTAAACGATGACAAGAAAATTACACCTTATACTAAAAAGGTTTTAACTACATTACAAAAGCAAGGACACAAACTAATGATAGCAACTGGCAGACCATACAGAGCCAGTCAAATTTATTATCATGAACTAAATATGAATACACCTGTAGTTAATTTTAATGGTGCTTTCGTGCATCATCCAAAAGATGATCATTTTAAAAATAAACATGAAGTACTAGATTTAGACTTATCACATGAGATTATTCAGTCACTAAACAACTTTGGTGTTTCCAATATTATTGCTGAAGTAAAAGATTATGTCTTTTTAAATAATTTTGACCAAAAATTATTTGATGGTTTTTCAATGGGAAACCCTAAAATAGAAACCGGCGATTTACTTAATTCTTTAAGTGAATCACCTACTTCAATTTTAGTCGAAGCTGAAGAGTTTATGATTCCTAGAATTAAGCAAATGCTTACACGTTTCTATGCTGAAAACATTGAACACCGAAGATGGGGCTCACCTTTCCCAGTTATTGAAATCGTAAAACAAGGTATTAGTAAAGCAAGAGGTATAGATTATGTAAAATCCTATTTAGATGTGGATAGAAATCATATTATTGCATTTGGTGATGAAGATAATGACTTAGAAATGATAAAATATGCCAAACATGGCATCGCTATGGAAAATGGTTTAGATGAACTAAAACATGTCGCAAATCATGTAACTTATTCAAATAATGACGATGGTATTGGTCGCTATTTAAATGATTTTTTCCATTTAAATTTATCTTATGAAACAGTAGTAGAATCACATATTTAATCATTAAATTTATAGGGGGCTATATACTATGAATAAAATTGTAGTGGTTGGGGCTGTTGCTGGAGGTGCAACCGTTGCTAGCCAAATCAGAAGATTAGACCAAGAGAGTGAAATCACCGTTTTTGAAAAAGATAGAGATATGAGTTTTGCTAACTGTGCACTGCCTTATTATTTAGGAAATGTCGTAGATTCTAGAGACAAAGTATTAGAAGCAACGCCAGAGTCTTTCTATGATTCTAAAAAGATTGTTGTTAAGCCCTATCACGAAGTAACTGCAATTAACGACAAAACTCAAACAATTACCGTTTTTAACAAACAAGACAAGACGACGTTTGAAGAAGACTATGACACTTTAATTTTAAGCCCTGGCTGTAGCGCGAATTCTTTAAACTTAAACAGTGATATCAGTTTTACATTAAGAAACATGGAAGATACTGATGCCATTGAAAACTTTATCGAGCGACAAAACGTTAAAACAGCACTTGTCGTTGGTGCGGGATATATTGGATTAGAAATATTAGATAATTTACATCATAGAGGGATTGATAGCACATTAATACATCGTTCAACTCATGTGAACAAATTAATGGATAGTGATATGAATCAACCCATTTTTGATGAAATGAAAGCAAGAGATATCAACTATCGTTTAAATGAAGAAATTGTAAAAGTGAATGGTCATGAAGTTCTTTTTAAATCTGGTAAAGTTGAACACTATGATTTGATTATTGAAGGGATTGGCGTTAAACCTAATTCAGAATTCATTCAATCATCAAATGTAACTTTGGACAGTAAAGGTTACATTCCAGTAAACGATCAGTTCCAAACGAACATTGAAAACATTTATGCTTTAGGTGATATTATTACTTCTCATTATCGTCATGTAGACTTAAATGCACATGTACCTTTAGCATGGGGTGCTCATAGAGCAGCAAGTATTATAGCAGAACAACTAGCAGGAAATACTTCTGTACACTTTAAGGGTTATTTAGGCGCAAATATTGTAAAATTCTTTGATTATACCTTTGCCAGTGTTGGCGTAACGCCACAAGAATTAGATAACTTTGATTATGAAATAGTAGAAGCTAACCAAGGAGAACATGCAGGTTATTACCCAGGAAATACTAAGTTACATTTACGTGTCTATTTCGATAAATCTAGCAGACGTATCATTCGTGCTGCTGCTGTAGGAAAAAATGGCGCTGATAAACGTATAGATGTTTTATCTATGGGCATGTTGCATAAATTAACCATTGATGAACTTACTGAGTTCGAAGTTTCTTATGCTCCACCTTATAGTCGACCAAAAGATATTATCAACATGATAGGCTATAAGGCGCGCAATAAATGATTTTTAGGAACTAATTCAGAGATAGAAATCACTTCATATTGATCTATTTTGTTAATTGATTTATTCAATATAATAAACACCACCACTGTATAATATATATTATACTATTTTCAGATTAATGGTAGCAGTGATTTGGGCCGTCTCATGCTGGAAACGCACTAGCCGAAGACTACAGGCTAAGGCAGTGCCCGTGGAAAGCGTGCACAAAAAAACTGCCAACAAAGTCAGAGACTTGGTCGACAGTCTGAGCGGAGACAATTTAATGTCTCCGTTTTTTTTACATACCAAACATTTGAGTGATTGGGCCTTGCGGTAAAATAACACCAATAATCATAGTAATTATAATTAATGCAATCGTGCCCCACATCATACCATTGCTTGATTGTCCTTTTTTTCGTTTTGTAACTGTAACTTCCATTAACGCAACTACAGCAACACCACATATCATTTTCAATGTTAATAACATGTGTCCGCCTGAATTTCCATCACCAAATGCTTGAATCCAAATCCAAAATCCTGAAATTAAGACTAAAACCATGAATAATCTTAATAGCATATGAATTGGTTTAAAATAAGGTGTTGCACCTTGTTTTTCTGAGAAATTAAAGTAAGCTGCGAAAAACAAGATAATTAATAATACCCAACTTGCAATATGCATATGTAACATATATGATACCCCCACACTATTTTTACTTTTTATAAAAAATATAAATACATAATTGCTTTTAATTACAAAACTAAAAGCGTACTTCTCTAATCATACTGAAAAAGTATATGTTTTTCAAAAAAAGTTCTGCACTTCACATTTTATCTTTAATTTCAATTTAAAGCAATATCACTACTTTATTTCAAAAAAATTAGGCTAACTTTATTATCATTAGCCTAATTCGTTTATTTTTATTTTTCTGATATGAAATTTGTTAAAGTACCAATATTATCAATCGTTACTTTTACTTCATCACCTGGCTGTAAGAACTTAGGAGGTGCCATACCTGCACCCACACCAGCTGGTGTACCAGTAGCAATAATATCACCAGGATGTAATGCTACATATTTTGAAATCTCTTCAATCAATTCATCGATTTTAAGAATCATTTCTCCTGTATTACCATCTTGGCGAATTTCATTATTTACTTTGGTTACAATATTTACATCTTCAGGAGTTGGTAATTCATCTTTTGTTACAATATATGGACCAACTGGGCAACCGCCAGTTAAACTTTTAGATAAGAATGCTTGGTCCTGTTCGTTTTGAGCTTTACGGTCAGTAATGTCATTAATAATTGTATAGCCATATACATAGTCAAGTGCTAAAGCTTTAGGAATTTTTTCACCTGATTTACCTATTACAATACCTAGCTCACCTTCATAATCTAACTGATCTGTAATATCTTTATGGTTTGGTATTACACTATTATCACCCGTTAACGATGAAGCTGCCTTTGTGAAGACGTATAAACGTTGTACCTCATGATTCAATTCACTTGCGTGGTCTTGATAGTTACGTCCAAAAGCAATCACATTATTTGTTGGCGTTACTGGAGGTAAAAACTCAATATCTGTAAATGCAACTTTATATTCTTCAGCTCTGCCGCTATCTTCTGCCGCTACGACTGCTTTACGTACTTGTTCTTGGAAATCTAATATTTGGTTTTGTTGAAGACCATTCAATAATGTCTTAGGATGAAAGTCTCCTTCCGCAAAATCTGCAAAGACTTTTTTCAAGTCCCAAGCAGCTTCTTCTCTTTTAACTTTCACACCATAAGATGTCTGTTCATTATGTCTGAATGATAAAAATTTCATTCAATATCAGCTCCTCATCTATATCTTATTACATATTATAACTATATTTAGTAACAAATCACAAATAAATACCCATTATTTTCAAAAAATTCAATAAACACCTTCTTGGATATCGCATCATTATTTTAAATAAGTCACTTTACGCCACAACCATTCAATAGGTCCATATCTATAAAATTTCAGATACATATAACAGAAAATAAGTTGCAAACTATATACAATAAATACGATAATATAAGATTCATAAAGTGGCAGCTTATTATAAAAACCTAAGCCTACAAAAATAAATGTAAAAATAAAACTTTGCATTAAGTATACTGTTAAACTTAATTTTCCTGGATACTTAAAAATACGCACTACTTTAGAAAACTGGTTAAATTGACAACAATAAATAAACAATAATATGTAACTAAATGCTACAAGCGGACCACCAATCATAGCGCTAATGATAGCAAAAGCTTGGTTTCCATAATCAATTACATATGGCATTTTAAAAGCATATCCTACAACTAACATAACAAATACGTATAAAATATGACGATGACGACTTTGATTGGATTGTACTTTTTCAATCAAGTTGTATTTTTGTGCTGCCATTCCTAAGAACACATACGGTAAAAATTCAAAATATGCAGAAAAAGTTACTGTATCTATAATATTATAGATATTTTCAGCAACATTTATTTTTAAATAGTTAAAATATTCACCACTTTGCTTTAAGTTGACGATTTCAGAAACATTATATCCGCTTATGTTAATAGTACTGTATGGATCATCGAAGAGTGTCACTAAAAAAGTAGGTAAAATCAAGATAAATACTTTTATTACATACAAAACAATTCCTATCTTAAAAAGTTGCTTTGCATTTTTTTTAATAAATAATACTGCAATCATCCCAGTAAATGCATAGCTGAATAAAATATCACCTGAAAAAAGTAGAAAACCGTGTAATGCACCTAATATTAATAAAAATATTAATCTCCTATAAATAAAAGGATAGTATTTCATTGACCTTTTTAGACTATGCTTATACATTATGGCTAAACCATAACCAAATAAAAAAGTGAAAATGGGATAAAAAGAACTAATTACAAAAAGCGTAACACCTCTTAATAAACTTTCATCTATACCCTTCATTAAATCAGGAAGAAATGATTCTTCATATGGCAGACTAAAAGTCAAAATATTCATCAATACAATGCCTAACAAACTGAACCCACGTAAAGCATCCAATTCAAATATTCTCTGCTGTGTCGACACTGTTTAGCACTCCTTTATCAAAGCATTATTTTATCGACTTATCATCTATTGAAAGTTGACCAAACTTAAAGAAATATAGATAGCCTTTAACAGATTCACCAAGGATGGTCTGTAAGGTGTTTCTATAATATTCCATTTGTATTTTATAACGGGTGCGTAATTGATTTCCGACTTCTTCATCTGACATATGCAAACGTCTATTAAAAGCATCTGTTTTATAATCAACGAAGTAATATTGATCATCTGTAATAAAAATCAAATCAATCATCCCTTGAATAATTGATGCATCTGTTTCTACATCTTGCAACTGGTCTACCTTTGCTTGATTAACAACGAAAGGTAATTCTCGATAAATATAATCACTTTGCGCTATCGTAAGATACAAATCGCTTTCAACAAATTTATGAATATCTTCAAATTGAATATCAGCTTTTGCATCTTTAGGAATGATAGATTTAACAATTAACTGCTCAACCAATGCTTCAATTTCTTCTGAAGTTAACCTTTCTTGTTTAAAAGGCAAATGCTGCATTACTGTATGCATTAATGTCCCAACTTCATTTGCTTTTCTTTTAGTTTGATGACTTAAAAATGCAGGTCTTTCGTATGCAGTAGTACCAATACGATACTGTCGAACTCTATCATAATTTGTATCCGCTTGTTCCGTTTCTAATTGTCGTTTTAATTCAGAAACAGACTGTTTTGAAGGTTTTACCATGGCTTCCTGATATGGATAGACGTAACTTAATTGTTGATGTATTTGTGTTTTTAAGGTGTCATTGCCACTATTCATATTCTCAATGTCACTAACAGTTCGCTGTTCATTATCTGAAATAACTTGTTCTGAAGCAACATCTTCATAAAATTCTGTAGTCAATTTCACATAAGGTTTCATCGTAGCATCAATATCATCTATCGATTGCTCGAATCGCATTTCACTTGGTAATGACGATGATTGATATTTTGCTAGTATTGGATATATCATATCAATCGGTCTTTGGGCTGTAATTCGATAACTTACTGGTAAATGTGTTTCCGAGACAGAAACCTGCTCAAGTTGTGTTAATTCTTTCTCATCTTTAACACGACCAATCAAAAATAATTGTTCCTTAGCACGCGTCAATGCCACATAAATCAATCTCATCTCTTCTGAAACCATTTCTTTTTCTGCGATTGCTTTCAAAGTGACTGAAGATAATGAAGGATACGCTAAATTTGACTCAACATCGTAATACGTCATACCAAGTCCATAATTTTGGTTTAAGATTACAGGTTTGTGTAAATCGTCTCTTCTAAATTTACGTGATAAACCAGAATAAATAACAAATGGAAACTCTAACCCTTTACTACTATGAATTGTCATCATTCGCACAACATCGTCATTAGGACCTATAATATTTTCTTCGCCGAAATCTTTTCCGCGATCCATAAGTTCATCAATAAACCGAATAAATTGATATAAGCCGCGAAAACTAGAATTTTCAAATTCTACTGCTTTATTAAACAATCCATATAAATTCGCACGTCGACCTTTGCCACCAATAAGTCCACTAAAATATTGAATAACATAATGATCATTGTAAAATTTATCAATAAGTTGATATACAGGATGATTTTGACTGTAGTCTTGATACATAGCTATATCATTTAAAAATGATTTTAATTTTTTGACTAGTTTTTTATTGGCAACATCATTATCCATATAATGTTGTATAGATTGGTAAAAATAATCATCATGAGGACTAAACACTCTAATGTTTGATAATTCATCTTCTGTAAATTGATAAATAACGGAACGCATTAAACCAACTAAATAAATATCTTGTAACGGGTTGTCAATTGTTCTTAAAAAGGACAATATCAATTGTACTTCTGTTTGTTCAAAATAGCCTTCCTTACTATTCACATGAAACGGAATATTATGATCTTTAAATGCTTGTTGTATTTTTCGCGCTTGCCCATATGACCTTTCTAAAATAACGATATCTTTGTAATTAGGCTTTCGATATTGTTGTGTTTTAATATCATAGATTTCATGATTATTCATTATTTTTTCAACTTGTTGCACAATGTATTCTGCTTCTTGTTCTGAACCATTTAAATCAGAAGATGCATCTTCTACTAACATATTTAAATTCACATCATGTGGCTTGTTGTCAAAGGGAGCTCCATAATACAATTGTGCTGCATCATCATAGTTAATCTCTCCTACAGATTCATCCATCATATGTTTAAATAAGTAATTAGTTGTTGTTAACACTTCTAATCTTGAACGGAAATTTTGAGATAAATCTATACGTAAACCATATGATGAACCATCTTCAGTAAAGCGATTATATTTTTCGATAAACAAACTAGGATCTGCTTGTCTAAATTTATAGATCGACTGTTTTACGTCCCCTACCATAAATAAGTTGCCATCATGTTCTGCACCACGTTTAATACAAGACAAAATCTTTTCTTGTACTCTGTTTGTGTCTTGATATTCATCTACTAATATTTCTTCGAACTGTTCACGATAAGCTTGTGCAATGATTGAAGGTGAACCATCATCATTTGTTAAAATTTTCAAAGCAAAATGTTCATAATCTGAGAAATCTAAAATATTTCGACTGCGTTTTTTTTGATTAAAAAGTGTTATGACATCTTTGGTAATAAGACTAAGATAAGCTACTCTAGGTGCTAAACGTTGCATATCTGCTTTTAGATTTTCTGAAGATCTTGAAAAATAATCATTTTTAACTTTTGACACTAATTTTTTATAATTATCATAATATGCTTTACCATCGTCATAAGCATCTATCATCATTTCATTCGCTTCTTTAATCTTTTTATCTTTTCGAGGAAATGTTTTTTCGAATTCGTGTTGCACGATTGTTTCATGATTTATATGGCCATTTTCCATAGCTTTAGCTAAAAATTGTTGTTCTTTTTCGATAACTGCAATTTGCTTATCTACTTGCTCAAGCATCATAAATAAATCATAACTTTTATTTAATGACTCTAACGCTGACTCCATAAATATCATAGCCAACTCATTAAGCAATTTTAATAATGCTTCCTGTTGTGCTTTATCTTTATATGGTGTTGAAAGATGACTTAACCAATTCAAAGGATCGGGATTAGCAACACTAAAGAAATACATTTTTTTTACAATATCTCTAAGTTGCTCATCATTTCTATCTGAAGACAATTGTTCAGTCAAATCAACAAAATGAGGATCTAATATATCGTAATGTTGTTCTAAAACTTCATCAATGGTTTGTTCAAGTAGCAAAATATTTTCCGCTTCACCACTTGTTTTAAAGTTTGGATCAATATCTAATACATCGTAATGTTGCTGAATTAACTTTAAACAAAAACTGTGAAGTGTAGAAATTTGAGCTTGATGAATTTTAATGCGTTGATTCTTTAGATGTGTATTATCAGGTGATTCAATAAATGCTTCTTGAATACGTTGGTCTACGCGTTGCTTCATTTCTCTTGCACTAGCATTAGTAAATGTTACGACTAATAAACGATCTACGTCGATTTTATCTCTAAGAATGCGTTGAATGATACGTTCAACTAAGACCGCTGTTTTACCAGAGCCTGCAGCTGCTGCTACAAGTATATCTTGATCTTTTGCAAAGATACTTTTCCACTGATTATCGGTCCACCTTGTATCAGCTGGTTTTACAGGAATCTCACTTATCATTCTTCTTCCTCACTTTCTAACTCCAAATTTTGTATCGCTTCAATTGGGTTAATTGTTTCATCTACAGTTCTATAGCGTTTACTATCAATCATGCCATCAACATGACAGACTGGTTTATAGCTACAGAAATCACATGGCAGTGTTTGATTATATTTCATGGGTGCTACTTCTGTATGACCGTCCATAATATTAGATGCTGTTTCTATAAAATTTTGTTTATTATGCTGGATTAATTTGTAAATAGTCTTTTCGTCCGCAACTTTACTATTAGACTTAATACCACCGTCTTTTTTCAAACCTAAAGGTACAATATCTGAATTATAGCTTGGTTCTATTCGAGTATCGAAAGCGTCTAATACTGCTTCATCACTATTTAATAAGCCACTTAATTTAAAAGATTGAATAAATTCTAAATCTCTTTTCGTCTCATTTAATTCATTCCAAGCAAGTTTTATACGTGGTTCATGAACATGAAAATACAATAACCCACCTGGTTTAGTCATATTAGTTAGCCCGAGTCTAGATTTATTTTGTAATACAATATCCATATAGGTCATCATTTGCATTTGCATACCATAATAGACTTTTGTTAAATCTAAAGTTCCACTATATTTTGATGATTTATAATCAATAATATTTACAAAACTTTCATCTCCATGGTTATACGTATCTATCCGGTCAATTTGTCCTCGAATATTGATAGGAACCCCTTGTGTTGTTTGTAAAGGCTGAGCATATAGCTCTTGATTGTCCCTTGGTTTTTTTCTGAAGCTAGCTTCAAAGCGTTGCGGCGTAAATTTACTGTAACTACCTTGATATTTTAACGCAGTTAAAGTTGTTTCTACTATTGAACCTATGCGCTGTGACAAATAGCGATAATAAGCTGTTGAATTTAATAAATTAAATTGTATCTCTGGGAGAATTTCAGATAATGCGTCACTCGTTAATTTTTGAATTTGCTTTACGTTTAAATTTTTGAAGTCACCATTAATTTTTTCAGAGATAAATTTTAATACTTGATGGAATATATCACCTAAATCAAAGTTTTCTAGTTTATATTTTGTACGTTCATTAAGTCGTAAACCATGTGAAGCAAAGTGTTTGAATGGACATGATTGATACCCTTCAAAACGTGATACGCTAGCATTAATGGTCGTACCATATAAATCTTTTGATAATGCTTCACTTAATTGTACTGTTTTATTATCGTAAGTGAGTGCTGATAATAAATAACTAAGTCCCGTATTTAATTTCTCATCATCTCTCATAACTTGATATGTATCTAACCATGTATCTGCGACAATTTCTTCATCAAGCCACGCTTTGAGTGATTCAAATAATGCAATTTTTGTTTGATGTGGATGTTCCATTAATGTTAGTGGATTTGCTTGATGTTGACGATGGATGTTTTGTACTTCAAGATTTGTAAACAGTTGCTGAATTTGACTTAAAAATGGACTTGCTTCTTTTTCATCTCCACTTGCGCCCATTAATGAATACGAGAATGTCACTTCTGAACGTCCTCTCGTCATAGCAATATAGCATACAAATGCTTCATCCATTTGTAATATGTCTGATGTTGGACTTAATTCAATCGCAGATTGTTCTTCGAAGTATTTTTTCTCTTCATCTGTAATTAAGCCTGAAGCACTAACAGTCTGAGGTAAAATACCGTCATTTACACCAACTAAATACACATGCTGCTTATTATCAACTTTTGCTAGGTCCATGGTACCAATGCTAACTTGATCAAGTGTTTGAGGAATCATTACAAATTCCAATTGATCCAAACCAATATCTAACAACTCTAAAAATCTACTTTTTGTTAAATCTTGAGTACCAAATACTGTCACTAAATCATCTAATGTTTGAATAAAACCGTGCCATATTTGATCAATTTCTTCTGCTTTACGGTGTTCGCCTTCAGCGTCTAACGTATCACGTTCTGTCATTAACTGGCTCGGTAAATCAAATGATTCGATTGCTTCGTAAAATGCCGTTGCAAAATCAACAGCTGTTGTTGCATTAGCCATTTGATTTTCAAAGCGCATAATTTTATCTATCACATCTACTTTTAATTGGATGACCCTCTCAAATGTTTCACGTTCTTCTTCTGTTAAAGGTTGTCGTTTTAAACCCATTTTTCTAAATTGTTCAATTTGGAAATATTTATCATCTATCCAACGTTTTCCATAAATACCACGTTCTAATACAAAATTTTCTAAAATATCAATTAAGTATTGGCTGTCTTTAAATTTTTTAGTTAAAATATTTGTTTTAAACAAACGCATGAGCGGTTCAAAGTTCCAATTTGTCTGAAGTACTTCAATTAATGAACGGAACATTTCCATTATAGGATGATGTGTCATTGATGACTTCACGTCAATATTATACGGGATGTCATATTGGGGTAAAATAGATTCCATTAAATATGCGTATGTCTCATCTCTATATAAAATAGCAATATCTTGAAACCGTCTACCCAATTCACGATTTTCTTTTAGAATGCGTCTTGCAACTTCATTTATTTCTTCTCGCATCACTGATGATTCTATGATAGAGATGTGTCCTTTTGACGCAATGGGTTCAAATTGCAATGCATTAAAGTTTTGTTCCAAATGTTTTAAATCATCGTGAATGAATCTTTGTTGTTGATAAAATTGCTTAATATTTAAATCAATATTTAATTCACTTGCGATATCTTGCATATGTGTTAAAGATTCTGATGGCTTTCTAAATAAACTAAAAACATCTTTATCTCCATCAGTAGTTAAAGCAACCGTAACTTTTTTAGTATTTTGAACTAATGACCGAATGATTTGATATTCGATTGTAGAAAAGTTATGAAATCCATCAATGTAAATCTCAGCACGTTGCAACCATTCAGACTGATTCATCACCTCAATAAATCGTTGCAAACTATCCTCAGTAGAAACATATTCACCACGAATTCTATCTTCCAATTGTTTATATATTAATGCAATGTCTTCTAATTTATGCTTAGTTCTCGTTTGTAAATGATTGGTTGCTATATACTCTTCAATATGTTGTGGTGAAACCGCATATTTCTTAAAATCTTGTATTTGTTCATATAATTTTTCACTGAAACCATAGTATTTCACTTGTGATTGATACAATTTTAACTGTGACTGATGTTGTTGAATAATGTCATAAATCATCATTTCAGTACCAACTTTGGATAACTGTTGTTCTGTTAATCCTCCAACTTCTTGAAAAACACGATGACTTAATCGTTCAAAATGGAGCACTTCAGTTCTCAAACTACCATATAATAATGGATCGTTTACGAAAGCTTGTTCTAACTGAAAAGTGTTTTGGGTAGGTGCGATTAATATAATAGGATCCCCTAATGGATTTTGTTTCATTTTCGTTTTTATTTCTTCTATTACACTGTATGATTTACTAGTGCCAGCTCTCCCAATATAAGCATTGAATTCCATTGCATACAACAACTCCTTTGATTTATATTTTAACATATTAAGCATTGTACTTTGTTTATTAGTCTATGTGATTTACCTACATTTAAGTTCATATATATTAATTAAGTACTGTATTGTTTTCATGTTTATAAAACATTTCTCAAACGGTTAACAAACCACAAATTGTACAATCGTTCTATATAGAAAAAACCTGAGACATTTGTATGTCTCAGGATATATGCATATATTATCTATTCATAACTGACATCTGGATTAAATCCAAATGTCATTTTATTTAGTGGCCAATATCTAAACGAAACTTTACCTACTACCTTATCTTCATCAATTAAACCAAATGAACGACTATCTTTACTTACTTCACGATTATCACCTAATACTAACAATTTCCCTTCTGGAATTTTGTTTTTACCATCAACTTGATTGATTTCTTTTGTTTTATAAGTACCTGTAATATATTCACCTAGTTTATGTTTTTCATTGTAATCTAAATAAGGTTCATCAACTTTTTTACCATTAACATATAATTGGTCTTTTTTATATTCAATGTTATCTCCAGACGTACCAATGATACGTTTTACATAATCTTGTTCTTTATTAGCATGGAATACAATGACATTTCCCTTTTCTAAATGTCCTAATTTTTGACCAATCATATTTACAACTACACGTTCACCATCTTTTAAGGTTGGATCCATAGAATCCCCTTTGACTGTGTATGATTTTGCAACAAAATTTGTAATCAATAATACTAACGCTACTGCGACAACAATTGACACAATCCATTCTAGTATTTCTTTTTTCACTTTTTACACCTCGTCTATTTATTTAAAGTTTACTGTGAAGTTGCTTAAAGGGTAATACCTTAAACTTACATCACCAATAATGTCTTCTTGTCGAACAAAGCCTTCTGTTCTAGAATCATTTTTTATTTCACGATTATCATTCAGTACAAAGTATTCGTCTGGTGGAATAACATCTCCTTCAGAACCTTTAATATTTCTGAGGGACAAATCATCAATACTTGACTCAGTATACCTTTCATCTACTTGTCTGTCATCTCTATACAATTGATTATTTTTAAAGGTTATAGATTGGCCGGGCTTCCCGATAATTCTACCAATATGTACATCGTCACCTTTATGGTACATGATGATATCGTTTAGCTTTAACATGTTAAAAGTTGTTTTGATTTTATTAACAATCACACGATCGTTTTGTTTCAACGTCGGCGTCATACTTTTATCTTGTATAACTGCTCCTGTAACAATAAAAGTCTGAATCAATATTACAATAATAATCGCAAATATTATAGAAATCAAATGTTTTACTATCTTACCCAAATTGTCACTCCTCTGGAGAATGCATAAAATATCGTTCAAGTTTTCTACCTATAAACCAAACGACAATAATAACAATAATAATGATAATCAACCTTAACGGCTCTGTAAATAGTGTCGTAATATCATTACCTAACCATCCAATCAAACCGATCATTACCAATTTCGAACTGAACAATACTACAAGATAAACGTGTGCTCTGATATGCGACAGGCTTACTACCAAGTTCACTAATGCACTTGGTGTAAATGGAAAACATAATAGGATAAAAATAGGGATAACCCCTTTTCTATCTATAAAATGAATTAACCTCTGAACTGAGGTACGTTGCTGTAGCTTTTTCATATAACGTGTATGGTTCAATCTGCGGAAGCCTAAAAATACAAGATAGCTCCCTAAAACAGTACCCAACCATGCTAATAATGTTCCCATCCACAATCCGAACGCATTCACATTAACAATCACAAATACAATAATAGGTAGTACTGGGATAAAAGCTTCAATAAAAGGCAATAAAAACCCTACGATATAACCTAAACTGCCAAATAAATCAAACCAATACTGCACTTGTTCTTGAGTCATTTCATCAGTCCCTACCATTGTTAGTCAACGATAATTATAAGTGTATTATAGCGATTTTAAAACAATTATGTATGCTTTTGTACAAATATCAGTCTCAAGTACCAAAAAGGTTAATGACATCTCACAGAAATGATGATGTGCATTGATAAAATAAGGCACATACAAAAAATGATTCCCGCCTGATTAGTGCGGAAATCATTTTGTCAGTCATTTTTTAAATTAATAAATAGATAAAATTATAAACGTTTTTCTAATGCTTCTTTTTTATCTTCAAAACCTGGCTTACCTAATAACGCGAACATATTTTGTTTATATGCTTCTACGCCTGGTTGGTTAAACGGATTGACTCCAAGTTGGTAGCCACTCATCGCACAAGCCATTTCAAAGAAATAAACAAGATAACCAAATGTTTCTTCATCTAATTGAGGAACATTAATCACTACATTCGGTACGCCTCCATCAGTATGTGCTAATAAAGTACCTTCAAAGGCTTTAGTGTTCACTTCATCAATTGTTTTGCCTGCTAAATAATTTAATCCATCTAAGTTTTCACTATCTTCTTCAATAGTAATGTTATGTTTCGGTGTATTTACTTTGACAACCGTTTCGAATAAGAAACGACGGCCCTCTTGTACATATTGTCCAAGTGAGTGTAAATCAGTTGTATAGTTTGCACTGGATGGATAGATGCCCTTGTAATCTTTACCTTCTGATTCACCAAATAATTGTTTCCACCACTCGTTGAAATATTGCATTGAAGGTTCATAGTTTATTAACATTTCAGTGTCATAGCCTTTTGCATATAAAATATTACGAATACTAGCGTATTGATAAGCAATATTATCTTCTATGTTTTCAGAAGAAAGCTCTTCTCTAGCTTTAGCAGCACCGCCCATCATAGCTTCAATATCAATACCTGCAACAGCTATTGGTAATAAGCCTACTGCTGTTAAAACGGAGTAACGGCCACCAATATCATCAGGAACTACAAACGTTTCATAGCCTTCATTTGTTGCTAATTGTTTTAAAGCACCTTTTTCTTTATCAGTAGTTGCAAAAATACGCTGTTTGGCCTCTTCTTTACCGTATTTATTTTCTAAGATTTGTTTAAATAGTCTGAATGAAACTGCTGGTTCTGTTGTTGTACCAGATTTAGAAATAACATTAACTGAAAAATCTTTACCGTCTAAATAATGAATTAATTCTTGTGTATATGTCGAAGATAAATGATTACCTACAAAGACAATTTCAGGATATTCATCACTATTTCTAAAAGCTGGTGTTAACATTTCAATTGCAGCACGTGCACCTAAATATGAACCACCAATACCAATCACTACAAATACATCTGAATTTTTTTTAACACGTTTAGAAGCTTCTAAAATACGTGAAAACTCTTCTCTATCATAATTAATAGGTAAATCAATCCAACCTAAGAAGTCACTACCAGCACCTACTCCTTCATGAATTGTGTTATGAATTGATTTAACAATATCTTTTTGTTGCTGTAATTCATGTTCGCCGAAAAATTCTAAAGTTTTACCATAATCTAATTGAATATGAGTCATCTAAATTGCCTCCAGTGTTTTTGATTTCATATATATTTTACTAAGTTTATTTTGACTATTCAAACAACTAGCCTATAAAACAAGATTTTTTATAAATATTTTAGCTTATTCTTTTATTATATAACAAACAGAATATCTAATTATATATTCATCAATATATACATTTCTATAAATCCGACAAAGCTCAAACAAACTCATAAATGAGCACTATAAGCAAAATTTAAATTGTAAGAAATTTCTACAATTTGCATAATTATGTATAAAAATGGTTTTATTTTCATAATTCTTCTGCTATACTTACTAATATCAAATTTATAAACAACATATTAAAAAATTCAATTGAGGTGTAATATATGAAGGAAAAAATAGTTTTAGCATATTCCGGCGGTTTAGATACAAGTGTGGCAGTAAAATGGTTGATAGATAAAGGCTATGATATCGTTGCTTGCTGCTTGGATGTTGGTGAAGGTAAGGACCTAGACCTAGTTCATCAAAAAGCTTTAGATATGGGAGCAATTGAATGTCATATTATTGATGCCACTGAAGAATTCAGTGAAGATTTTGTTTCATATGCAATCAAAGGCAATTTGATGTATGAAGGCACATATCCCCTAGTCTCCGCATTATCAAGACCTTTAATTTCAAAAAAATTGGTTGAAATTGCAAGTAAAACAAATGCAGTAGGTATTGCGCATGGTTGTACCGGAAAAGGTAATGACCAAGTTCGTTTTGAAGTCGCGATAAAAGCGTTAGACCCAGAGTTAAAAGTATTTGCTCCAGTGAGAGAATGGGCTTGGAGCCGTGAAGAAGAAATTGATTATGCAATCAAACATAATATTCCAGTACCTATCCAACATGATTCTCCGTATTCTATTGATCAAAATCTATGGGGAAGAAGTAATGAATGTGGTATTTTAGAAGATCCATATGCCGCACCACCTAAAGATGCCTTTGACTTAACAAATGAAATTGAAGATACACCTGACGAAGCTGATGAGATCGTACTTACGTTCGAACAAGGCTTACCTATCGCTTTAAATGGTAAATCTTATAAGTTAAGTCAATTAATTTTAGATTTAAACAAATTAGCTGGTAAACATGGCATTGGTAGAATTGATCATGTGGAAAATAGACTCGTTGGTATTAAATCAAGAGAAGTATACGAAACGCCTGCAGCAGAAGTCATAATGAAAGCACACAAAGCACTTGAAACGATTACTTTAACTAAAGATGTAGCTCATTTTAAACCTGTTATTGAAAAACAATTTTCGGAACAAACATACAATGGTCTTTGGTTCTCTCCACTAACAGATAGCTTAAAAGCTTTTGTGGATAGTACACAAAAATTCGTTTCTGGTGATGTACGTATTAAATTATTTAAAGGCAGTGCTGTTGTAAACGGCAGAAAATCACCTCATACACTATATAACGAAAAATTAGCTACTTATACTAAGGAAGATGCATTTAATCAAGAATCTGCAGTCGGTTTTATTGATATCTTTGGTTTACCTACAAAAGTTAATTCTATGTTACATGGTGGTTACTTAGATGAGTAATAAAGCTTGGGGAGGAAGATTTAGTGAGCAGCCCGAAGATTGGGTCGATGAATTTAATGCCTCCATTCACTTTGATAAAACACTCATTCAATATGATGTGCAAGGAAGTATTGCTCACGCTAAAATGCTAGCCAAACAAGATATCATAACTGATGAAGACTGTAAGCAAATAGTTAATGGTTTAACAGCGATTTTAAATGATTATGAACAAGGTAATTTAACGTTCGATGTTTCTTTAGAAGATATTCATCTCAACATCGAACATGAATTAATTAAACGTATCGGTGATGCAGGCGGTAGATTGCATACAGGACGTAGCAGAAATGATCAAGTCGCTACTGATATGCACTTATATACAAGAGATGAAGTTACTCAGATTATTGAGCTCGTCAATGAATTGCAACAAACCATCGTCAATATCGCAGAACAACATGTCAATACAATTATGCCAGGTTATACGCATTTACAAAGAGCGCAGCCCATTTCATTTGCACACCATATACTAACTTATTACTGGATGTTAGATAGAGATAAATCGCGTTTTCAGGATAGTTTGAAGCGTATCGATATTTCCCCACTTGGCGCTGCTGCACTAAGTGGAACGACTTATCCAATCGATCGTCATGAAACGCAATCTTTATTGAATTTCAATTCTGTTTACGAAAACAGTATAGATGCTGTAAGCGATAGAGATTATATTGTAGAAACATTGCATAACATATCATTAACAATGATACATTTATCGCGTTTTGCTGAAGAAATTATCTTTTGGTCATCAGCAGAAGCCAATTTTGTAACTTTATCGGATGCGTTTTCAACAGGCTCGTCAATCATGCCTCAAAAGAAAAACCCTGACATGGCAGAGTTAATAAGAGGTAAAGTAGGACGTACGACAGGAAACCTAATGAGCATATTAATGACGCTCAAAGGTTTACCCTTAGCATATAACAAAGATATGCAAGAAGACAAAGAAGGCTTGTTTGATGCTGTTCACACGATAAAAGGTTCCTTGCGTATTTTTGCAGGTATGATAGATACAATGACTGTGAATGTCGATCGTCTACATCAAACTGTTTATAATGATTTTTCAAATGCTACTGAACTGGCAGATTACCTAGTCAATAAAGGAGTTCCGTTTAGAACAGCACATGAAATTGTAGGGAAAATCGTACTATGGTCAATTCAACATAATGTCTATTTATTAGATGTGCCATTGGAAGAATATCAAAATGCGCATACAAGTATCGATGCAGATATTTATGATTTCTTAAAGCCAGAAAATTGTGTTAGCCGTAGAATTAGTTATGGCTCAACTGGACAAGCAGCTGTGGAACACCAATTATCAGTCATTAAGCAGCAACAAGATACAAATTAAAAAACTTTATAACAGAATCTGGGACATAAATCTCAGAAAAATAGCACTCAGATGATTTAATTCAATTCATCTGAGTGCTCCTTTTTATTCAATACTTCTTATTGATGGCTCGCTTTCTTAAGGGACAGCTTCAGCCTGTAGTCTTCAGCTTGCCCTATTTCCACAAGAGTCTTGCCAAAATACGTCACATTTGTCCAAAACTTTTTGTCGCAGACTCTTTTTTACACTATCCAAACCGCTTCGCTTTATTACATTTCACTTACTTTACTCGATATACCATTATATAAGTTTAATAAATTATTCAACATCACCTATTTTTGAATAAAATCAATAACCCCCCTTTACTATTTAGCTCAAAACTATATAGACGAATTTCTATATAGATGTTAATCTATTTATTGTTTAGGAGGTATACTTATGTCTTATAAAAGACTTTCAGCATTGCTTAAAGTTTTATCCGATTCAAGCAGATTAGAAATATTAGATTTACTTTCTTGTGGTGAATTATGTGCATGTGATTTGTTGGAACATTTTCAATTCTCACAACCTACACTAAGTCATCATATGAAGTCATTAGTAGATCACGAGTTAGTAAATACACGCAAAAATGGCAATAAACGTATGTACCAGCTTAATCATGCTATTTTAGATGATATCAATCAAAGTCTCAATATGATTAACACATCTAACCAACACTGCGTATGCAAAAATATGAAATCAGGTGAGTGTTAAACATGACTATTTTAGCAATTATAATTTTTCTTTTAACATTAACTTTTGTCATATGGCAACCTAAAGGATTAGATATTGGTATTACGGCTTTGGCTGGGGCTATCATAGCTATTATTACAGGTGTAGTTAGTTTTTCCGATGTAATAGAAGTAACTGGCATTGTTTGGAACGCCACATTAACATTTGTTGCTGTTATTCTTATTTCATTAATATTAGATGAAATTGGATTTTTTGAATGGTCTGCAATACATATGGTTAAAGCTTCAAAAGGTAATGGCTTAAAAATGTTTGTTTTCATCATGTTGTTAGGGTCCATAGTAGCAGCATTTTTCGCCAACGATGGCGCAGCTTTAATTTTAACACCTATCGTATTAGCAATGGTAAGAAATTTAGGATTTAATAAAAAAGTGATTTTCCCTTTTATTATCGCCAGTGGTTTTATTGCTGATACAACATCATTGCCCTTAATTGTAAGTAATTTAGTAAATATTGTTTCTGCTGATTACTTTGATATTGGCTTTATTGAATATTTTAGTCGTATGATAATCCCTAATATATTTTCTTTAATAGCTAGCATCCTCGTGTTGTGGCTTTATTTTAGAAAATCTATACCAAAAACATTCGATACTGAAAATCTTACAACGCCTAGAGATGCAATTAAAGATCCCAAATTATTCAAAATTTCATGGATTGTATTAGCCATATTGCTCGTTGGCTATCTTGTAAGTGAATTTATTCATATCCCTGTATCAATTATTGCTGGTATCATTGCTTTTATCTTTGTGCTCTTAGCTCGTAAATCTAAAGCAGTTCATACCAAGCAAGTGATTAAAGGCGCACCTTGGAACATTGTGCTATTTTCTATTGGTATGTATTTAGTAGTGTTTGGATTAAAAAACGTTGGTATCACCACAATTTTAGCAGATATATTATCCAACGTTTCAAGTTATGGATTATTTAGCAGTATCATGGGTATGGGCTTTATATCAGCCTTTTTATCATCAATTATGAACAATATGCCTACTGTATTAATAGATGCTATCGCTATTGGCCAATCTAATGTAATAGGAACGATGAAAGAAGGCATGATTTATGCGAATGTTATAGGGTCTGACTTAGGTCCTAAAATCACTCCTATCGGTTCTTTAGCAACGTTATTATGGCTACATGTTTTAACACAAAAAGGTGTAAAAATTTCATGGGGAACATATTTTAGAACAGGTATTATCATTACCATTCCAGTATTATTTGTAACATTGTTAGGTTTATACCTTACACTCATCATATTTTAAGAAAAGAGGTATTTATAATGGACAAACAAACAATTTATTTTATATGTACAGGAAACTCATGTCGTAGCCAAATGGCTGAGGGTTGGGGAAAGCATATATTAGGTGAAACGTGGCATGTCTATTCTGCTGGTATTGAAACACATGGTGTCAACTCTAAAGCTGTAGAAGCTATGAAAGAAGTAGATATTGATATTTCAAATCATACATCAGATTTGATAGATAATGAGATCTTAGCGCAAGCAGATTTGGTAGTAACATTATGTAGTGATGCAGATAAGAATTGTCCAATATTACCGCCAAATGTCAAAAAAGAACATTGGGGTTTTGATGATCCAGCTGGTAAATCGTGGTCAGAATTCCAACGTGTTAGAGATGAGATTAAGTTAGCTATTGAAAATTTTAAAAAAAGATAAAACAATTAAATCACCAACATAGTAACTTTAACTACATGTAAACGTCAATTTCTATAGAAATTGACGTTTATTTTGTTGATTTGGAGTCTTATATGAAGATAGCGTGATACAAAAAATAATATTTCCTATTATATTTATACTAGAAAGGTTTTAATTGTTTTAATATATTGTTATAAAAATATTAACTTTATAAAACTTAAATTTTAATCCTGTAAATGTTATTCTCAAACACACTTTTATTTTGTAGGGTTGATATGTAAATACATATCGAGGAGTGATCCATTCTTGCAAAATTTAAAAAAAGTACTATCCACGAGTATAGCAATGTTATCTTTAACTTTAATTGGAACGACATCTATAACATCAGCAAACGAAAATAACCACAATGTTCAAACACAACAACATGCCACACCATCAAACCAAAAGGATAATAACTCACATAATCCAAATAGAGCACAAAATCTAACGGGCGAGAAATATACAACGGTCGCGCATAGAGGTGCAAGTGGCTATGCGCCAGAACATACTTTTTATTCATATGATAAAAGCCATAATGCTATGGGTGCTTCTTATATCGAAATCGATCTTCAGATGACTAAAGATGGTCATCTAGTTGCAATGCATGATGAAACTGTAGATAGAACAACAAACGGTACTGGTAGAGTTGATTCATATACACTAAAGGAACTGAAACAATTAGATGCTGGAAGTAAATTTAATGCCGCAAATCCTCAGTATGCTAATTCAAATTATGTAGGTGCTAAAATCCCTACATTAGATGAAATATTAGAACGCTATGGTACAAATGCAAATTATTATATTGAAACTAAATCACCAGATGTTTACCCAGGGATGGAAGAAGCAGTATTAAAAACACTAAACAACCACAATATGCTTAATGAACAATCACTGAATCAAGGACATGTCTTATTACAATCATTTTCACCTGAAAGCTTAAGTAAATTGCATCAGTTAAATAGCAATGTCCCTTTAATCAGATTATTAGATAAAGGTGAATTACTCTCTTTAACCCAACAGGATTTTAATCAAATTCGTCAATACGCAATTGGTGTCGGCCCTGAATATACAGATTTAACAAAACAAAATGTTAAAAATCTTAAAAGGGCTGGTCTGCTCGTACATCCTTTCACCGTTAATAATGAAGCTGATATGCACCGCTTAAATCAATATGGGGTAGATGGTGTTTTCACAAATTACCCTGATTTATATAAACAAGTGATTCAAGATGATGAACAAAAAAATAAATAAAATAAAAATAAGAAGAAGTTCTTGCGTACAAGAACTTCTTCTTTTTCTACAAATTAAAATATTTAATTAAGCCCAACCACGATAACGTGCAGCTTCAGCAGTACGTTTAATACCCACAATATAGGCTGCTAAGCGCATATCAATTTTTCTATTTTGTGATAACTCATAAATTGTATCGAAGGCTGTGATAAGTTTTTCACGCAATTTTGTATTTACTTCTTCTTCTGTCCAATAATAACCTTGATTATTTTGTACCCATTCGAAGTAAGAAACTGTTACGCCGCCTGCACTTGCTAACACATCAGGTACAAGCAATTTACCACGTTCAGTTAAAATACGTGTGCCAGCTGGTGTTGTTGGGCCATTAGCCGCTTCAACAACTATATCAGCCTTAATTTCATTTGCATTGTCTTCAGTGATTTGATTAGCAATCGCTGCAGGTACAAGAATATCACAATCAAGTTCAAACAATTCTTTATTAGAAATTGTTTCCTCGAATAGATTTGTTACAGTACCAAAGCTATCTCTTCTATCTAAAAGATAGTCGATATCAAGACCATCTGGGTCATGTAATGCACCGTAAGCATCTGAAATACCAACAATTTTTGCTCCCATATCATATAGGAATTTAGATAAGAAACTACCCGCGTTACCAAATCCTTGAATAACGATACGTGCACCTTTCAATTCTAGACCTCTTCTTTTAGCAGCTTGTTCTATTGCAATTACTACACCTAGTGCTGTAGAGCGATCTCTGCCTTGTGATCCACCTAATACAATCGGTTTACCAGTAATAAACCCTGGTGAATTAAATTTATCTAATGAACTATACTCATCCATCATCCAAGCCATGATTTGTGAGTTAGTAAATACGTCTGGTGCTGGGATATCTTTTGTAGGTCCAACAAATTGAGATATCGCACGCACATAACCACGAGATAAACGTTCAACTTCATGTATACTCATTTGTCTAGGATCACAGATGATGCCACCTTTACCGCCACCATATGGCAAGTCGACGATACCACATTTTAATGTCATCCACATAGATAATGCTTTAACTTCCTCAACGTCAACGTCTGGATGGAAACGTACCCCACCTTTTGTTGGTCCAACAGCATCATTATGTTGAGCACGATAACCTTTAAATGTTTGAACAGTACCATCATCCATACGTACAGGAATGCGTACTTCAAGGAATCTTAATGGTTCCTTTACTAAATCATACATCCCATCATCAAATCCCAATTTATGCAATGCTTCTTTAATAATTTGTTGCGTAGAAGTAACTAAATTATTATTCTCAGTCATGATTCATTTCGCCTCTTTTTCGTTACTAATGATTTCGCTTTCACGATAATTGTAACATAAGATTTTGCTTTTTAAAGGGTTTTCAAAACTTAAGTTACAGAACATTTTTATTTAAAAACATTTCTTACTTTATCCAATGCAAAGTCTAATTCTTCTTTGGAAATAATAAGAGGTGGTGCAAATCTAATTACTGTATCATGTGTTTCTTTACATAATAAACCTTCTTCTTTTAACTTTTCACAATAAGGTCTAGCATTTTCATTTAGTTCTATACCAATAAATAATCCACGACCACGTACTTCTTTAATTGCTGGATGATTGATTTTTTCAAGTTCTGATTTAAAGTACTCACCTAATTCTAAAGAACGTCCTGCTAAATCTTCATCAATTAATACATCTAAGGCTGCAATTGATACAGCACACGCTAATGGATTACCACCAAACGTTGATCCGTGTGAACCAGGCGTAAATACGCCCAATACTTCTTCATCAGCTAATACAACTGATATTGGGAATACACCACCGCCTAGAGCTTTACCTAAAATATATACGTCTGGTTTTACATCATCCCAATCAGTAGCAAATAATTTTCCTGAACGTCCAAGTCCTGCTTGAATTTCATCAGCAATAAATAATACATTATGTTCATCACATAATTCTCTAATTTCTTTTAAATAACCTTCTGGTGGGACATTGATTCCTGCTTCTCCTTGAATAGGTTCAATTAAAATAGCAGCTGTATTTTCATTGATTGCTTCTTTAACAGCATCTATGTTACCAAAATCGACTTTTCGGAACCCATCTAATAATGGACCATAGCCTCGTTGATATTCTGGTTCAGATGACAATGATACTGGCGCCATTGTTCGACCATGGAAGTTACCATTGAATGCAATAATTTCAGCTTGATCAGGTGCAATATCTTTCACATCATAAGCCCAACGTCGCGCAGCTTTCAATGCTGTTTCAACTGCTTCTGCACCTGTATTCATAGGTAAGGCTTTGTCTTTACCAGCTAACTTACATATTTTTTCATACCATGCTCCTAAGTTATCACTATGAAATGCACGTGATACTAAAGTCACTTTGTCAGCTTGATCTTTTAAAGCCTGAATAATTTTAGGATGTCTGTGACCCTGGTTTACTGCAGAATAAGCAGATAGCATATCCATATATTTATTTCCTTCAGGATCTTTAACCCATACACCTTCAGCTTCTGAAATTACAATTGGAAGCGGCACATAATTGTGCGCACCGTAAT
Organism: Staphylococcus sp. GDY8P198P; assembly: GCF_017891615.1. Lineage (NCBI taxonomy): Bacteria > Bacillati > Bacillota > Bacilli > Caryophanales > Staphylococcaceae > Staphylococcus > Staphylococcus sp. GDY8P198P. Next base: position 369,090 of record NZ_JAESJQ010000007.1, read on the forward strand.
GATTTGTTAATTCAATGATTTCTTCAGATCTTGACATAATATCTCCCCTTTGTATGAATTATATAATAATTTATTGGCAATACTCATTCATAGCATAACGTATTTATTCACTTACGAAAACTATTTTCCGAAAATACTATAAAATCGTAGATACAGAACTCACATAGCAACTTTTAAATATTAAATTTAGAATATAGCTATCAAAATGTAAGCCTTTACATTAATATAATGACACATTCCCGACTGTTTACACAAGCCAATTTTAATAAATTTATTAATTCTTCTTGATTAAAATCACTATCACAAGATTTATGCTAATTTTAGTGTCTGAAATTTATAATATTTTATATAAAAATCGTTAAATATCTCCGACATATATGCTATATCTGCCTAAAAAACGTCAGCAGCAACAACCATTGACTGTTATAAATATAAAAGGTTACTTTAACGTTCATCAAAATTTTATACAAACAAAAAACGTCAATTTCTATATATATTCAATAGAAATTGACGTTGCTTCATTAGTAAAATGTTTATACTTACCTTCATTATGAAAATATAGTGGTGTTAAATACTATAAACATCTTCATATTCAAAGATTTTATTTATTGTCTGTTCTGGGTAATGGGTAAAAGCCTTTATTAAATTGTTCCCATAATTTTGGTGGCAGATGGTGTTTATCTGCTCTTTGTGGATCAAAGTGAGATAGAATTTCATCTTCTTTTCCATCTTTAATTTTACTTACAAAATTATAATCCAACAAGATTTCTCGTCCTAATGCGACGAGTTCTACACCTGTTGATTCAATTGCTTCAATAGCCTGTTCAGCCGTAAAGATAGATCCTATACCTATTAGTGGCATGCGTCCATTAATCCACTCTAAAATGAGTTTAATACGTTCTTGCCCTTTGTACTGGCCTTCACGTGTTTGAGAGTGAATATCCATTAATGAAACATGTAAGTAATCTAAAGGTTTTTCTATTAATAGCTCAATTAGTTCTTTTGTAATTTCCATGCTTATACCCGGAGATTCAGCTTCTTCAGGAGAAAATCTATATCCAACGATAAAATCTTTACTACCATATTTTTTAACAGTTTCAGTTACTTCGTCTACTACACTTGTAGCAAATTTATAACGGTCTTCTCCCCATTCATCATTACGACGATTATAATATGGAGATACAAATTGATGGATTAAATAATGGTTTGCACCGTGAATTTCAACACCATCAAAGCCAGCTTCAATGACTCTGCGAGTTGCTTCACCAAATGCTTTTATTGTTGATTCAATTTCATCATTAGTAATTTCACGTGCTTGATGGGCTTCTTGCTCACCGAAACTTTTTAATGATATAGGGCTTGGTGCCGCAACATCACCATCAGGCGTTAAATTAGGTAAAGATTGTGCACCACCGTGATGTATTTGGACAACCGCTTTCGCACCATTTTTCTTCATAGCTTTTGCCAAACGTTTTAAGCCTTCTAAATTAGAATCATACGCTACTGAAGGTTGCCCAGGAAAAGCTTTACCTAAATCTGTAACATTGCTTGCTGCTGAAATTGCTAAACCAACATCTTTAGAACGTTGTTCCATGTACACAACCTCTTCATTAGAAATCGTACCATCATCATTAGATGAAACATGCGTTAATGGGGCTAGTACAAATCGATTATCTAAAACAACTTGATTTGGTAATTTTAATTTTTCAAATAACGGTTGAAATTTTTTGTCCATTAAATTAAATCCTCCTAATATACAATATACTTAAGTGTCATTGCATAATCACTTTAAGCGATTTTAATTCTAACTTTCCTGATTTTAAATATAAAACTATATGCTCACGCATATAGTTTTATAGTGTTATCTTAACTTACAAATTTACCTTACAAATAAAAAACACTAACATCTTAAAATAAGATGTTAGTGTTTTTTAAAAGATGATTGTTCATCTTTTATCGCGTTTTTGGACTGTTTAATCCAAACCGGTAAGCGTTCTTTAATTGTTTGAAACCCATACTTTTCGGTTTCTTTAATTTCATCTAATACTGATTGCTTTTCTTTTTTACGTTCATAATTTTTAAAATAGTCGTTATCTTTTAAAGAAAGATTTAACTTTCCTTCTTTATCAATTGAAATGACTTTCGCTTTGACAATTTGTCCTTCCGATAAAAACTTTTTTAAATTATGGACGTAATCATCCATAATTTCAGAAATATGGATTAATCCTTCAGTATTGTCAGGGGTTTCTACAAAAGCGCCATACGGTTGAATACCAGTCACACGAACTTTGATATGTTGACCTACTTTATAGTGATTATTCAACGTGATAACCCCTTATTTCGTTTTACTTAACATGTTCATAATAGCATAAATCATTCAATGGTACTAATATTACCTAGAAAAATTTCACGATTTTTCAAAATTCAGTTATACAATACTTGCTTGAATTGGGATTGCACCTCATTATACAAAGGTATTTGAACAACTCCTAAGAATGTTACTTGATTCAATCCTTTCAAAATAAAAAACATCAAATGATTGGTCAGAACGTTATTTTACTTAATGTGTTTGCATCGCCATGTTCTGACAAAGATAACTAAAAAATATCAAAATAATAGTAAGAGACTGGAACAATTAATTTGTCCCAGCCTCTTAGACTTCTCTATATTTTTAATATAATCGATTAATGTTTCATAAAAATTCAAAACGATAAAAGATTGTTTTACTTACTACCGTTCAAACTACGTTTTATATTATTTTTCAATAATGTCTATCGAATCAATCGTGATATCATGTAAAGGTTTATCTTGCGGTCCTACCTTTGTTGCAGCAATATCTTCTAACGTAGATTCACCTTCTAATAATTGACCAAAAACAGTATGTTTTTGATCTAACCAAGGTGTACCACCCTTTTCACCATAAGCTTTGACAATTGGTTCCGGCCAACCACCATCTGCAAGTTGGCTAAGCATAGATTCTGGTACTTCCTTCATTTGAACAATAAAGAATTGTGAACCGTTAGTATTCGGACCAGAATTTGCCATTGATAAAGCACCGTATAGATTGAATGCTTCAAGTGAAAATTCATCTTCAAACGGACCTCCATAAATACTTTCACCACCCATACCAGTTGCAGTTGGGTCGCCTCCTTGTACCATGAAGTCATTGATGACACGATGGAAAGAAATACCATCATAGTAGCCATTTTTCGCATGTGTAACAAAGTTCTCTACTGTTTTAGGTGCAATATCAGGTAATAATTTGAAAGCCATATCACCCTTATTCGTATGCATAACCATTTTTATTTCATTTTCGTTTACTTCTGAATTTAGCTGAGGATAGTTCGACATTTTTATTCTCCATTTCATGTTAAGATGATATATGTATTCTAACATAAAATGAGGGGTGTATTGAATTATGTTATATCGTTTTGCACATAAAACTGGAAGTTATGGTGTATCTGTTATAGAAGAGGATGACAATCAAGTACTTGTTCAAATTGAACAGGTCATTAAACATCCAAAGCAAGGTGACTTGCACCTTCCAAATGAAACGAAGAATGTATTTTTTCACGAGCGCAAAGCTTTAAGTCAATTTGAAAAGCGTTATACGTCAAAATCCAAACTTAGACCATTTAATGTAGAAGAACTGGATTATATACAATCTTTACAAATTGCAATTACAAATTTAGAAAATAAATTAAAAGAAGAAAATACTGAATATGCTAATTGCTCACTTGCTAATTTAGCACAATTAAAAAAAGATTATTCAATTCAATATAAACAAAATTTTGAATAAAAATACCGTGTTTCTTCTTATTTAAAACAAACTTTAAATTAAAGCTCCACAAGGGTTAACGTGGTTTTTCAGAATAGTCTTATTCATGTATAATGACCTTATACTATTTTAAAAAGGAGGATAAAATAATGAGTTTGATACATATAGCGGTATTATTACCGTTAATATTTGCACTCATTATTCCAATTGTATATCGCATACATAAGCGTATACATTTAGGATGGTTTGTGTTACCTATCCCCGTCGTCTTATTTATATATTTTCTATCAATCATTTCGACAACAATGTCAGGCAAAAGCGTAGTACATAAAGTAAATTGGATGCCTCATTTTGGCATGAATTTCGATTTATACGTTGATGGCTTAGGCTTATTATTCAGTTTACTAATAACTGGCATCGGAAGCTTGGTTGTATTATATTCCATTAGTTATTTAAGTCGACAAGAGCAATTAGGTCATTTTTATTGTTACCTTTTGCTTTTTATGGGTGCCATGTTAGGGGTCGTATTATCAGATAATATCATTATCTTATATCTGTTTTGGGAGTTAACTTCCTTTTCAAGTTTTCTACTCATTTCATTTTGGAGAACAAAACAAGCATCTATTTATGGTGCACAAAAATCAATGCTCATAACTGTGTTGGGTGGTCTTTCTCTGCTAGGTGGACTTATTTTACTATCACTTGCAGGTAATTCTACTAGTATTCAAACACTCATTAATCATGCGTCTGAAATCCAAACAAGCCCTTACTTTATATTGTCTATGATCTTTGTAATCATAGGAGCGATGACTAAATCAGCTCAGTTTCCATTCTATGTTTGGTTACCAGATGCAATGGAAGCGCCAACGCCAGTTAGTGCTTACTTGCATTCAGCAACAATGGTTAAAGCTGGTCTTTATTTAGTTGCACGTATGACACCAATATTCGCGCTTTCACAAGGTTGGATTTGGACGATTACTGCAGTGGGGCTAATCACTCTGTTTTGGGCATCGTTAAATGCAATAAAGCAACAAGACTTAAAAGGTATCTTAGCTTTTTCAACTGTCTCACAACTTGGCATGATTATGTCAATGTTAGGTATCGGAGCAGTTAGTTATCATTTCGAAGGCTCAGACAGTCAAATTTACGTTGCTGCCTTTACGGCAGCTGTGTTTCACCTTATAAATCATGCTACTTTTAAAGGTGCATTATTTATGGTAACTGGTGCGATTGATCACAGTACGGGAACACGTGATGTCAATAAATTGGGTGGCTTAGTAACCATCATGCCAATTTCTTTTACCATTACGTTAATTACATCATTGAGTATGGCAGGTATTCCTCCATTTAATGGTTTCTTATCAAAAGAGAAATTTCTTGAAAGTATGATTGAAGTTACGCACGCTAATATCTTCAGTTTAAATAGTATTGGTATACTCATACCAATCGTGGCAATTTTAGGTAGCGTATTCACTTTTGTCTATGCTGTTAGGTTTATTGGTCAAATATTCTTAGGTAGCTATAAACCAAATAATTTACCAAAATCAGCTCATGAAGTTTCAAAATTAATGCTAATTTCTCCAGGTATATTAGCAATACTCGTCATTGTTTTTGGGTTCTTCCCTTCAATATTGACTGGGACAATCATTGAACCAGCAGTAAACGCAATCAGTCATAATACTAACGCAACAGCTGAGTTTCATATGTTCCATGGATTTACACCAGCCTTTTTCTCAACATTAGGCATTTACATCGCTGGAATTTTGTTAATACTTAGCTTTGGTTATTGGATTAGCTTATTAAAAGCACAACCTACAAAACTAACAATCAATTATTGGTATGATAAATTTGGAACGGTATTCCCAGGCTATTCAAGTCAATTTACTAACACTTACGTTACTGGGTTTACTCGTAATAACTTATTAATCATCTTCGCGTCTTTAATCGTAATCACACTTGTGACATTATTAGTAACACCATTCAGTGTTAACTTCAAAGATGTTAGTGAAATCAGACCATTTGAATTGATCATCGTAGTCATTATCATTACAGCAGCGTCTATGATTATATTTGCACGCTCTCGCCTATTCAGTATCATCATGGCAAGTGCAGTAGGTTATGCAGTAGCGATCTTCTTTATTTTCTTTGGTGCACCAGACTTAGCATTGACGCAATTTGTTGTAGAATCTATTTCTACTGCATTGTTCTTATTATGTTTCTATCATTTGCCGAATTTAAATAGACATAACGAATCAACTTCATATAAATGGCTGAACATTATTATTGCCATCGGTGCTGGTACCGTTGTAACAGTATTAGGTTTAATCACTTACGGTAATAGACACTTTGGCTCAATTGGAGAATTTTATAAAGCGCATGTATATGATTTAGCACATGGTACAAACATGGTCAACGTTATTCTAGTTGATTTCCGTGGTACCGATACTTTATTCGAATCCTCTGTACTAGGTATTGCAGGTTTAGGTGTTTACACAATGATTAAACTTCGTTATAAAAACAAACCAAATGATGAAGGAGGAACTCACATTGAAAAGACAGAAAAATAATTTAATTTTCCAATACTCAGCTATCGTGATTTTCTTCTTAATCGTTATGTTTGGTTTACACCTATTTTTAACAGGACATTATACACCTGGTGGCGGCTTCGTCGGTGGCCTACTACTATCAAGTTCACTTGTGATTGTAGCAGTGGCTTACGATATTAAGACTATGCGTAAAATATACCCATGGGACTTCAAGAAACTCATTGGTATCGGGTTATTCTTTTGTTTAGCTACTCCTATGGCGAGTTGGCTATACAATAAAAACTTCTTTACGCATACGCCATTTGAGATTCCATTAGGTATTTTAAAACCTATAGAAATGCACACTGCCACATTTTTCGATTTAGGTGTTTTATGTGCGGTTGTTGGCACAATAATGACTATAATATTAGCGATTGGAGAGAATGAGTAATGGAAATAGTGATGATTTTTGTTTGTGGTATTCTCACTGCAATGAGCGTCTATCTCATTCTTTCTAAAAGTTTGATACGCATCATTATTGGGACTACATTACAAACACATACAGCTAATTTATTCTTAATAACTATGGGTGGTCTTAAGAAAGGTGAAGTCCCTATTTATGAAAAAGGGTTCACTTCATATGTAGATCCAATTCCACAAGCACTCATATTAACAGCAATAGTAATTTCATTTTCTGTAACAGCCTTTTTCTTAGTATTGGCTTTTAGAAGCTATAAAGAACTAGGTACAGACAACGTAGAAAGTATGAAAGGGGTGCTAGATAATGATAGAGAGTAATCTTATTATTTCATTACTCGTCATACCAATGTTAACAATTATTGCATTAATTTTTATTGGTAAACGCCCTAAAATTAAACGCTACGTTGCATTAACAGGTACTGCAATTACATTAATTTTTGCTTTTATAAATTTAAAAAATATTCTCAGAGATGGACCTATAAAACTCGAACTTGGTTCATGGGATGCACCATATAGTATTGTTTTTGTTACAGATATTTTTAGTATTTTACTTGTGATTACAAGTTTAATTGTAACGATGTTGATTATTTTATATTCATATCAATCTGTAGGTATCGAGCGTGAAACATATTACTATTATTTTGCCATAATGTTTATGCTCACTGGTGTTATAGGGTCATTTATAACTGGTGATATTTTCAACCTTTTCGTATTCTTTGAAGTATTTTTAATGGCATCTTATATTTTATTAGTTATTGGTGGCACACAAGTTCAATTGAGTGAAACGATAAAATATGTACTTGTGAATGTGACATCTTCTGCTTTCTTTGTTATAGCCGTCGCAATGCTTTATTCTGTTGTAGGCACATTGAATTTAGCAGATATTAGTGAAAAATTAAGTCAACTGTCAACACAAGATAAAGGAATTATCAGTATTATATTTATTATGTTTATCTTTGTCTTTGCTACAAAAGCTGGTGTGTTCCCAATGTATATCTGGCTACCAGGCGCTTATTATGCGCCACCTATAGCAATTATTGCCTTCTTTGGTGCATTGTTAACAAAAGTTGGCGTTTACGCAATAGCTAGAACAGCAAGCTTATTCTTTGGTGATTCTTCTAACTTTTCACTGTACACCATTTTATTCTTAGCCTTACTTACAATTATTTTTGGTTGTGTAGGCGCAGTTAGCTACTTTGATACTAAAAAAATCATAATTTATAATATTATGATTGCTGTTGGTGTCATTTTAGTAGGTGTAGCAATGATGAATCAGGCCGGTATGATGGGAGCAATTTATTATACATTACATGACATGTTGATTAAAGCAGCACTATTTTTCTTAATTGGTGTCATGTATAAAATCACCAAGACACACGATTTACGTAAGTATGGTGGTTTAATCAAACATTACCCTGTATTAGGCTGGTCTTTCTTTATCGCTGCTTTGAGTTTAGCCGGTATACCACCGTTAAGCGGTTTTTATGGAAAATATTACATTGTTCAAGCTACTTTCGAAAAAGGATTTTATTTAAGTGGTATGATTGTTTTATTATCTAGTTTAGTTGTACTTTACTCAGTTATTCGTATTTTCTTAAAAGGTTTCTTCGGAGAATCTGAAGGTTATGAAGTCAACCCTAAACTGCAATACAAAGGTATTTTAACAGTAGCTGTTATTGCAGTTGCTATATCAGTAATATTTGGCCTATCCGCTGACTTTTTACAACCAATCATAAAAGATGCTGCCGAAACATTCTATAATCCTAGTGTTTATATAGACAGCGTATTGGGGGGCAAATAATATGGCAATTCAAATATTAGTAAATTTAATTTTATCAGTGTTTTGGCTATTTGTAACAGGTAGCTATACATTTAATAATTTCCTATTAGGTTATATATTTGGTCTATTGTTAGTATTCCTGATGCGTGGTGTCTTACCCGGTAGATTTTATATTATTACTATTTATAAAATCATAAAATTATTTATCGTCTTTTTAGTAGAATTAGTTAAAGCAAATATTGATGTTATTAGAATCGTTACTAAACCTAAAATTAACAATGAACCCGCCTTTTTTACGTATCCAACAGATTTGAAAAAAGATTGGCAAATTGTGTTGTTATCAAACTTGATTACACTCACACCTGGTACGATTGTTCTAGGTATCAGTGATGATCGCAAACAAATATATATTCACAGTATTGATTTCAGTACTAAAGAAGAAGAAATAGAAAGTATTAAATCATCACTTGAAAAAGTGGTAAGAGAGGTAGGCGAGTATTAATGAACTACAACGTGATATTAATCGTGGCATTAGTTATTGTAACATTGTCAATGTTTGGTATGCTTGTTCGTGTCATTATCGGCCCTTCTCTTGCTGATAGGGTTGTGGCACTTGATGCAATGGGTATCCAACTGATGGCTATTGTAGCACTATTTAGTATTTTCTTGGGTACTAAATATATGATGGTTGCCATTTTATTAATTGGTATTTTAGCGTTTTTAGGAACTGCAGTGTTTGCAAAATATATGGATAAAGGTAAGGTGATTGAGCATGATAACAACGATCATCATTAGTATAGCTCTTATTTTGGTTATCCTTGGCTCACTCATAAGTGCACTAGCTGCGATTGGCCTCTTACGTTTAGATGATGTATATGCACGTGCGCATGCTGCTGGTAAAGCTGCTACATTAGGAGCAATGTTACTTATAAGTGGTGTTTTCTTATATTTCATAGGTCGTGAAGGTTATGTAAATATGCAATTACTTATCGGTATATTATTCATTTTGATCACGGGGCCGTTAGCAAGTCACCTTATTATTAAATCAGCATATAATTTGAAGACACCCGCTTCAAAAAGAACAAAACGTGATGACATACAAGAAGACTTAAAAGATACAAAATTGTAATATCATTTAATTACGCATTCCAATATCAGGAATGCGTATTTTTTATTCCATAACAGGTTTCAAAGATACATTAATGCAACAGCTGATTATCAAACAAATCATTACAAATGATGACGCAACTGTGTCAGATTCAGGGCTGCCTTCTACTTCTGCTCAATTAGAATGGTTACCCTATTTATTTGCATCAGGTGGTCTAGCCGACTTAAAACTCAGCCCTTTTGAATGAAATATCATGGGTGCCTGTGAAGCAGCATCAAAGATTTCAAATACTATGTTATCAAAAAGGACCGTTGACAAAGTCTCTGACTTTGTTGGCAGTTTCTTTGTGCACGCTTTCCGCGGGCACTGCCTTAGCCTATAGTCTTCGGCTAGTGCTATTCCCGCAGGAGTCGGCATAAATCACTGCCAATATTATAATATATGTAAATTAAGCAGTGGTGGTGTTTATTGTGTTGAATAAATCAATTGATAAAAGAGATCAATATGAAATGATTTCTATCTCTGAATGAGTCCTTAATAATCATTTATTGCGTAAAGTCGATCCGATATTAGATTTGAAATTTGTATATGAACTTGTCGAAGACAAATATTTAAGAAAATATTAAAAATAGCTATCAAAAATAATTTAATAGATCAGTCATCTTTATTTATTGATGCTACGCATATTAAAGCATATGCAAATAAGAATAAGTATACAACTGAATTAGCTGAAAAGGACACACTCCATTTTCAAGAAGATTTAATAATGAAAATAAGAGCAAAGATTAGTTCAAGGACAAAATCCTATTTGGAAAAATTATATAAATAAAAAATAGACAAACCCTTCGTAAATTAATACGAAGGAGGTTTGTCTATTTTCTGAAAGGACTCATCCGCTAACTGTGAATGAGTCCTTTTTATATGATTTATTTTAAGACTTAATTAGCATTTAAAAATCTGATTTCATTAAAGTAAATATCATTAATTTAATACTTCAATGCCTTACTGTCGTTTACGTGGTTTAATGGCAATTGTACCTCTCATAACACATATCAGTCTATCATTTTGATCTTTGATATCTATGTTCCAAACTTGGGTTGTACTACCTTCATGAATGATTGTAGCAGTCGCAAATATCGTTCCTTCAGTCGTCGAACCTATATGATTTGCATTCATTTCGAGACCTAAAGGAATAAAATGCTCTGTGTCAATAATGTCAGCAGCTCCCATTGAGCATGCTGTTTCTCCAAGCGCTAAGCTCGCACCACCATGTAAAAAGCCAAATGGTTGTTTTACTTCATCTGTGACTGGCATAGACATAACCATAAGTCCATGTTCTTGTCGCTCTACCTTTATTTTTAAAGCATCAAGCATATTTGCCATTGAAGACACCTCTTTTTCTTATTCTTAGGTCTATAATATCATAGCCGCAATAGTGCCAAAAATGATTAGAGGAATATTATAAAAAACAAAGTTTGGAATACATGTATCACGAATGTGATCATGTTGACCATCAACATCTAAACCTGCTGTAGGACCTAATGTTGAATCGCTCGCAGGTGACCCCGAATCTCCTAATGCACTCGCCGTTCCTATCAAAGCAATTAATGCCATGGTACTTAGTCCCAAAGATTCACCTAATGGCACAAACAACGTTGCAATAATAGGTATTGTAGCAAATGATGAGCCAATTCCTAAAGTCACGACCAAACCAATAATGTACATTACAATAATACTAACTAATTTATTTTCTCCAATAACACCACTAAGCCCACTTACTAAATTACCTATATCTCCTGTTTCATTCATTACACCTGCAAAACCATTTGCTGATAAAATCACAACACCTATAAATGACATGATTTTAATACCATCTACAAATTTTTGATCTAACTCAGTCCACTTATAAGCACGTGAAATGAAGAAAACAAGTACGCCGGCTAAAGCCCCAAATATCATAGAATCAGTGAACATCTGTACTAAAAAAGTAGCAATAATAGAAATAATCGTTACTACGAGAACATAAGGTCTAATTTCAATTTCACTCATATCTTTAATGTCTTTATGTTCAGAGTATTTTCTAGGTTTTCTATAATAATAAATACCTGCGATTAAGCCAACAATATAGCCTAATGATGGAATCAGCATTGCTTTCCATATCATACCCATTTCAATTGGATGATCTGCTTTAGAGAATCCACTTTGAATGATTTGGTGGAAAATCTGACCGAAACCATATGGTAATAAAACATATGGCCAACATAAACCAAAGCCAATAATTATTGCAATTTGTCTTCTATCTATATTAAGTTCATTAAACAAACTTATTAATGGAGGTATTACAATTGGGATAAATGCAATATGTACAGGTATTAAGTTTTGACTCATTACACTCATAATTAATAGTGCACCGATAATAATAACTTTCACTTTAATACGTGACATTTTACTGTTTTCTGCATGAATCGCATTGATAATCTTATTTACTAAATAGTCTGTAATACCACTATAAGAAATCAACGCAGCAAATCCACCTAATAAAGCATAACTTAATGCTACTTCAGCACCATCAACAATATTTTTACCAAATACAGATACAATCTCTGTGACGCTCATACCTGCGATTAAGCCACCAACTAGTGCACTGATAAATAAGCTTATAACAACATTTAATCTACATAAACAGAGTACAATCATCAGTACCACTGCTATAACAACTGCATTTATCACAAAAGCACAACTCCTTTATTACGTTATCGAACTAAAGTATCACGAGATTTATAATAACAATTGCTTATCAAATTGTCAATCCTATCTTTAGATATATTTATTCAAAACTTTATACTAAAATGAGACATGTTTCATAAACTTGCCAACCTTTTTATATAAGTTAAAAAAGCTTCAAGTTAATCTACTAAAAATTAACTTGAAGCATATGTTTTCTTAACTTCAATTTGTTTATTTTACAGGTTACGTAACCATTGTACGATTGTTGATATTAGATAACCTGTAGGCCCAACTGGCCCCTTATAACTTGGTTTATTCGTAGTAGCAGGCCCTGCGATATCAAAATGTAAATGTGGTGTATTACCTGCAAAATGATTGATAAATGTTGCCGCAAACAATGCTTTACCTTGACCATTGGTATGGTTGACTAAATCAGCTACCTCACTTTTTCTTATCAGTCCTTGTTCTGTAGCAGTAATCGGTAATTCAAAGACTTTTTCATCCATAATTTCTGCTTGACTTAGAATAGATTTTAAAGTGTCTTCAGCATTTTGATTAAAAACGGCAGCTTTATCTTCACCTAACGCAGCTACAGCAGCACCAGTTAAAGTTGCAAAATCTAATATTATATTTGGCTGAAATTGATTAGCATAGAATACAGCGTCACCTAAAACAAGACGTCCTTCTGCATCTGTATTTAAAACCTCTACAGACTCCCCACTTAGCGCTGTGTAAACATCATCTGGTTTCATCGCTTCTTCATTCACCATATTTTCAGCAGCAGCAATAATACCAACAATATTTAATGGCAGCGCTAATTTACGAGCAGCTTCGATCATTCCTATTACATTTGCTGAGCCACACATATCAAATTTCATGGTCTGCATACCTGTTTTAGATTTAATTGAATAACCACCTGAATCATAAGTAATGCCTTTACCTACAAGTGCAATAGGATTTTCTCCTGGTTTGCCACCATTATAAGTCAATGTAATTACACGTGGTCCATTTTTAGAACCTTTACCAACTGCATGAATTAACCCAAAACCTTCTTTTTGTAAAGTCTTATTATCTTTGATATCAACAAATACATTAGTGTCATTAAATTGGTTTTCTATCAGTTCTGCATAATAAGCAGGTGTTAATATATTAGGTGGTATATTACTATAATCACGAGCTAAATTAACAGCAGTTGCAATTGCTTCACCATTTTCAATAGATTTTGCAATATCATCTTCTTCTGTATGTATCTCTAATTTTAATTGATAAGGCGCTGATTTATTGGATTTATAACCATCAAAATGATAAATTGATTGTTCACTTTGCTGACCAAGAATTTCAGCGATTATTTCCTTTTCGACTTTTTGAGATTTAAATGAATTAAATAACAGTGAAGCTTCAGTGATTCTACTGCTATTTAAAGCTTGAAATAAATTACCGAATATTTTTAAATAATCATTATATCCTAATTCCTTAGTATTTCCTAATCCTACAGTAATCAACTTATGCGCTTTCTCTTCTACTTTAAAAAATGTAGTCGATATTATTCCAACATTTGTGCTAAAGACTTGATGTTCCTTTAAAGGTGATAATAAGTCTTTTAAATCTTCTCCACCTATTTTTATTGCCTCTAATTGATTTAAGTGTTCAGGTACACCAACAATGATTGTATCTTGTTCAACCTTAGCAGTGTTATTTATAATCGCTTTCATCAATCATTCCTCATTTCAGTTTATTCAGTCACATTGTATCATTTATTAATCCCTATCCATTATTAAAAATGATTTACCGTCTATACTTATAAAAACATACATATAATAATTGAGGCTGAGACATAAAATAGTCTCAGCCTCAATATTTATACTACTAGATATACATCTAGTATTTATCAGTTATTAAAATTTACCTTTTTTAAATGCTAAGCCTACGCCACCAAGTTTGAATACCGCACGTGTATCGATAACTTTTTTCATAAATGCAGCTTTTTTACCTTGGATATCTTTACCATAAACAACGCCAACGCCATCGTTAGCACCTAAAGAACAAACTGTACCACGATCAACATATTCAAACTCTTGAGTTGGTTGACCTTCTAGGATATTTTTAATGTTCTTAGCAGTGTGCTCGCCTTCTTGCATAGCAATTTGTGCTGTTGTAGGTAATGGACGTTCTTCCCCAGCTGGAATAAATGCAGAACAATCACCTATTACAAAAATATCATTATATCCATCGATTGTTAAATCTTGGTTAGTAACGATACGGCCACGTTTCACACCTTCAAATGATTCTTCCATTAATTTGCTACCACGAACACCAGCAGCCCATACAACTGTATTCGCTTCTAATTGTTGTTCTTCATCGTTAACCTTAACTACGAAACCTTTTTCATTTGCAGCAACGATTGGTGTAGCAATTTTAAATTCAACACCTTTGCTTTCTAAATAACTTACTGCATGGTTTACTAATTCATCAGAGAATTGAGGTAACATTTTTGGAGCAGCTTCTACACAAGTAATTTTAACTTTTGTTTGATCTACACCATATTTGTTACATAACTCAGGGATACGATCAGTCAATTCACCTAAGAATTCAACACCTGTAAATCCTGCACCACCAACGATAATAGCTAAATCTTTATCGTCTTTATTTTTTGATGCAGCATAGTTAGCAAATTTATCTTCAATGTGACGCGCTAATTTACGAGCAGTTAAAACATTTTCGATTTGGAAAGCATGATCTTTCATACCTTTAATACCAAATGTTTCACTTTCGAAACCTAAAGCAACAACTAAAATATCAAAATCAAAAATGCCCGCATCAGTTTCTACTTTTTTAGCATTGCGATCGATTTTTGTAACTTCTGCTTTGATGAAGTTTACTTTATTCTTATTGATCACACTTTCAACTGGGTATAAAACATCTTCATAACTAATTGTTCCAGCTGAAGCTTCATGTAACCAAGTCGCTTCATAGTGATAATCATTCTTATTAATTAATGTAATTTCAGCCTCATCAGCCGAAAGTTGCTTTTGTAATTTGGTAATAGCTTGTAACCCAGCGTAACCAGCGCCTAAAACTAAAACTTTTTTACGTTCTTGAGCCATTTCATTCACCTAAGCTTTCATAATTTTTTTGTTGCGATCGTCTTTTTTAATATACTGATTTTCATAGAAATTCACAAAAAAGACATTTTTCATCCAACACTAATTTTATAGTTTTTATAGTTTATTTTCAAGCCGAAACGCATATATTGTTTGTTTTTTCACATAAACAGATAAAAGACTATAGTTCTCACCTCACTTAGTCGAACTATAGTCTATAAAAACTCTATTTACAATTATTAACAATCTTCTGGTGACCCAGAAACTTTTGCAGTTCTGAATGAACTACCACAACCACAAGATGCAATTGCATTTGGATTGTCGATTTGGAAGCCACCGCCCATTAACGATTGTTTAAAATCAATTTTTGTACCTTCCAATACTGGTATGTCATATTTATCAATCAGCACTTTCACACCGTGAAATTCAAATATTTCATCATTCTCACTAGGTTCAGCTTCTGCAGACATACCATACGTTAATCCAGTACAGCCACCACCATTGACTTTAATTTTCAAAAAGCCATTCGGCATATCATTTTGTTCCATCATATCTTTAACTTCGTATGCTGCCGCTTCTGTCAGTTCAACTACTGCCATTAAAATTACCTCCCTAAAAAATCCATGTTTCTTCTATATGTGAATAAATATTTTGTAATAAGTCGTCTGGTGATTCTCCTTCAACAATATCACCGTTTACTAATGCATACAAGCCACTTGAGCAAATACCACAATTTTGTAGACAACCATATTCTAAAACGTCTACACCTGGATCATTTTCAAGTTGATTATATACATAATCTCCACCTTTCGCTAAATTCGAAATGCAGAACTCAACTATTGGATTCATATTACACCCTCTCAATTAATTATCAGTTTATCAATTATAACAAAATCACACCGCTTTTGACCAATTACTAGCTTATATTATTTATTCATTTATTTTGCCGTTTTTTGTTACAAATCAATTAAAACAAAACTTATTTTCGTATGAAATGTCATTCACACAATATTTTTATATTGTTATAATCATATTGCATTTAAAAGATATATATTTACAAATTACAATTCATCATGTTTATTTGTAGAAGTATATAAAAAAGCATATAATATATCTAAGTAAGCTTATTATGAAATGGTATTTCGTTCAATGAAGACGAATATGATTTAACCACATTATATTTATTGACTTACATTGACGACAAGAGATAAAGATATTATTTATTAACGAAAATAAGTTGTATTTTTATCAAATTGCTCAATACATTTTTACTAAAGGGGTATCATAAATGAAAAATTTAGTTCTATTGGGTGGCGGATACGGAAATATGCGCATTATGTCTCATATTTTACCATCTGCACTTCCTGAAAATTATTCTATTACATTAATTGATCGTATGCCTTATCATGGTTTAAAACCAGAATTCTATGAATTAGCTGCTGGTACTAAATCAGACAAAGATATTCGTATGAATTTCCCTGATTCAGAACGTATCAATATTGTGTATGGAGAAATTAATGATATTAATTTGGAAGATCAAATTATTTCAGTTGGCAACACAAAAGTAGATTATGATGAATTGGTTATTGGACTTGGTTGTGAAGACAAATATCATAATGTTCCAGGGGCTGCAGAATATACTCACAGTATCCAAACGTTATCAAGTTCACGGGAAACATTTCATCATATTAGTGAACTACCCAACGGAGCAAAAGTAGGTATTGTAGGTGCAGGTTTAAGTGGCATCGAACTAGCGAGTGAACTCCGTGAAAGTCGTAAAGACTTACAAATATACTTATATGATCGTGGAGAACGCATTTTGCGACGTTTCCCTGAAAAATTAAGTCGTTATATAGAAAATTGGTTTAGAAAGAACGATGTAACAGTAGTACCAAACTCTGATATTAATCGTGTGGAACCTGGTAAGATTTTCAATAATGATGTACCTGAACCATTAGATTTAATCGTTTGGACAGCTGGAATTCAACCTGTGGAAATTGTTAGAAATTTACCAATTGATATTAGTAGAGATGGCCGTGTCATCCTTAACCAATACCATCAAGTTCCAACCTATAAAAATGTTTACGTAGTAGGAGACTGTGCAGATTTGCCTCATGCACCTAGTGCACAACTTGCTGAAGTTCAAGGAGACCAAATTGCAGATGTTATGAAACTACAATGGCAAGGCAAGCCTCTACCAGAAAAAATGCCAGAACTTAAAGTTCAAGGTTTCTTAGGTTCTCTTGGCGATAAAAAAGGTTTTGCCTACATCATGGACAGAACAGTTACTGGTCGTTTAGCTTCAATCTTAAAATCTGGTGTGCTATGGTTATACAAATATCACAATGGATAAATCTTAAACAAAAATAACAAAGACACGTCTTCATATACTTTACTAACTTCTGTTAAAAGTATATGAACGTGTCTTTTTCTAAATGATTAAATTAATGCGCATCCATAAATTTAGTAATATCTCTCAATTGTACATATCCATCAGAAACATATTCATCATTCATCGTTACAAGTGGATAGAACAATTCATCTTCCTGAATACGCTCAATATATTGTTGGTCATGATCAGTTAAATTTTCAGTATCCTTCTCGATATCGATATACGTAAATTCAAATTGTGTATCTGGGTACTTTCTTTTGAGTAATGGTTGCAGCCAATCAAAAGTATTTCGAGCAGTTGGTGCATTAACACAGCTTGCACAAACAACATCTGCACCATAAACGACTACACTTACTTTATTCATTTTAACTATCCCCTTTTGTCTTGATTGATAGATTTTTCTTTATATATCTATTATAATAAAAAGATAGACAGAAAATGAAATAATATACTTGAAAGGAGGCATTTCCATGCCAACTGAAAACGTAACAATGTTTGATCAAGTAGCAGAAGTAATTGAAAAACTACGTCCATTCTTACTACGTGATGGCGGCGATTGCTCGTTAGTAGATGTAGAAGATGGAATTGTTAAGCTTCAATTGCACGGTGCATGTGGTACATGCCCAAGTTCAACAATCACATTAAAAGCAGGCATCGAACGCGCTTTACATGAAGAAGTACCTGGAGTAGTAGAAGTAGAACAAGTATTCTAGTTGATCAACTTATATATAAATTAAACAACAAAAGCGTCAAATTTTATAGAATTCTTTGTTTATGAATTTGTTATATAATAACCGATTCATAACAAAATGCACTTTCATGTTCAATGAAGGTGCATTTTTATATTCAAATCAGTAATAAAATCGATGTATGCACGATGTGAAATACATTTGATTTTGTTAGTTAATTTTATTTAAGTCATCTTTTTCCTGAACAATATACTGTCTGGACTTATGCAAAGATTGGATTCATGAATCACGTCCATAAAAAAATGATAGGAAATCTATTATTGCGATTTCCTATCCTATGCTACATTTTATATATTTTTCAAATCATTCACGTTCAATTTTAAAATAACTATTTACGCATGTGCTGCGCAATGTGCTCACTAATATAAACCCAGCCTTTCCATCCTATATGGACGGCATCACTGATAACATAAGGTTCATAATCTTTAGCTGTCATATCATAAATTTTCCCGCCACGATTAACAACAGTTTCCCTAATTTTGTTATATACTTTCTGACGTTTTTCTTTATTTACACCTATATGATCATACCACTTTCCATTTGATGGAAGACTGATATATTCAATATCAGCACCAGCCTCTCGCATAGTATCTACCAATAACTCCAAATCTTTAAACTCTGGAGAATTACTATTAAATTCATAATCTCTATTCACTTTACGCTTATGTTTTTTTATTAATTGCCAATATTCATCTCTAATTTTAAACATATTTGATTTTGAATGTTTAGCGCCATATTGTTCAGCTTTATTGAGAAGCATTTTCCAACTTTCATCTTGAGCTGTTACTGGTTTAATATCTTCTAGCTCAGTATTTGAAAGTGGGAAATTCGACTTTATCGCTTCAATTTTTTCAAATTGATTCATTTTAAACGGTGATAAATATAGGTCTTTATTGTTGGTTTTACCTTTAGCTACTTTTTCTAAATATTTTCGGTTTTCTACATTTTTAAATCTCAATAAACGCTTTGCATAGCGTTGTTTAAGCTCTGGACTTAAATAATTTTGATTAAATAAACGATTCAATTGTGCTTTAGATATACGTGCATCAAAATTTTTATTAGTTAATCCATGGTCCGTAAACCATTGTGGTGATATGATAAGTGCCATTTTCTTTCCTTTTAAATGATCATATTGTGAAGCTAATTCCACAGCATTAATCAAATCTGTAGAACCACCTGTGCCAATTAGAAATGGTTGTTTAGCATACGTATTTTTGTTGCGCAATAACATAGATGGATTAAACGGATCATCCTTTCCAAGTTCACTAGAACCATAAATAGGATAAAAATGATTCGATTTAAACATCTTATCTTGTATTAACGTACCTTTTAACACTTGATCTGATAGTGAAGTGCGTTGATTTTCTATAGTTTTCGGAGTAATTAATCCACTAAACCAGCTAGAAGGTAATATTAAGAAAATCCCAAATAAACATAGACTGATAATAATTGGAATAAAGTGTTTTAATTTCATTTTAATTCTTCTAATGCCGTTACAATCTTATTAGGCGTTGCCCATTCATCTCTGTCAAAATCCATAATTGAAACTTCTATATCTAATTTATTTTGAATTTCTAATAATAAACCAACCGTTTGAAATGAATCTATAATACCTTCTTCAAATAATTCAACGTCAGGGTTTTCTTTCACGATATTATTTTCAGTTACTTCAGCTAATAGATCTAACACTTGTTCTTTAAATTCCATTATAATTCCTCCTCATTTTAAAAAAGTTTTCCAGAAAAAATCAGAAAACCGAATGTTACAAAGTGAAACGTTACAACAATACTTAAAGCAGTTGTAAACTGGTTCTGCCAACGTGGACGATGGTTTTTTCTCCATTTTTCATAATAACCATATCCAATAAATAATGCTGCATGGTACAAACCATACAAAATATAATAAATTTCAATACCATGCCAGATGCCCATTATTAAAAAGTTTAAGAAAAATGCTATATTCGACATTGCAAATTGACTTTTCAGTAATTTTTTCTTTGACATAAAGAATAATGAACGCATATAAATACAATCTCTAAACCAGAATGATAGTGACATATGCCATCTATTCCAAAAATCTTTAATATTTTTAGCTTTAAATGGTTGGTTAAAGTTTTGCGGGGTTTGAATACCATAAATATAACTAAATGCTATAGCAAAAAGTGAATAACCGGCAAAATCAAAAAATAAATATAAACTGTAAGCATACATATATAGCCATTTTGTGATAACACCAGAAAAATCCAGCATTAATGGATTAATTGCAAATGTTTGTATTAAATAAGCAATAATGTATTTATATAAAAATCCGAGCATGATGTAATGTATTGCTTTGACTAATAAATGACTATAGTCACTTCCACTCAGAATTTTATTGTCATCTTTTACAAAACGTTTGTAACGGTCAATCGGTCCTGAAGAAATGGTTGGAAAAAATGATATAAATTGTACTACTTTCCAAAGTCTTACCTCTTTGATTGAGCCATCTCTAATTTCCATTAATAGTTGAACACTTTTAAAAGTTACATATGAAATGCCTAAAAACCCTATAAATTCAATGACTTTACTCTCATGTAGTTTTAACTGCGCAGTACCAAACCACGAACTTTGCATAACTTTCACAATAATCAATGGCAAAATAGAAAGAAAAATAACTGATATAAATTTTGTTGTAGTATTATTTTTAGCTCGAGAATGCCAATAATATATAATAATCATCACTTGCCAAATCAGATAAAGTATAAAATTTATCAATTCTAAGCTTAAATACGTTTGTCCAAATAGGTTATGCTTAGTCGATGAGAATATTAATATAATCATAACGGCTGTACTAAGACCATTATAGATTTTGCTCTGTTTGCCCATAAATCCTAATATGATAACTGGTAATAATATTACTAATGCTATAAAAAAGAATGTAAAATCGCCATATGGAATCATTTCAATATAGCCTCAGCAATCTTCTTACGATCCAATTTCCCATTCATCGTAAGCGGTAATTTCTTCATATATATTATCTTTTGGGGAATCATATATTCAGGCAGTACAGGTTTCAACTCAGTTTTGATATCATGTGTCAAAGTTTGAACTTCTTTTACCTCATCACAATGATTCAATATTACTGCGGCATTTAAATGAGTGACTTTGTTATTTTTATAAGTTGGTACGACAATCGCATCTCTAATCTTTTCTAATTTTCGCAATTGAAATTCAATTTCTTCTAATTCCATACGATAACCGTTTAATTTAATTTGATAATCTATTCTCCCATTAATAAACCATTGATTATCAATAAATTGTGCTTTGTCACCAGTGTAATAAGATTTCTGACCGTCTAACTTGTTAAATACTTTTTTAGAACGTAGTTCGTCTTTGACATATCCTTCACTTACGCATTTCCCTGAAATAATAAGTTCGCCTTCATGGGTCAAAGATAACTTAGTTCCCGGTTGCGGTAATCCTACTGGTAAAGGATTGTACTGATTTATCACTTCTTCTGTAACTAATATACTTGTAACTGCTACCGTAGCTTCTGTAGGCCCATAAGTGTTGTAAATATAAGCAGATGGGAAACGTTGTAGCAATAGTTCTGCAGTTTTATTTGCCAATATCTCGCCGCAAAAGAAAAATTCCTTTAAATTACTGTAATATGCTTCTGTTAAGCGAGGTAACATGAGACACATTTCCATAAATGAGGGTGTAGATACCCATACATTTATTTTTGATTCTTCTAACATTTCACTTAATAATTTTGGTTTATTAATCATTGTCTTATCAACTAAGTTCAAAGTTCCAGCAGTCATTAAACATGGATATATAGACATGACAGACAAATCAAATGAAAAAGGCGCTTGATTTAACCATTGTTGATTTGAACCAACTTGATTAAGTTCTAACATCCAATTTGTAAAAAGATTGAGGCTCTCATAACTGATTTGTACACCTTTGGGCTCTCCAGTAGAACCTGATGTGAAAATAGTATAAGCAATATCTGAATCTTTAATTTTACTTACTGTGTCCTCATTTTGTTTTACGCCTGTTAATAAATCTTTTGAAATAAAGGAAATATCCTCAATTTCTAGTTGTTCATTAGTAGTATTAAATATAAATTGAGGCTCTATTTTATTTATAATAGATAGAATACGATCTTGAGGGATAGAAGTATCTAGGGGAACATAGCCACAACCTGCTTTCATACTACCTATCATTCCCACAATCATAAACGGGGACATGTGCCCATATAAAATTAGTGGTGTTTTAGCATCTTTCAATAGGATTGCAAGTTGATTAGCAAAGCGATTGAGCGCTTCATATGTCAGAATTTCGTCATTATGTTTAACTGCAACTTGATTTGGGCAGTTTTCTCCATGCTCTATTAAAGTTCGAATGATGTCTTTCATGATAGTCTCCTTAATTAAAATTCATTGTAAATAAAGTTATTGTGTGTATCTCCTGTACCATAAATTAAATATAATGCAATTAATATAGCTAAGTACATTACTATCAATAACCATGGTTTGAATTTTTGTAAAGCAGTACGTTCTTTATCGTTTTTTTGCATATTTCACCTCTGGCATTTATGTAAATTCAACATTAATTATCTTCATTAAATTTTTTTATGTTTTACGCTTTATTGTATATAAATTATTCAACTTTTTCACCAATTAATTATACAATTTTTCCTACATCATTACAATTAAATATTCGTGCATCTATATAACAAAATTGTTAGATAGAATATAAATAAATAATGCGTTATTTTAAAAATCAAAAAAATACACATTAAATTCTTTTACAAAATTTAATGTGTATTCAATAAAACATTTCAAACCAAGATATAATGATCTAATAATGCAACAACCACAGTTATCATATGTGGCAATCATCTTTTAGTAATAATGCAAATTTAAATGACTGATATTCATTGTAAATATTTCTAAAAATTAAGCTACTCTTCACTTGGGTTAATCAAGTAATGAGTAGCTTGACATGGTATAAGTAATTTATACCACGGGAGTCTTAGGTTCTTTTTCACTTAATACTAACTTTATATTATCTACACAAAGTTGTATCATTCGGTCTCTTGTTATCACCGATGCACTTCCAATATGTGGGAGTATCGTTGCATTGTTCATTGAAAGTAACGGATGTTTCATATCAATGGGTTCTTCTCTTAAAACATCCAATCCACATGCTTTAATTTCACCATTTTGTAAAGCCTTCACTAATGCTTCCTCGTCAACGACAGCGCCCCTACCGATATTGATAAAAATCGCATCATTTTTCATCATTTTAAATGCCTTATCGTCAAACTTATCACGTGTTTCTGGAGTTAATGGTACCGTACAAATCACAAAGTCGCTCTCTTTTAATAATGTTTCAAATGAAACGTATAATGCGCCAAGCGCTTCTTCATCATCTTTATGTCTTGTTCTGTTATGATACATAATATTCGTATTAAAACCTTTTAGACGTCTCGCGAATGCTTTTCCAATATCGCCCATACCATAAATGCCGACGTTAGCATGATATAAATCTTTACCAGCAAATAAATACGGTCCCCAACTCTGCCATTCACCATTTTGAACATATGTTTCCGCTTCGACTACACGTCTTGCCACTGCAAGCATCAAAGTAAAGCCTAATTCTGCCGTTGTTTCAGTTAAAACGCTTGGTGTATTCGTCACAACAATACCCTTACTTTGCATCAAATCAACATCTATATTATCATAACCTACTGCCATGTTTGCTATGACTTTCAGATTTGGTGCAGCTTCAATGACTTCTTCATCCATTGTTTCACTTAAACAAAACAAGCTGTTGCGTCTTTTAAAGCAGTTAAAAATTCCTCTCTTGGCATAGGGGTCAACGATGCATCCCAAATTTCTACTTCACCGATGTCCTCTAATTGTTTGATAAATTTCTGTGGAATTTTTCTACTTACTACAATTTTTTGCATTCAATCACTCCTAAACGTCGAGTTCTTTGATTACCTCGTTTAAATCTTTAAAACTATATGTTGGCGGTATTTCTTTTTGATTTACATCATCTAAAGTTGATACACCTGTTTGAACATGTATTGTATCAACATTAACATTGATTCCAGAAAGTATATCTGTATCATATAAATCACCTATCATTGCAACTTCAGAACAATCTAATCCCAAAATTTCTAAGGCTTTATTCATAATAATAGGTTCCGGTTTACCAATGAATGTTGGTTCAACGCCTGTAGATACTGACACAACACTTGTAATTGCGCCATTACCAGGTAAGAACCCACGTTCTTTTGGAATAGATACATCTTTATTTGTTGAAATGAATTTTGCTCCGTTTCGAACACCTAGTGTAGCAGTTGCTAGTTTTTCATAAGTTACAGCTTCATCCAAACCAATAACTACATAATCTACAAACTCATCATCTTTTATTTTTAATTGATGTTGCGTTAACGCTTTTTCTAAACCAGCGCCACCTAACATATAGATTGAAGCACCTGGTTGCTCATCAGAAATATATTCTGCAGTTGCCAGTGCTGATGTAACTACTTTATCTGCTGTAGCATCAATTCCCATCACTTTTAATTTTTCTGCTACTTCTGATGGTTCTTTAGTAGAGTTATTCGTGACAAATAAATGAGGTATTTGATGCTTGTTTAAGTATTCAATAAACTGTGCTGCACCATCAATTTTTTCATTCCCTTTGTACATCGTACCATCCAAATCAATGAGATATGCTTTGTACTGTTTCATCAAAAATTACTTCTCTCCTTTTTGACCAAATGCTGTTATAGGTACATTTTCATTATTCAAAAATTGTATTACTTCATCGATAAATTGTTGATAATAATCAAGTGTTTTATCAAAAAGTGGTTTCAATTGAATCGTATCAAGTTCATCATAAAAATGAACGAATTGCTTTCTGACATCAACAGTTTGGTTAACATTATTTTGAGTATCTTTAGAAATTACATTTTCTAATTCTAAAATATCAATGACATCTTTATAATTTCCTGGATCTCTCAAAATAAAGCCATCAATGATCATATTACCAATATCTACCGATGATTCAATCAACATTTGTGAAATTCTTTCAAATGCATAGTGATTATCTCTATAATCTGGATAATCATTAACTAATTGTTGTAAATAGTTTAATTTTTTATCTAACTTTTCTTTATTAACAAAATACATCTATGTCACCCCTATCATTCTCATCATACCATACCTTTGCAGTCGAATTCATTTATGGTTATACTGTAAATTAAGACTTTTTAAGTTCATTGAATGATTCGAATAATAAAAACTTTAATATCTCAATGATGAAAGGGTGTTTTTATGATAGATATGTATCTTTATGACGATGATGAATCATCACAGGTACAATTTGTAGGTTTCGTCGGAGAATTTAGTCGCTATGATTTAATGCTTATACAAACCAATCGTCATTTTGGAAAAACAATTGTTTTAAACATGCAAACAAATAAATTTGGCATTATTGGTACAGATGATTTAGAAGAAGAAGGATACATTGCTTATATTTTAGGTGTAACTGAAAATGAAGGTAATGAAATCACTGAATATCTCAATCAAGTCATACAATAATTGCTGTGGCAAACGCACAAGTTCAAAATAATATTAATGGCCAAAATACAGTTCGTTAAATATTATTTCTATGTCATATTATTAATTAAATCGATGCACATGATAAGACACAATGTCATTGAAAAAGGCTGAGTCATTTACGATAATCAGCCTTTTTTATTTTATTTAGCGTCATGATAAATCTACATAAAAAAGCTACTATTCATTACCCGTAACTCCTCGGTTGAATAGCAGCCTAACTTGTTTTTAATATTAAACTGACGCTAAATCTACATCAACTTACTGTTCTGTATCTTGAATCGTTGGTTGAATTTTAACATCTTGTAATTTATTTTCTTCAAATGATATCTCTGCATTTTCATCTTCTGCTTCAATTTGGGATTTAATTTCATTTTCTGGAACTTTTCTAAGAATAAAATACGGACACCCAAAGTTGCAGTATTCTAATAAATAATCTTGAATTGTGGAAAAACGCTTACTTAATTCAGCTTTTTTATTCGAATCTTTATAGAATCCTTTTAATCTTAATTGATCATACCCAAAATCTCCCACAATATAGTCATACTTATCTAAAATATCTGCGTAACGATTTGCAAATAATGTTTCATCAAAACATTCTCTATAATCTTCTATAATTTCAAAATAAAAACTATTAACTTTTATCATTATACTCACCTAATCTAATTTTCATTACTCAATTTAACCGTACATTGTCTGTCTTTAATAGGTTAGTAATCAATTTTTATTATTTCTAATAAAAGACTTAGCCCAAAGTGAGTTAACGCGCGTCGTTAATATCCCTAATTGAACTAAGTCTTTAAATGCAATATCTATGTTTTAACTATTAGAATCTGTACTAAGTTTTTCTTCACCTAGACGATGTCTTTCTTTTGCAGCTTCATTTACTTGCTCATCTGCATGATAAGAACTTCTCACAAGCGGTCCAGCTTGGCAATGTTTGAAACCTTTATCCATTGCAACTTTTCTTAATTTACCAAATTCTAAAGGTGTATAGTATTTTTCAACTTTTAAATGTTTACGTGAAGGTTGCAAATATTGACCAATAGTCAAGATATCTACGTCATTCGCACGTAAATCATCCATTGTTTCATAAATTTCTTCATGAGTTTCACCTAGTCCTACCATTAAACTAGATTTTGTTGGTATATCAGGTTGTAATTCTTTAGAACGTCTTAAAAATTCTAAAGTACGGTCATAAGTCGCTCTAGCACGAACTCTTGGTGTTAAACGACGAACTGTTTCAATATTATGGTTTAAAATATCAGGTTTTGAAGCCATTAACGTTTCTAAAGCTTCAAAGTCACCACCCATATCAGATGGTAATATTTCTATTGAAGTGTAAGGGTTACGCTCACGTACTTTACGGACTGTTTCAGCATAAACATTTGAACCAGCATCTCTTAAATCATCACGTGCAACCGCTGTTATAACAACATGTTTTAAATTCATTAATTCAACAGATTCTGCCACGCGCTCTGGCTCATCTAAATCTAACTCGTTAGGCAATCCGGTTTTAACCGCACAGAAACGACATGCACGCGTGCAAACTGCGCCTAAAATCATAAACGTAGCAGTACGACGTTCGCCCCAACACTCATGTATGTTTGGACATTTTGCTTCTTCACACACTGTATGTAAGTTCTTTTCTCGCATCATTTTCTTAAGACCAGTGTAGTTTTCGTTAGTATTCAGTTTTATTTTCAACCAATCTGGTTTACGTAAAATTTCTTCATTTTTAGTAGCCATAACCGCACAATTCCTCCTGATTTCAAATCTGTAATCATTATAACGAAAATCGGATTAAATTAAAACGTAAAATGTAATATTTTAGTATTCGAGCATTTTTTCTTTATAAATATCTCTTAAAAATTCTGGCATTAAGTAATCTATAGATTGTTCTTTTAGCGTAGGAAAATAACGACCAAATGTATACATATCAACAGTACCTAACACATAAATTTTATCGTCTTCAATTTCTTCTCCATTGATGAAATATCTTGATTCTGATTCGATCAATCCTAAATTATATAGTATATAGCCACCAAAAATATCTCCTCTAAAACCTAAACCTTGTGCATGTTCATGTAGATATTCTTGTTTTTGGCTTTTAATAATTATATTTTTTAATTCCAGACCATTTAAACGGATACGAACGGCATTGATAGGATGAGGTAACATTTGATGAATGTCAAACTCTGTCATTTGATTCGCTGAGATACCTTTTACAATCAAACCTGCGTTAATGATTGTACAGTCAGCATTTGTAAATTCAAATACACTTTCAGCTAACATATAAGATGTCTTTGTTATAACATCTGTCTTTCTTGGTAATTCAACTGGTCGATTAATAATTGGATCGCTTAACAGTGCTTTACCTTCACTTTCGAAATGTGTTTCAACCTCAGGTAAAGTGTCTACTGGATAAATCACCGCTTGCTTATCTACAACTCTATTACGGTCTATTTCTAATGTCACTTCACCTAAAAAATGACCATATTTACCTGCAGCTGCCATTAATACACCATTGTTCATTTCTCCATTTTCAAAATAATGATGTGTATGACTCCCTAGTATTAAATCTATTTCAGGAATTTCTTGGCATAATTTCTCATCAAAGAATACGCCTACATGGCTCATAATAATCAATAAATCATAATCACCTTCGTTCGCGCTGATTTCGTCTTTAATGGCTTCTAATGGATTGGTAACAACCCAATCCAATGCTCTATAAAATGGCGTGAATGGCGCAGTTGCTGCAACAAATAAGATTCTCACACCTTCAATTTCCTTAATGATTGATGATGTGATATTTCGCGGTAAGTAACCCTGTTCGTCAAAAACATTTGCACAGGTTACATCAAATTTTGCATTGTCATAAAGTGTATTTAATGCATCATGTGAAATGGTCATACCTTCGTTATTACCAATAGTTGCTATATCACAACGTGCTTTATTTAATAGTTCAACATTTTTTATTCCCATAGTAGCTTCTGTAACAGGTGCAGATAGATCTACATGGTCTCCAATATCTAAATAGAGCGAGGGGTGATTTAATTTTGGTCTCTCTTGAGCTAAATATTCGGAAATGCGGGCATACTCATGCAAATGACTATGGATATCATTTGTATGGTAAATAGTTAATTTCACCTTGGTTCCCTCCTCTTAGTTTATAAAAATGACTTAATGATTAAATATAGTCCCATTATAAGCATAACTGTTCTCAATAACATAACGACAGTATTTGATTGTATGGATTGATTTACTTTCACGCCTATTTTAGCACCCAAATAGCTAGAGATGATTAATACAATAGAATAAACCCAAGCCACATGTCCTTGGGCAATATGCCCAACAGAACTCATTACGCTAGAAAAGAATATCATCATCATGCTTGTACCGACAGCAACATGTGGTGGAAATCTGAAAACAATTAACATTAAAGGTGTCATTAATGCGCCACCACCAATACCAAATAATCCTGTCAAAACACCTATAAATAACGTTGATACAAATGCTACAACTGGCGGAACGCTATAATGATGTGTCTTTCCATAACCATCTACATATGTACGTGCATACTTTGGCTTATTAAACATTTTCATCGGTTTAATATTATTTCTTATCATGAGTAAAATTGCTACAAATATCAAAAAGATACCAAAATATAAATTAAAAGAGTCTAAAGTTAAAAAACGACTTAAAATAGACCCAACCAAAGAACCTGGTAACAATCCAAATAAAAAGATAGAACCGTTTTTCACATCAACTTGTTTTGTTTTCAAATAACCTAATGTTGATGATAATCCTGTCACGATTAATATCAGTGAAGATGTCCCTATGGCAATTTGAGGTGTAATTCCATTTAGTAAATCGTTTTCTACACCTAAATAAACTAAAGTCGGAACGATAATAATGCCGCCACCAATGCCTACAAGAGAACCTAAAACAGCTGATAAACCACCAATTAAAATCAAAATAATTATTGTTAACATATACGATCGCTCCTAAAATAATTTTAATTGTTGTGGTGCTAAGCCTTCATAATCAATGCCTAGTAATGTTTGATATGTCTTAGCATTTTGTGCAGCATGACCACCTGAGTTATTATTAAAAACTACATAAATATTTTTAGCTTTTTGTTCTAATAGCTTCACTTTTTGTGCTAAATCTTGAAGTTCTTGTTTATTATAATCGTACAAGTACCTTACATCTCTCCATGCTTCATCCGTCATATCTTTTTTCGTCCATCCATGTTCATTTCTGCCATGATAACGCACAAATGCTGTCTCGTTTGTAATACGATTGACTAAGGGTATGGAACCTTGTCCAACTTGTGGTTCATCACATACTGCGTGTATCATGTCATATTCAGTTAAAAAAGCTAATGTTTCTTCTTTAAATTGATCATTAAACCAGGATTGATGTCTAAATTCTATACAAACAGGAAATGCTTTCAACTGTTCTCGTACATATCGAATATATCTGATGTTCTGTACTGTGCAATCAAACCAAGGCGGAAATTGTACTAATACCATCGCTAACTTTTGTTCAGATTTTAATGGCGTTAACATCGCTTTAAACTGATCAAAAAGTATTTGTCTTGATTCTGCAAAATCATGATAATCTGCATGAAGTGTTAATGCCTGATGAATTTTAACTATAAATTGGAATCTCTCAGGCGTCTCTCTTATCCATTTTCTAATATTTCTTTCAGGTTGTATCGCATAATAAGATGCATCTAATTCTACGATGGGAAAGTGACTTGCATATGTAATTAACTTATCTGATTTACGCTGTAAATCTTCGTACAAAGTATCATGGTCTCCCCAACCTGTTAATCCAATATTTATCATAGTATCACCAGTTACATGATACCATAGATGATTTATGAGATTCACTAGATTAAATTTTATTCTTCAATTGTTTCAACGGTTAAGGTTAGGATAAAACAACGATGACTGTAGTAGATACACGAAACATAAAACAAAAAAGTTGCTATCATTTTAAAAATAGCAACTTTTCTTAAAACAACTTAAGTTCATTACTCGTTAAGTATGCGTTTAGTTTCTTGTATGATATCAGCTATCAATTCAGAAGCTGAACTAGGTTGTGATAACCTAGGACTTTGTCCACTCCATAGATGTGTCCATTGCTCATTACCTAAGTCAGCTGCAGTTTTACGAATACTTTTTGTCAATTGGTTTTGTATAGGATAATCTGGAATGTCATCACCATATCCTTCCATCTTGTGTATAAATTCATTATCGATACCTCTAGCTGGTTTACCTGTAAAAGCTTTTGTGATGACAGTATCTGTTTCTTTACTTTGTTGTATTGCATTTTTATATAAAGCTGAAGCACCACTTTCTTCTGAAGTTAAAAATGCTGTTCCCATTTGTACAGCTTCGGCACCTAACACCATACTTGCAACAACGCCACGTCCATCCATAATGCCACCTGCTGCTATCACTGGAATAGATACATTATCTACGACTTGTGGTACCAGTGACATGGTACCAATCAATGGTGTGTGATCATCTGAAGTTACAGTGAAAGAACCTCTATGTCCACCTGCTTCACTACCTTGAGCGATGACTGCATCCATACCAGCACTTTCATTAGCTTTCGCTTCTTCAACTGATGTTGCTGTTCCTATCACAGTAATCTGACGTGCTTTCAATTTTTTGATAATATTTTGATTTGGTATTCCAAAAGTAAATGAAACTACAGGAACCCCTTTTTCGATTACCATATCTATGGATTCATTAAATTGCTGTTCCTCACTAACATCAATGACAGGTTCCTCTAAACTCAAAGCTTTTCTATAGGGTTTTAACCATGCATTCATGTGTTCTACACTTTCTGGAATATATAATTGTTCACTTGGAACAAATAAGTTAACTGCAAAAGGCAAATCAGTTAATTCTTGAACATATGTTATTTCTGAATCTAACTTCTCTGAATTAAAATACCCTGCCCCAATTGTACCAAGTCCTCCACTATTACTCACAGATGCTACTAATTCAGGCGTTGTACTACCTGCCATACCTGCCTGAATAATAGGAAGTTTGATATTCAACATTTTGGTCACTTTTGATGAAAAGTGCATGCAAAACACTCCTTTAATTAAAAACAATAACTTAAATATTGTGACTATAGTTTTTATTTTTTATTATAAGCTTGCATTTGCGCGTCTAATTTCTCTTGCTCTTGTTCGTCCATCTCATCTTCAATTTCCATACCTAGCATTTCTTCAATTAAATCCTCATGAGAAACAATGGCATCTGTCCCACCAAATTCATCTAATACAATCGCTAAATGTTTACGTGACACAGTCATTTTTCTCAGTGCCCATTCTGCTCTATTATGCTCATTCACAAATAAAGGTTCTGAAGTATATTGTAAAATATTGTTTGACTTTTCTTTACTCCATGCTAGCAAATATTTTGAATGGAAGATGCCTATAATATGGTCGATATCACCATCATAAACTGGATAACGTGTATACGGATTCGTCACTACCGTATCGTACGCATCTTCGTAAGATATATCAGCCGGAAATGCAGTCACATTAATCCTTGGTGTTGTATCGATATTTGTAATTTTTAATTGTTCAAAATCCATAACACCTTGAATTCGATTTCGTTCCATTTCATTGAATGCACCCTCACTACCTGCAATCGTAACCATCTGTCTAATCTCTTCTTTTGATAATCGTTGTTGATCTTCTTGCCCTTTAGAAAGTAAATTATTGATCATATCTGTTAACCAGTTTAACAATTTCGTAATTGGTTTAAATATTGTGACGAAAAATGAAATCGGTGTATAAACCAATCTAGACATACGATCTGGATAAGTTGCAGCAACAGATTTTGGAATTACTTCAGAAATGATGATAATAGCAACCGTTGTAATTGCAGTAGCTACACCAACGTTCATTCCAATATCCACTGCTAATACTGTCACTAATGTAGGCAAAATAATATTCGCAATATTATTTCCAATTAAAATTGTAGTAATAAATTCACTGGGTTTTGTAAGTAGCTTTGATAATTTAGCAGACTTTTTATCTCCATTTTCAGCTTCAGTTTGTATTTTCATCCTATTTGCAGCAGTTAAAGCCGTTTCACTACCAGAAAAGAAGAATGAAGCAAATAAAAGTATGATTATAGCTATAATCATATCAGCATAACTCCTTTTTATATTCTATAAAATTTTAAACGATATGTATCAATTCCCTTGTTTTACAATACATAAACGCATTTCTAATTATTAAAACAGCGTTTTCAAAACAACTATAATAAAAAAACACGAAGTGATGCATATTTGAATGCCCTTATATATAAGAGAATCAAAATCGCATCACTCGTGTTTTTAAAATTTAATCACTTACTGTAAAACTAAACTATTTATCATAAATACTTTAGCCGATTGAACCTTCCATTTCAAATTTGATAAGACGATTCATTTCAACAGCATATTCCATTGGAAGCTCTTTAGTAAATGGTTCAATGAAGCCCATAACAATCATTTCTGTAGCTTCTTCTTCTGAAATACCACGACTCATTAAATAGAATAATTGCTCTTCAGAAACTTTTGATACTTTTGCTTCATGTTCTAATGAAATATTATCATTAAATACTTCATTATATGGAATTGTATCTGAAGTAGATTCGTTATCTAAAATTAACGTATCACATTCAATGTTAGAACGTGCACCTTTAGCTTTGCGGCCAAAGTGTACGATACCACGATAAATAACTTTACCGCCATCTTTAGAAATAGATTTAGATACTATCGTAGATGAAGTGTTAGGTGCTTTATGAATCATTTTTGCACCAGCATCTTGAACTTGCCCTTTACCAGCGAATGCAATTGATAGCGTACTACCTTTAGCGCCTTCACCCATAAGCACACAGTTGGGATATTTCATCGTTAATTTAGAACCTAAGTTACCGTCAACCCATTCCATATTACCATTCTCATGCACTAATGTACGTTTTGTAACTAAGTTATAAACGTTATTAGCCCAGTTTTGAATTGTAGTATAACGCACATGGGCATCTTTGTGGACGATAATTTCAACTACAGCTGAGTGTAGTGAACTTGTTGTATAAACCGGTGCAGTACAACCTTCTACATAGTTAACTGAAGCACCTTCATCTGCAATGATTAGTGTACGTTCAAATTGTCCCATGTTTTCAGAGTTAATACGGAAATACGCTTGTAAAGGCGTATCTAGTTTAATATTTTTTGGTATATAAATGAACGATCCACCAGACCAAACAGCTGAATTAAGTGCTGAGAATTTGTTATCTCCAGCTGGTACAACTGTTGAGAAATATTGTTTAAATAATTCTTCGTTTTCTTTTAATGCAGTGTCTGTATCTTTAAAGACAATACCTTTATCTTCAAGTTCTTTTTCCATATTGTGATAAACAACTTCTGATTCATATTGTGCTGAAACACCAGCAAGGTATTTTTGTTCTGCTTCAGGAATACCTAATTTATCAAATGTACGTTTGATTTCTTCTGGCACTTCATCCCATGAACGTTCAGTTTGTTCAGATGGCTTAACATAATAAGTGATATCATCAAAATTCAATTCTGATAAATCGCCACCCCATTGAGGCATTGGCATTTTGTAGAATTGTTTTAATGCTTTCAATCTATAATTAAGCATCCATTCTGGTTCTTCTTTCATATTTGAAATTTCACGGACGATATTTTCTGTTAAACCGCGTTCTGATCTAAAAATGGAAACATCTTCATCATGGAAACCATATTGGTAATTGCCCACATCAGGTGCTTTTTTAGCCATTTAAATCACTCCTTTTATATATTAAAACGACTCGCGTCAAGACAACTTCATTTGTAGTTACATCGTAATTACATCCTAATCTTGATGTTATGTCTAGTGTGAATGGAAATTTACACAATGTCAACGTATCAACATGGATTAGTCTTCTGTATTTCCTTCTTTTTCAACTGTGCCTTTTTCTAAAGCTTTCCAAGCCAAAGTAGCACATTTAATTCTAGCTGGGAATTGAGAAACACCTTGTAGCGCTTCTATATCTCCCATTGCTTCACTGATTTCATAATCTTCACCAAGCATCATTTTTGTGAATTCTTGACTCATTTGCATTGCTTCAGCTAAAGAGTGACCTTTTACTGCCTCTGTCATCATAGAAGCACTTGACATTGAAATTGAACAACCTTCTCCATCAAATTTAGCATCTTTGATAAAACCATCTTCAATATCAAACGTAAGATGGATGCGATCCCCACAAGTTGGATTATTCATATCTACTGTCATTGCACCAGTATCTAGACTCCCTTTATTTCTAGGGTTTTTATAATGATCCATAATGACTGAACGATACAACTGGTTTAAATTATTAAAATTCATATGAGAAAAACTCCTTCGTTTGATTCAAGGATTCTACTAACTGATCAATATCTTCTTTAGTATTATAAATATAGAAACTTGCACGTGCAGTTGACGATTGATTCAACCATTTCATCAACGGTTGTGCACAGTGATGCCCTGCTCTAACAGCAACGCCTTCTGTATCAACTGCAGTCGCTACATCATGTGCATGAACATCAGTCATATTGAAAGTTATAACACCAGCACGTCTGTCTTTTGGTGGACCATATATTTCAATACCTTCAATTTCAGACATCTTATCGTAAGCATACGTCGTCAATTCATGTTCATGTGCTTGTATCGCATCAAAACCTAGATTTTCAATATAGCGAATTGCTTCAGCTAAACCAATCGCTTGCGCAATTAATGGCGTACCAGCTTCAAATTTCGTAGGTAAATCTGCCCAAGAAGCATCATATTTTTCAACGAAATCAATCATGTCTCCACCAAATTCGACCGGTTCCATTTCGTCCAGTAAGGCGCGTTTACCATAAAGTACACCGATACCAGTAGGCCCTAACATTTTATGACCACTAAAACTATAAAAATCAACATCTAATGATTGCATGTCTAAATCCATGTGTGGCGCTGCTTGTGCACCGTCCACACTCACGATAGCACCATGTTCATGCGCAATGTCTGTGATAGCCTTAATGTCATTAATTGTACCTAGTACATTTGAAACGTGCGTGATAGCTACAATTTTTGTATTATCATTAATTGTCGCTTTTATATTTTCAATTGTAAGTTCACCTTCATCTGTCATTGGAATGAACTTTAAAGATGCATTCTTGCGTTTCGCTAATTGTTGCCAAGGCACTATATTAGCATGATGTTCCATTTCAGTGACTACAATCTCATCACCTTCAGAAATATTCGCATCTCCATAACTATGTGCTACAACATTAATGGAAGCTGTCGTTCCACGAGTGAAGATAATTTCTTCAAAATATTTTGCATTAATGAAACGTCTGACTGTTTCACGTGCGCTTTCATAACCATCAGTTGCTAATGATCCAAGTGTGTGTACACCACGATGTACATTAGAGTTATAACGTTTATAATAATCAGCTATAACATCAATGACTTGTGTTGGTGTTTGACTAGTAGCAGTTGTATCTAAATAAGCAAGGCGATTATTGTTAACTTTTTGGTTAAGAATTGGAAAGTCTTTTAATATTTCGTTAACATTTAGTGATTGGGTCAAATTATCCACAGACCTTTCTTAATTTAAAAAATCAATAAAGAAACCGTAGCAATTTAAGAAATACAACAAACTAACGTATATTAATTCATTTAATCTGAGCATTTTATAATAATGTTCAATCACATTCTCTTAATATTATTTTGCTGCGGATTCAATTGTATTTATTATTTATTATTTATTAACTTTTAATTCGATTACTTCACGTAATTTACGTTGAACATCTTCAATTGGCAATTCACGTACAACTGGATCTAAGAAACCATGAATAACGAGACGTTCAGCTTCATGACGAGAAATACCACGGCTCATTAAATAATATAATTGTTCAGGGTCAACACGGCCAACGGATGCAGCATGTCCAGCCTCTACATCATCTTCATCGATAAGTAAGATAGGGTTCGCGTCACCGCGCGCTTTTTCAGATAACATAAGAACACGAGATTCTTGGTTCGCAATAGATTTCGTACCACCATGTTTAATATAGCCAATACCATTAAATACTGTTTGCGCGCCTTCTAGCATTACACCGTGTTTTAAGATGTAGCCATTTGTTTCTTTACCATATTGCACAATTTTAGAAGTTAAATTAATTTTCTGACTACCAGTACCTACAACCACTGATTTGAGTTCACTTTCAGAACGGTCACCAATTAAATTAGTTGTATTATCAATGATTTGACTACCTTCGTTCATTAAACCTAACGCCCAATTTATAGTAGCATCTGATTCAGTAACACCGCGGCGAATAATATGGCCAGTGAAACCTTTATCTAAATAATCTACTGAACCGTATGTGATTTTTGAATTAGCACCAGCACTTACTTCTGAAACAATGTTAAGTTGGTTACCTTCTCCACTTGCGATTGATAAATAGTTTTCAACATAAGTTACTTCAGCACTTTCTTCAGTTGCAATAATGACATGGTTGTAGAAACTTGCATTTTCATCATCGTGTAATACTACATATTGGATTGGATGCTCAACCACTACATTTTTGGGAACATATACAAATACGCCACCATTTAGCAATGCAGTATGTAGTGCTGTCAATCTATGTTCATCAACTGTAACAGTTTCATTCATGAAATATTTTTTTACTAAATCAGGATGGTTAATCAAAGCTTCTGCTAAGCCTTCAACGACAACACCATCATTTTGAGCTGAATCAGAAACTTTCGTGAATGCTAATGTGTTATTATGTTGGATAACCAAATTCTCAGTGTTTTCAACATCAATAATCTCTCTAACTTCACTTGGTAATTCTTCTAATGATTCATAAACGTTACCCTTTGTTTCATGTTGTTTAAATGAATCAAAGTCCCATCTCGTGATTTTTGTTTTATCTGGTTTTGGCATTTCTAAAGTTTCAGTTAATTGCAACGCTTCTTTACGTAATTCAGTTAACCAAGAAGGTTCATTATGGGCTTGTGAATATTCAACAAGTTGTGCTTCAGAAATGTTCAAAGTTTCAGTCGTCATACTTTTTTCCTCCCATTTGATGATTGTATGATTTAACTCATCGGTATAAATCAAAACCTAAATCTTCATCTATAATATTATTTTTCATATGAATTAAGACTTATTCTGCAGCATTAAACTCTTCTTTAACCCATTCATAACCTTCTTCTTCAAGACGTTTCGCTAATTCAGGTCCTCCTGAAGTAACAATTTTACCACCATACATAACGTGTACATGATCAGGTGTAATATAATTCAATAGTCGTTGATAGTGCGTAATGATTAATGAACCAAACGTTTCTCCACGCATTTGATTGATACCTTTTGAAACTACTTTTAATGCGTCAATATCAAGTCCTGAGTCAATTTCATCTAAAATAGCAAATTTAGGTTCTAGCATCATTAACTGAAGAATTTCATTACGTTTTTTCTCCCCACCTGAAAATCCTTCATTTAAATAACGTTGTGCCATATCTTGATCAATATCTAAAAAGTCCATTTCTTTGTCTAACTTTTTAATGAATTGCATTAAATTAATTTCTTCGCCTTCTTCACGTTTCGCGTTTATCGCAGAACGCATAAAGTCTGCATTCGTTACACCAGTGATTTCTGATGGATATTGCATAGCTAAGAATAATCCAG
Source organism: Staphylococcus sp. GDY8P198P (assembly GCF_017891615.1). NCBI lineage: Bacteria > Bacillati > Bacillota > Bacilli > Caryophanales > Staphylococcaceae > Staphylococcus > Staphylococcus sp. GDY8P198P. The sequence goes on from NZ_JAESJQ010000007.1 coordinate 408,088, forward strand.
CTTTGGCACGATCATCAACATCTAGTTCTAAAATGTTAACGCCGTCTAATAGTACTTCACCTTGTGTTACTTCATAGCTTGGGTGTCCCATGATTGCAGATGATAATGTTGATTTACCTGTACCATTAGGCCCCATTACTGCATGTATTTCTCCTGTATTAATTGTTAAATTAACACCTTTAAGAATCTCTTTATCTTCAATAGACACATGTAGGTCTTTAATTTCTAATGTTGATGGCATACATATTCCCTCCGTATTATATGATATGTTTTTCTTATCTAGTTTATAATAATTTTAATCTACAGTCAAAAGACTGAGCCCTTGTTACACCTTCTAATTATAACGCAGTTGTGTTGGAATATAAACCTTTTCAAGTGCTAAATTAAAATTGTTATCAAAATACAATGATTTTTGATAGTATGTTAATCATTTCTTTAACTGATAATATAAGATATGATGTTCTCAACTCAATTATTCCTATAACTATCTATTATAAGCAAAGTATATTCTATAATCATTCACTCATTTTAACTTTTGTTTTAATATAGTTCTAAGAAAAATTGTGATATCATTTTCAATATATTTTAGATAGAAAGGATTTTGGTATGTCAAAAATTAAGTGGTCAAATCTATGGAAAGGATTTGCAATGGGTACTTCCGATTTAGTACCTGGTGTAAGCGGAGGTACTATCGCTTTGCTTCTAGGTATTTATGATGATTTTATACGGTCTATTAGCGGAATATTTTCAAAGAAGTTTTGGGAAAGCTTAAAATTCCTGATTCCTATTGGATTAGGGATGATAATTGCTATTGGCTTATTGAGCAAAGTAATTAATTATCTTTTAAGTGAACACACCGTACCAACCATGTTTCTATTTGTTGGACTAATAGCAGGCATCATACCCTATTTATTAAATACAGCAAGAGTTAAACAAACATTTCAAACTTCTCATTATTTACTCGTTTTACTTGGTATTATAATCATTGTAGTGATCACCTTGTTAAATAATGGTGATAAACATGCAGGAGAAACACTTGAATTATCAACTGGTCTTATTATTAAATATTTTATTGCAGGTGTTTGTGCTTCTAGTGCAATGTTACTACCAGGCATTTCAGGATCCTTTATGTTATTAGTATTTGGTGTATATGGTACTGTAATGTTTTCAATTTCAGAATTTATGTCTTTAAATTTTAAAGCTGTACCAATCTTAATGGTCGTAGGTATTGGGATTATTTGCGGATTCTTATTTTCTAGTAAATTGATTCAATACCTTTTAAACCATTACACTTACTTAACCTATGCACTTATCATTGGTTTTGTTGTAGGATCGCTGTATGCAGTATTTCCTGGTCTGCCAAATGATGTTTTCACTTGGATTATTTCTATTATTACAGTAATTTTAGGCTACTTTATTAGCTACAAACTAGGACATATTACAAGCGATGATTTTTAATTTTTCTATGTATAAACCATATTAAAATAGGATTGTGTATTTATCGGAAGCTTACATAAGCATTTTGACAACGCAATCACTATATAATATTTGATTTCTGCCCTTATCAAAAACATAAAGCCCGGAATGGTAATGATTCGTTGCTATAACTAACTAAGTAGTTTAGTAACAAATCCATACCACATCCGGGCTATTTTACATTCATGCTTATACATCAATAGCGAAATGATATATGATGAATGCCTATATATAATGACGCAGCTTATATTCTGAAATAAGGTGCGCCCAATTTTAAGTTCTCCCTATCACAGTTTGAATGATATTGTGGTATTGAAAAACACCATCAACATTTTCGTGCTTTAAAGCAATTCACTCAAACATAATTTAATTTTACGCCATAAAACTGTGAAATTCAAATATGTAATTTTTCTATTTAAAATCATCTTGTAAGCAAAGTAAATAAATATAACTTCATCTCAAAAAGCAATGATCAATCCTTTAGATTATTAAGCTCATCGAGCAACACCTCACTACACAATTGCATAATACACTTGTTGATGAGGATATTATGAACAAATTTGTGCATGTGCAACCGAGTTAATATATCCTAAAGCATTCGTATTTTTATATGTCTTATTCCACACACCGCTACTTTTTTATGCCCTTTTTCTAAAATTAATCAAACAAAAACAACCCTTCAACTATTAAAGTTAAAGGGTTTGTTAATATTTTCGCTATTATTTAGCTGGTACTACTGCACCGTCATATTTTTTATTGATGTAATCTTTAATTTCTTTAGACTGTAATGCATCCATTAATGCTTTGATTTTTTCATCGTCTTTATGACCTTCTTTGACACCAATCAAGTTAGCGTATGGATTGTCTTTTGCTTTTTCTAAAACAATTGAATCGTTTTTAGGACTTAATTTTTGATCAATTGCAAAGTTAGAATTAATGATTACTGCGTCAGCATCTTCTTTTTGATAAATCTTAGGTAGATATTCTGCTGATTGTTTATTGTTAAATTTGATATCTTTTTTATTTTCTACGATATCATCAAATTTAGCGTCTTCAGTTTTAACACCTTTTTTAATTTTGATTAATCCTGCATCAGAGAAGAATTTTAAGAAACGACCTTCTTCTGCAGGGTTATTTGAAACATAAACAGTAGCTCCTTTTGGTAAGTCTTTTAAACTTTTATATTTCTTTGAATAAACAGCCATAGGCTCTAAATGTACGTTCCCTGCTGATTCAATTTTATAATTTTTGTCTTTCTTTTCAGTATTTAGATATGGTGTATGTTGGAAGAAGTTAGCATCTAACTCACCTTTATCTAATAATTTATTTGGTGTCGTATAATCGTTAATCGTTTTAATTTTTAAGTCATAGCCTTTATCTTTTAAAATTGGTTTTGCTTTTTCTAAGATTTCAGCATGTGGGGCTGGAGAGGCACCAACTGTAATTGTCTTATCTTTACCTCCACCGCCATTACCACAAGCAGCTAATATTAATGCTAAAGCTATTATTGAAGCTAAACTAAATATTTTTTTCATATAATTGTCCCCCTTTAACTTAACGTTTATCTATTTTATTTGTAACTTGGTCTCCAATGAATTGGATGATAAAAACAATAATTAAGATTAAAATTGTAGAAACGAATATGACATCGTTTTGGTTTCGTGTGAAGCCAGTTAAGTATGCTAAGTTACCTAAACCGCCGGCTCCAATTACACCAGCTACTGCAGTAGATCCTACTAAAGCAATTGCTGTTACAGTTATTCCAGATATTAACGCTGGCATTGCTTCAGGTAACAACACTTTTTTAACTACTGTCCATGTTGTAGCTCCCATTGACCAAGCAGCTTCAATAACACCCTTGTCAATTTCTTTAAAAGCGATTTCCACTAATCTTGCGTAGAATGGTGCTGCACTGATGATAAGTGCTGGCAAAGCACCTGTTGGACCACTAATCGTTCCAAGTACTAAACTCGTAAATGGTATGAGTAGTAAAATTAAAATAATAAATGGTATTGCTCTGAATAAATTCACTACAAATGATACAACGCTGTAAAACACTCTAGCCACAGGCGATTGACTTTTAGCAGATAAAAATAAAAGCACACCAAGTATCAAACCAAAAACAAAAGCAAATATTGTAGATATCACTGTCATATAAATTGTTTCATATGTAGCTAACCAAACCTCGTTCCAACTTACATTAGGCATCGTTAGCATTTCCTGTAGAATCTCGCTGAATGAACTACCCATGCTTTAACACCTCCACAGAAACATGTTGTGCACCTAAATCATTTTTGAACTTTTCGAATTTTTCAGAATTTACATCTAATAAATGCAATACTAAAAAGCCCAGTGCACCATCTTTAGTATGTTTAATATTTGCTTCAAGAATATTGACATCAATATTATGTGTCTTTGTTATGTATGACACTAACGGTTCAGTTGTATTGTTTCCTGTAAAATTCAAACGTACGACATACGCACTTTCATCTAAATCGATCAATTCAGAAATGGATTCGTCAAATTCATCATTTAAATCTTCTTTGACAAAGCGTTTTGTTACTTCGTGTTGAGGATTTTCAAAAACAGTTGACACATTTCCTTGTTCAATAACACGACCATTTTCCATTACTGCCACTTCATCACAAATGCGTCTGATGACTTGCATTTCATGTGTGATAATAACGATCGTTAAATTTCTTTCTTCTTTAATTTTTAATAATAATTCTAAAATTTCATCTGTTGTTTGAGGGTCTAATGCACTTGTCGCTTCATCACAAAGCAAGACATTAGGCTCATTTGCTAACGCACGTGCAATACCCACACGCTGTTTTTGTCCACCTGATAATTCTGATGGATAGGCATTTTCTCTACCTTTTAGTCCTACCAATTCCACTAATTCCATCGCTCGTTTTTTTGCTTCACTGCGTGATACACCAGCAATTTCTAATGGAAAAGTAATATTATTCAAAACATTACGTGACCACAATAGATTAAAATGTTGAAAAATCATGCTCACTTTTTGACGTTTTTTTCTCAATTCTGATTTCGATAATTTCCCTATGGTATCTCCATCAATGATGACGTCTCCTGAAGTTGGTTGTTCAAGATGATTTAAAAGTCTTATCAAAGTACTTTTACCTGCGCCTGAAAAACCAACCACACCAAAAATCGAGCCTGATTGAATGCTTAAATCAACATGATCTACTGCTAACACATCGTGTTTTTTCGTTTTATATCTCTTAACGATTTGATTTAATTCAATCATTGCCGTTTCCTCCTTGTATTGCTCATTCAATTAAAAAATGCTCTCTCTTTTCACCGAAGAATAGAGAAAGCATACCCGCTTCTCTCATCTTCTAAAGTTTATCTACTTTATGTGAATTGGCACCATTTCTATTAAAGACGGTTGCCGGGCTTCATAGGGCACATCCCTCCACCTCTCGTGATAAGAGTTCATTATTTAATTATCCATAATCCTACCATTGTACTAAAGATTCGTCAATAATTATTTTAAATTTTCTAACAAATAAGGCACTGATTGAAATGCATAAATTCTTTTTTGTTCTTCTCCTTTGGACATAAGCATAAGTATCGGTACTGATTGTATCTCATGTTGTTGGCTAAAATCAGGATGGAAATTTAAATCTATTTTAGTAATTGGTAATTTTAAAATTTCATTCGCAATATCTAACATTCGTTCCGATACTTTACATGTACCACAGGTTGGTGTATAACCAAAAACTAGATATTTTTCTTTATCTACGTGTTCTAAAACATTAACACGCGTTTCACTCTGTACATTCATGTTAATAAACTGACCCTTTCAGCAATATAATCTAACTTTGCTTTTGCTACTTTTTCTTCATCTTTCACTAAAAATCCATGTTTTGCTAATACTTTTGACAAATAGGCTTTAGGGCATCTCGCTACTTCACCATATTGTTTGTCTATGTGAATGTGTTTACTTTCACTTAAATATTTTTTAAACCATTTACGTATCTTTTCACCCTCATCATCTGCATCTGCAAGTACATAAACTTGCTTGTCGTATAATGATTCAATCATTTCATCTAACTTATCAATCCCCATAGTACCGTTAGTACAAATGATTTCAATAGGTTGGTCAATCACCTGCTTCACCCGTTTCTTGTCTGTTTTCCCTTCGACAATGATAACTTGGTTTAATATCGCCATGACATTCACCTCTAAATGTGATAGTAAATTCAATTTTATATTTAGTTCTACACCAGACATTATCAACATAAACATTTATTATAGATTCTTATTATAATCTTAATAATTGAATATTCAATTTATCATCAATGATATTATTAACGATACTTTTTAAAGTAATTTATACTTCAAAAACAACTTGAATATTGAATTGAAATTTAGCCTTTCATTATAGGATAAAATAAAAACTCCATGATATATCGTATCGTGGAGTTTGATTTCATATTATTCGCCAATCATTTCAGAATATTGGTCAGCTGACATTAACTCGTCTAATTGACTTTCATCACTTAACTCAACTTTAACCATCCATGCTTTTTCATATGGTGATTCATTAACGAATTCTGGACTATCTTCTAGTTCATCATTTGTTTCTACAACTTTTCCTGAAACAGGCGCATAAAGTTCTGACACTGTTTTTACTGATTCAACACTACCAAAAGATTCACCTTCGTCAATATCGTCATCAGTTTCAGGTAATTCAACGAATACGATATCACCTAATTCACTTTGCGCATACTCAGTGATACCAATCGTCACTGTATTACCATCAATTTTTACCCATTCATGTTCTTTAGAATATTTTAATTCACTTGGTACTGCCACGAGAATCCCCTCCTAAATGTTTTTACATATTCATGATGCCATATGAAAGGCTTACAATCAACTATTTAATTGATTTTACAATACTTCTCATGTTTCACAATTCATCGCACAAAACTTTTTCAAAGCATATAACTATTATTCTCAAAAGTTGTTAAAAATGAATTGTAAAAGAAAATGTGTTTACAACCAAGTTTCCTTGTATTGTTCCTCTTTAAAACCTACTGTTACTTTATCACCTAATACAGCGAGTGGTCGTTTCACTAACATGCCATCCGAGGATAATAAATCTAGTTTTTCTTCATCGGAAAGGTCTTTTAATTTATCTTTAAGGCCTAATTCACGATATTTTGCACCATGCGTGTTAAATAGTTTATTGATATCAATACCTGTAGTATTAATGATTTCTTTAAACTCATTTTTAGTTGGTGTATGTTGCACAATATCGATAGGTTCAAAACTTACCCCGTATGCTTGTAAAAATTTTGCAGCTTTTTTACAAGTTGTACAATTAGGATATTGGTAAAATTTTATCATTTTTCAGGACCTCCTATGCTTAGTTAACACTAATATAACAAACTTATAACAAAAACGCTCTAATTATTAAGCTGATTTTTTTAATAACTGCAAATTGTCGGTTATAATGTTTACAATAATATCTTTTATAAAGGAGTCTAATTATGGAATCAATTAATACTAATGATCAATTTAAAAATACAGTACAAAGTGACGAGCCAGTCATCGTTAAGTTTGAAGCAGGATGGTGTCCAGATTGTAAAGCAATGGACATGTGGATTGACCCAATTGTAGAAAAATATAACAATTATAACTGGTACACTGTTAACCGCGATGAATTGGAAGACGCTGCAGCTGAAAATGACGTTATGGGTATTCCAAGTTTATTAGTTTTTAAAAATGGAGAGAAATTAGCACATTTACATTCAGCAAATGCTAAATCTCCTGAACAAGTTGAATCATTCCTAGCTGAAACGTTCGAGTAGTTATTGGTTTAATTCTATTAACTTTAACTTTTAAACAACCAAAATTTTGAAATAAGCATTAAAAAGGTGTGGGACATAAATCCTATTCTCAAAATAAGAGGGCAAATCCTTAACAATGGATTTGCCCTCTTTATATTTAAAATCTTCCGATATTGATCGTGCATGCTTGCCTGGGGATATGGCACGAGCCTGTAGTCTCTCACTCATACTATTCCCCCGGGCGTCAGCACGATACAAAATCAGTACAATAAAATTTATGTATGAAAAACAATTCAAAAACGAATAAGAAGATAATGAAGCATTTTAATTGGGAGTATTTTAAATCTCAAATTAATCAACAGCTTTCATAACCAGAGGCTGAAAAATCTAAAGTCAAAGAAAAATTGATGTAGAAGCAGTTTTTGAGTTCATGAAGGCTATTTTAGGTTTCACTCGAATGTCAATTCGAGGGGGAGACAAAGTCAAAAGAGAAATAGGATTTGTACTAACGGCATTAAATTTAAGGAAAATAGTAGCTCGACGAACTACACTACTTGATAAAAATAAAGAAAACGACAATTTCTACATTATTTCAATAGAAATTATCGTTTTCTGTTTGGTCAGAGACATTTATGTCCCGAATTGTTCTATTTAAAACTTATCAATGACTTGATTTTGTTGACGTTCTCGATGTGGCATTTTTTCTAAATCTTCCAAATCAGTCAAATATAGTAATCCAACTAAACGCTCATCATCTTTCACACCAAATATTTTGCGTATTTCAGGATTGAAAATATAAGCCGGTGACTTCCAACAGGTACCTATACCTGATTCAAAAAGTAATAGCATAAGATTTTGTGCAAATGCACCAAATGCCATATTATTCTCTAAACTTTCTTTTTGCCTTGGATCTTCTTTAACAATTAATGCAAGCATACCACCTAAATTGGTAGCAACTTTATAGTGATCTTCCTGCTTTTTTCTCAGATTAGGAAAAGCAATTTCAGTTAATTGTTTACTCATATCTCCCAATCTATCTTTTGCGATATGAACCACTCTCCAAGGTGCTCTCAAGCCGTGATTGGGTGCATCTGTAGCACGCTGTATCGCTTCATATAAAGCATCGTCATCTATGTTCATATCTCTTCTAAAGACCTTTATACTTCTTCGTTGAGCTATTGCATCTTGTAGTTCCATCTAATATCGCCCTTTCACTATTGATAACTATTTTCAATTATAAGATAGTACGATTAGATTTTCAAACTACTGATATAGCTTTAATTGCGCGCGCAAAGTTTCAACTTGTATCTGTCCAGGTGCTTTAGGATTATCCAAACAACCATATGATACTGCACCACCAAAAATACCTTGTGCAGTTCTTGAAATGATGCCTAATTTTGACATAGCAATGCCAATCACTTGTTGCGGCACTGTATCAACTGTTGCAGATAATGCTGATAATAAATTTAAGACATCTTCTTTACTATAAGGCATGACCGCAACTTTTAAGTAATCTGGATTCATTTGATGCATTTTAAAATACAAATGTTTTAACTGAACCAATGGTGGCGTTTTTTGAAAATCATGATAAGACAATATAACTTCAATATCATTTTTATGGGCTTGATCAATCAAGTTCGCTATATAATGAGATTGATGGTTAATTTCAAATTCAACATCAATCATATCCACATGGTCTATTTCAATTATACTTTCAAGTAATTTAATGTACGCATCAATCGGCAAATCACCTTTACCGCCTTGTGATTGTGTGCGATAAGTAACTAAAATTTTCTTGTTTAAATTTAGCTTATATAATTTATCAATGACATTAGCTATGTCATCAACTCTTGGTGTTGCCCACTGATCAACTCTTAATTCAATTATATCGATAGATGTTTGATATTTTATTAAATCGTTTAAAAAAGTTTGGGAAATTTCACTTTCTGGTTCTATCGTTACTGCAATTTTTACTTCAGACATTTAAAAAACTTCCTTTTCACTCAACATTAAAATTATTGTATAACAATATTGAGAACGAACACAATCTTAAAAGAGCATCGTTTAAGTAAATAATAAAAATCTATTCACCTTTTTATATGATTTAAATTTAATTTACAGGGTATAGTCGTTATATAAGTAATTTAGGAGGTAATATAATGGCAGTAAATTATGAAACAAAAGCAACGAATACAGGTGGTCGTAACGGTCACGTTCAAACAGATGATAAAGCAATTGATGTAGCAGTCATTCCTCCAGCACAAGCTGATGCTGAAAAAGGTACTAACCCTGAACAATTATTTGCAGCAGGTTATGCGTCATGTTTTAATGGTGCATTTGATTTAATTCTTAAACAAAATAAAGTGAGAGGCGCTGAACCTGAAGTCACTTTAACTGTACGTTTAGAAGATGACCCAGAGGCTGAAAGCCCTAAATTAAGCGTTTCAATAGATGCAAAAGTTAAAAACGTTTTATCACAAGAAGATGCAGAAAAATATCTACAAGATGCACATGAATTTTGTCCATATTCAAAAGCAACACGCGGTAATATTGACGTAGATTTAAATGTACAAGTAGTAGAATAACGATAATGCTAAACCCCCAAATTCCTAATCGAATTTGGGGGTTTTTTGTTGTTTTAATACTGCTTATGCTTATGTCATGATGTCTTTTGATCGTTTTCTCTTTTTTATTAATTGTCTTCATCTTTATAATTAATCCAGATGTAAATCATTAATATGGCAAAAGAAATCAAGATAAGCAAAATTAGCGAAACTATAATAGTCATTAAAGATTCCACTTATCGTGCCTCCGCTCATAATATATCATCCACCATATTATACCATAATTATCATATCCATTCGCGTTACTTAAAAATTAAATTAAATGCAATTAAACACTTAAAAACTTCATATTTTTTGTTTTTTAAATTAAAGATGATTCCATGTTTTTGAATAAAATTAAATATAGTGTTGCTCAATTATCCTTTTTCCCTTAAAATCAAATTTAATACGGCTGTAAAATTTATTAATCTATTATATAAATGGTTTATAAAGTTTAGGAGGCATACAATGACAAATATACGTTATCTATCAATCGATGATTTACCCAACTATAGAACATTATTAAAACATGGCATTCATGAAGATCTTGACGTATTTGCTTGGAAATTACAAAATGATCGATGCTTAGCCGAACTCAATTTAAACGATTTACTTTCTACTAATTCAAATCAATCAATTGTCATTGGAGCCTTTCGAGATAGTGTTTTGATAGGTGCTGTAACACTTATATTTAATCAAAATTACAGCCTGTCACACAAAGCAGTAATCGAAAATATGTGTGTTATGGGTAATAACCATGAACTCAAAGAACAAATTGCCAAACAATTAATGAAATATGTATTCCAAATCTGCCATGATAAACAAATTGAAATTCTAATGACTTCACTTATATCAAATAATATTAGTGGCAAAGTCTTTTTTAGTAATTTAAATTTTGAATTACTTGCAATAGAAAAATTTGCCAGAAAATATGATGTAGATTATGTTGATGAACATTGGTTGATTTACTATTTCAATGGTGAGGATATGACTTTATTCGAATAAACAAGTCTTTTATACTACTCATTCACAATACAGACGCCTCCTTACTACTATAATTTGACGCTTTTCGTTAATCATCTTTTTGATAAATGTTACGCCATATATAAAAATGACTTGCAATTAAATTGTTAAGCAAATATTATTTTATTAAGCTATCATTTATAACATTAGATTAATAAAAGTATTTCTTAGAGAGGACTGAACAATTTGAAATATGCAACGACATTATTATCACTGTTCTTGTCATTAATTACATTAGCAACACCATTATTAGCAGTTAATAAAATTTTAGAAGGAGACATGCAAATATTAGCTGGTCTGTTATTCATATTGGGTGTACTACTTATTAATTTATATGCATGTTTACGCGGGGATCGTATTGCTAATATTTTTGCTATGTTGGTATCATTATTTTCTTTAGCACTACTAAGTTACCCTTTTTGGAAATCATATGTAATAAATTTTTTCATTTAATTTTATAAATACATATTTATTTTATAATATTTAATAATCGCAAAACACTTCATAACTATTTATTTGAGTTATGAAGTGTTTTTTTAGCATATACTTTTTAAAAAAGAGTAATATTTTATTTTCAAAAAATTTCTGAAAAGTATATAATGATAAAAACAAAGGGGGAAAATTGAATATATGAACTTAGCAATTCTCGGTTTTATTATGATTATCATCTTTATGGTATTAATTATGACACGTAAAATGTCAGCTTTAACTGCGTTAATTGTTATACCTACCATTTTTGCTTTGATTGGTGGCTTCTATGCAGGTTTAGGTAAGTTTATGTTAGATGGCATAGAAACTGTTGCACCAACTGGAATTATGCTGACTTTTGCCATACTTTATTTTGGCGTTATGATAGATGCTGGCTTATTTGAACCAGTCATTAATCAAATTATAAAAGTCGTTAAAGGGGATCCAGTAAAAATAGCAATAGGCACTGTAATTTTAGCATCCATGGTAGCACTAGATGGTGATGGTACCACTACTTTCATCATCACCGTAACTGCAATGATGCCACTTTATAAAAAGATTGGCATGAGTCTATATACTTTATCTACATTGGCGCTTCTATCTATCGGTGTAATGAACATGTTGCCTTGGGGTGGCCCCACGCACGTGCGATTTCATCTTTGCAAGTAACTACTGAAGAGGTCTTTGTGCCTATCATACCTGCAATGATTGCTGGTATATTATTTGCTTTTGGAGTTGCTTACATACTTGGAAAGCGTTCAAAAAAGTATATTACATCAAATACAAATATTGATTTAAATGATATAAAACCTACCGATACAAAAGAAGAATCTTTATTAAAAAGACCAAAAATGCTTATTCCAAACGCAATACTAACAATTTCATTAATCGTCTGTCTGGTTATCGGCTTAATGCCAATACCAGTCTTGTTTATGCTATGGTTTGGCTTTGCAATATTACTAAACTATCCTAATTTAAGTATTCAAAATTCTGTTGTAAAAAAACATGCTGGAGATGTACTTTCTGTAATCAGTCTTGTTTTTGCTTCAGGTATATTTACAGGTGTAATGAATGGAACAAAAATGGTTAACGAAATGGCTAATACTTTGGTACAAATCATACCAGATGCTATGGGCACTCATTTTGCGTTAATCACAGCAATTTTGAGTGGACCATTTACATACTTTATGGCAAATGATCCTTTCTATTATGGTGTATTACCTATTTTAGCTGAATCTGCGCAACAATTTGGTATTTCCAAAGTTGATATGGCGAGAGCTTCAGTTTTAGGTCAGCCTTTACATGTGTTAAGTCCATTATATGCTGCTGGTTACTTACTTGTAGGTATGCTAGATATAGAATACGGCCAAAACCAACGCATAGTAATAAAATGGGCTGTTGGATCTAGTCTATTTATGATTTTTGTAGCTTGTATTTTAGGAATTATACCGTGGTAAAAATGCACATCTCAACTTACTTCAAGAAAAATATGCACAGTAAACAAAAATGTTAGCTTTTGAATACAAAAAGAACTCATCCACATCAAATTGGATGAGTTCTTTATTTGTATACGAGTTTATAATTTATATCGCCAATTAATTAGTTGATGACATGCTTTTAGTACTGTACTTATATTTATATATTAATGATTATCAACAAATACATATTATTATTCATTAATAGACAAACGATTGTAATTATACACTTTGAAATACTTTAAAATAACAAATTTCAATCATTTATTATTTTTTCATCAATTAGTAGACAAATATAATAAAATTGTCGTTTTATTTTATTTGTACTTGGGTAAAACTTAACGTCGGATTTACAATGTTAAGGAGTGTTTTTATGAATCAGATTAATGAGTGTGTATATATTAATCCTTCAAAAATTTCTCTCGATTGGGAATGTTTTGTTCTAAGTAAAAGTGACATGGAATTAGATGGCCTACCTACAGAACTTATTAATACCTGGATGGCTCAAGATATCATTGAACCTTTTTCAATTAGAAATAATGAAATTAACTTTAGAACGGAAGACATTAAATATGCTCTGAAAATAAGAAACTGGTATTATGAACAATGAATCTTTATGCTAATTGACACTTAAGTTATTCAGATATAAACTTAATGCTCTTTTTGCAGACGTCATTATTTCATTATAATTATAATTCGTTTTAAAGTATGCATATAATTCATGATATCCTGTTGCATGTTTAGGGAAATTCTTATCTTTATTTATAAAATAGGCAAGTTGACCAAGTGGCGTGTCGTCATTAACAAAGTCATTTATAAAATCATAGAATGTCATAAGCATTACCTCGATTATTTAAATTTTAATCGTTACATGTCTTACTATTTAAAGCCTTTTCATAATCATAACAAATAATATTTATTTGTCTATCACTGTTCATTTTTAAATTTAAAAATGAACAGTTTAATTGTTGTTTTCATAGTATTTAATCAAAATTGTAAATATTGTAAAGTTTATGAATTCTATTGCTAAAGCAATAAAAATTAAATACTTTTTTATTTTAATTTGGTTGATGTCATTATATTTTTCAATATAAAAAACGAGTTCAGGACATAAATGTCTCTGACTAAACAGAAAACGATAGTTTCTATTGAAATAATGTAGAAATTGTCGTTTTCTTATTTTTATCAAATAGTGTAGCTCGTTGAGCTACACTATTTTCCTTACATTCAATGCCATTAGGACAAATCCTAATTCTCTTTTGACTTTGTCTATCTCTCGAACTGACATTCGAGTGAAACCTAAAATAGCCTTCATGAATCAAAAAACTGGTTCTACATCAATTTTTCTTTGACTGTAGATTTTTTAATCTCTGGTTATGAAAGCTGTTGATTAATTTGAGATTTAAAATACTCCCAATTAAAATGCTTCATTATCTTCTTATTCGTTTTTGAATTGTTTTTCATACATAAATTTTATTGTACTGATTTTGTAACGTGCGGACGCCGGGGGAATAGTATGAGTGAGAGACTACAGGCTCGAACCATACCCCAGGCAAGCATGCACGGTCAAAATCGCATATTATTCTCATATCAAAAGGTCCAATTCTTTATTACTTATGATTTCTGGCTAATTCATGTTATTAATTTTATAAAATAAGAACTTCATCAATATATTAGAGGTAATGAATTGTTTCTAATGAGCCTTTGCTTTTGTATCTTGATAAATATTTCAAACGATTTTGCATTGTGCTGACGCCCGGGGAAATGATATGAGTGAGAGACTACAGGCTCGAACCATACCCCAGGCAAGCATGCACGGTCAAAATCGGAAGATTTTAAATATAAAGAGGACAAATCCATTGTTAAGGATTTGTCCTCTTATTTTGAGAATGGGATTTATGTCCCAGCCTCGTTTTATTTTATATCATAGTTTTAAACTAAAACATTGCCATTTTGATCTGCAGGTTTAAATACTGTAATAATCGCACCTATAATAGCTAAAATTTGTGGAATACCTGTCCAACAAAATACGAGGAACAAAAGACCCATACCAGTTTTTCTAGCATAAAACTTATGAATTCCAAAACTTCCTAAAAACACCGCTAAAACAATATAAATTATTTTATTTACTTCATTCATAATTTTCTATCTCCTTACTTATTTGATTCACTGCTATTATACACCGTTATAATTAATAAAATCTAAAATTTTAATGTTTATACGCTAATTCTTTTTAATTGGCAAATGTTTTTTCGAAATATGCTTTTTCAATTTTCAATATTTCTGTATATTCGGTTGGCATTATTTCTACACTCAGTTCAATTAATTTTTCTAAAATGTTATTAATTAACTTGGCGTTTTGTGCTCTATCATCAAAATGTACTTTCACTTGTTCTATCATTTCATTTTCTTCAATTAATATTAATGCTCTCCCGTACGTTTTATCTTTTTTACCACGTTGAAAAGCTGACTCTAAATAATGACTTATATCCTGAGGTGTATGAAAATTTTCAAAACCCGTTTTAATATGTGTATTTAATTTGCTTGCAATGTCTTTTAATCTTTTGTCTTCTTGCTCAGTTTGTGGCATTAAGTCATTTCTAATTGCTTGCTTCAATTCTACAATTAACTGTTCTGCTTCTTGAAAATCTTTACTGTTACAATCTTGTATTTCATTTACTGCTTGTCTTGCCCTATCCAATTTTACTTTAAAATTGCTCATGCAATTCCTCTTTTCTACGTTAAACATAATCATGCTGATATTCTATTTCCACAATTTAATTTTTATAACCAAATTCGTGAAAATATCTTACACTATGGCATCTTATGAATAAATGATAAAATATAATACAAACGAGCTTACAAAACTAAAAACAATTAATTTTTAAGTTATTGAATAAAATCATCAAGTATTATAGCTAGATGACATTACAAAGGAGGAACAAGAATTTGAGTTTACATTTCATGATTGTATTTTGGCTTTCACTCATATTTTTAATTTGTGGAATTATTTCTTTAATATTTTATAAGTTGAAAGACACACAACAAACCAAAGAATCTTTACTCGGACTGACCGTTATGTTAATTATTTTTGGTGTTGTGGGTATACTCTTTACCATTATTTTCAGTTAGATCATATTTAGGCGTTCAATATCAATTCAATGCGTATACGATCAAACAATCTTAGTTTAAACTAAACGATACCATAAGCTTCTGAGGTGCCACTTAAAATCAATTTATAAGTGGCGCTTTATTACAAGCTTTCACCCATGAATCACTTAAAAAGCAACATTTCCTCCTACTTCTATAACATAAGTCATTTAATTTAAAAAACGAATCAAATATGCTCGCACTTATGTTTGTATTTTATACGTATCAATTCAATTTGTAATGAAATGAAAAACCATTAACAAAATAATAATTAATATAAAAAAATACACAAAACGTTTAATCGCTCTTATTTTTTCATGGCGTATCTCTTCCTTAGAGTGATTAACATTTTCATGCAACCTCGTATTTATAAATAAAAATGGCATTGTTGCTAGAAAAGCAAAAATTAATGCTAATATAATAGATAATAAAACAATCATGCTATCACCTCTTATTCTTATGTATTTGGTGAACTTATTCCCTTTCACAATCAATTAATTCAAAATTTAATATTCTTCTTTAGAAAAATATTAAAAATGTAGCAATATTAAGGAGTGACAACTATGAAATTAACCTATTTACCTAAATGGCAATTAATAAATCAAAGTCAAAAGCAATTTATGATACAAGAAGATACAACTTCTATTTCTCTTGTAAGTCCAATTAATGATTATGCGATGGGTATTTTAAGCCAAATTTTCTTTACGATTGAGCAAGGAAATGTTGTTAATACCACAATTGAAAATAATAGTGATGAATTAAAAGTAACAGTCGATGAAGAAAATTCAACACTTTACGTCGTCGACCTTTAAATAACCCTTATATAAAGGAAACAAACACAATAGTATTTTTTATTTAGTCAGTGGATTTTAGTGTATGATGTATATAAATATAATTATTTTGTAACAAACATTTAAATTCATACAAGTGGGTGAAAATATGAAACTATTAAAAAATCTGTTATTACTTATATCTGGTGTTTTAGTTATTCGTGCATTACTTCTAAGTATTGATAGCACAAATGATGATAAAATTGAAAATAAAGTAAGTGTTCAAGATAAAGACAAAAAATAAAATCGAAACTAGTTCATATAAAGAAGTGGGGCTTGAAATCAAAATGGCATACATGATTTCTCTCCACTTTTTTTATTTCAGGTTATTCTGTATTACTGACTGTGTATGAAATAAATCCATGAACAAAAATTGATAAATGAGAGGTTATTATGCAATATATAAAATCCATGATTGAAAAGTACCAAATTTACATTTATTTTATAGCACTTTTAAGCGGTGTCCTTGTTGGCTTAATATCAAATATTTTTGCCAACATATTAGAATCTATAATTTCTGCTAGTTTGTTTCTACTTATGTTTAGTATGTTTTCACAAATTCCATTTTTTAACATCAAACTCAGTTTGCTTAATATAAAGTCTATTTTGGCATTATTAATATCAAATTTTATTGTTATTCCTTTATTTGTTTATGGCTTGATCCAATTGTTTGATATTTCAGATGCACCTACCCTAATCGGGTTGTATCTTGTTCTACTAACGCCTTGTATTGACTACGTTCTTGTTTTTAATGCATTAGGAAAAGGAAACGAACGACTCATGTTATTTGCTACACCACTACTGTTTATATGCCAAATTTTATTATTACCTTTATATTTCACACTATTTCTAAACACTGATATTTTTTCACAAATAGATATTTTACCATTCTTTAAGTCGTTTTTGATGTTTATAATTTTCCCTTTATTATTAGCACTTCTATTGCAATATTCTAGTAATAAGTCCAAAAACATAAATCAAATATTAAAGTTCACATCTTGGCTTCCCGAAATTTTTATGGCTCTCGTTTTATTTTCAATTGTAGGATCACAAATAAATAAAATTATCCATAATTTAAATATTGTCATTACAGTTATACCTATTTATATTTGTTTTTTAATCATTGCTCCTTTAATAGGTACCTTATGTGGTAAATTATTTAAAGTAACACAAGAAACCAAAAGGACCATTGCATTTAGTTCTAGTACAAGAAATGCACTAGTTGTCCTACCTTTAGCATTAGGTTTACCAAACCATTGGGTAACCATTACAACTACAGTCATTATTACACAAACATTATGTGAATTATTAGGCGAACTTATCTATATCAAGATGATACCTAAATACATTAAATAATCACATCACTATATCAGAAGCTAATTATTATTCATTTCATCTCAAATATATTAAACTTATATCAAATTAACATTTTACACTATGTTAATTGAATTATCTCATTAATACTGTTTAGTTATACGTCAAACGATAATTCTGTAATTTGAAAACGGGGTGATTAAGATGCAAATATTAAGAAGCGTATCTGAAAATAACCGTACGACTTTCCATATTAAAACGGATTTAGGCTTAATTATCAAAGTTACTGCTGATAATGAATTAACTTCAAAAGATATAAAACAATTATTATTAAAAATAGCTAATGACATGGATCAAAAACTTCAAGGCAATATTGAATCATTTAAAGCTTAGTTATTTTTGATAAAATGACTCATATAAAAAGGAGTGAAAAGAAATCATTGGTAAACATAGATTCCTTTTCACTCCTTTTATTATTTATTAATTAACAATTACAATTATAAATCCAATAAATAGCACTAACATTGACAATCGTGGTTTACTTTTTCCAAACAAACCACTCAATAATACAAATGCTAGACCTACAATTAATAATTGATTATTAAATGTTGTTAACCCCATTAAGTCACCAGCCATCATGATAACACCATATATAATAACAACTGTTATCGCCAGGCTACATAAAAATGACAATATACTCAATAATCTCACAATATACATCCCTTTTTTAAATAGTCATACTATATGCAGTATAAAACAAAAACGCCGCTTCGAAAAGCGACGTCAATCTCGAAAATATATTCCACACTAAAGTTTGGAGGACTTTTTGTGCTTGGTTAGTTATACCCTTCTTTATAATATAAAAACACAAAAAACTAATTTTCTCAAAAAATTATCATAAATTATAATTAACAGTTGAAAATGTATTATTTTAAATAAGATTCAACAAAATAATTAAATTAATTAAATCATACCAGTGGAAATGAATTTAATAAAAAGTTATCCTATAGTTAAAGTATTAATCATTTCAGTTATAAAATAAGAACTTATTCGTCTTATGAAAGTAATGTTTCTATTTAGACATTATTTTATATTATCGGATAAAGTCCGTATAATTGTG
>NZ_JAESJQ010000008.1:0-2575 GCF_017891615.1 Staphylococcus sp. GDY8P198P
AATATTTCATAATAAAAAAACTGACCTCAATCACAATCCGCAGTTTCTGATTGAGGTCATTTTTTTTATTATTTTTTGATGTAGTAGTTTTGTTTTTGATAATTCCATATT
The DNA here is from genome assembly GCF_017891615.1 of Staphylococcus sp. GDY8P198P. NCBI lineage: Bacteria > Bacillati > Bacillota > Bacilli > Caryophanales > Staphylococcaceae > Staphylococcus > Staphylococcus sp. GDY8P198P. The sequence continues at coordinate 112 of NZ_JAESJQ010000008.1, forward strand.
GCCATGATTGAGTGTGCTTTTTGTTCTTCTGTTGTCTTTTCGTCTGATGTATTAATTAAGTTCCCATCTTCTGAGTCATCTAAATTTAAAATTTTATGTTTTTGTTTGAGTAAACCACCGTAGCTTAGCATACGTTTTCTGTATAAACCTTGTTCTAAGTCTTTGACTATTTCTTGGTTTTTTTCTTGATTACTTGTTAGAAAGTCTGATGATTTAACACTATATTTTGATATTTCTTTGATTGCTACAAGCTTATTTAATTTATTAATTAAAAATATTATATTTCGTCATATTTTGTCTTCTCATATCGGCTAAATAAAGTTCTTCAAGTTCACTTAAAATCGTCCTCATTAAGTATCCTTGCATCGAAATGATCGTTTCTTTTTGGCCTTTAACACCTCTATCATGTATCGCTTTTTTTACTCTTTTTAAAGATATTAATATTTCATCTTCAATGTCCTCTAACATGTAATGCATATCTTCATGTCTTGAATTAAATGATTTTTTTGCTTTAAGAATAACAGTTTTTATAACTTCTAAATCTTTATAATGATAATTCATTAAATAATTAGTTAATTGTTCAGGAAATTCTTGTAGTAATATTTCTTTATAATCTTTATCATCAGATTCAGTTACAAATTGATCTGAATGATCTGAATGATAATTATGCTTATGTTCTATATCATTCAAATCATTCAGATCATTATATTCAGTATTATTTAATTTAGTATTACTAAGTTCAGTATCATTAGAGTCTAAACTTTGGGATTCTGGAATCCCAAAGTTTGGGGTTCTGGACTCCCAAACTTTGGGATTCTGGACTCCCAAACTTTGGGAGTCCTTGCTATTACTAAGTTCGTCATTATTTTCAGTATTTTTTTGTATTTGTTTTTCAACGTTGATATTTGTCTCAATTTCGTGCAGGTAAAGTTTGTTTGGTCGATTAAAACCAGTTTTAACTTGTTCCAACAATCCTACTTCTTCTAATTCTTTTTTTATTTTAGTGATGGTATTTTTACTCTTGCCTAAAACTTCTTGAAGGTTTTCATTTGTAAAAATAAAATATATATCTCCATTTTGATCTATCCAGTTATTCTTAATTGATAAACTAACTCTATCATTAAGAACAGCATAGCCAATCTTTGAACTATCACTTAACTTTTTGTATTTTTCATTAATAAATAATGCTTTATGAAGAATATAAAAATTTTGACTTGCTTGATTATTTACATTTTTTCTAGACATAATAAATACCTCTTTCCATTATTTGTTTGGTAAGAGGTAATAAAACGCTTTTATATAGCATTAAATTTATTTAAAGATTTAGGTGCTTGCACTAAGATGTTGTTCATTATATAATACAAGTACAAATTTGATATTAAACAAACGTGCTATAACGTTTTATTACCACCCCCCGACTATTACCAGTAGTTGGGGTTTTTTGATATGTTAATTATATCATTTTAAATAGGGTTGTAAAAGGAGAAAATACACATTTGTCAAAGGTTGACAAAGATTTGATAAACCATTGATAAACCTTATTAACCCTAGATAAAGCATTGATAAAAATTCTTATTTTCCTTAATATATATTTGAGTTTCAGTGGTTACGGTTATATAATAGAGTATAAACGTTTGACAAACTATTTATAAAGGTTTGATTGTATGAAAAGTGTGAAAATGTTAAGTGAGGAATTAAAGGTTAGTAAGCAAACAATTTTTAATAATATTAAACGACTAAATATTGAGACAATAAAACAGGAAAACACTTCATTTATTAAAGATGAAACTGATATAGAAAGAATCATTCAAAGGGTAAATGAAAATAAAAAGAAATATGGTTTCGAAAGTAATACAGCGGATATAAAAAATAATGAATCGGATAATGTTGAGTCTGAAAATGATACTCAGATAATAGAAATACTTAAACATCAAATTGACACCTTAAATAGGCAGATTGAAAAGCAAGAAAGTCGTCACGAAACAACATTAGAATTCTATAGAAAAGAGTTACAGGAAAGATCAAAGTTGCTTGAAAATCAACAAATATTAGCTTTAGAAAGCAATAAAAAAATTCAAAAACTAGAAAACCAATTAGAGGAAGAGAGGCACCTTAATTATCCCTTTGATACATCTGCTAATGATAGACAAAATGTTAATTCACAAGAAGCAACTTTTACTGAAGAATCTAAAGATACTAATCAGCAACAAGAAGATGAACAGTCAATAGAAGTAAAACTTAAAGGTATAGATGAAGAGGAAAAAAACAATAGTATAAACGAAGATGAATTTCGAAAAGATGATAAATTATCTGAAGAAATAGAGGTTCATAATAAGGGAGAACAGCCAACTAAAAAAGGATTTTGGAGTCGCTTGTTTGGTAACTAATTCTATTAAAAAGACACAACAAGTTTAAATTTGTTGTGTCTTTTTATGTGTATCAAACTTCTGATAATCATCGATTA
>NZ_JAESJQ010000009.1:0-406 GCF_017891615.1 Staphylococcus sp. GDY8P198P
AGTATGTTTATATTTGTTTAAAAAACCATTTCTAGCTAAATAATCAACTGCTCCACATATAGCACAAATTACTATATTTTTATTAAATGCTTCCTCAACAAATTTTAAAAGGTTCTCAGAATCATTATCCCAAGAATTACCTCCAATCATAACTAACAGATCATAATCTTTAGGTTCATCCCCAATAATATAATCTACCAAAACAGAAAAACCACCTAAAGAAGATACATTTTCTTCAACAGAAATAGTGCTTACAGACCAATTATCATCTTGATTTAAAATTGAAGATAAATATGCTCCTTCCCAATCTGCAAATTCATCTAGTAAAAGAAATAAAGCTTTTTTCAAAATTAAAAACTCCTTTTATTTTTAGATTAATAAACCTTATTGCTTTATTGACGTTGAG
>NZ_JAESJQ010000009.1:495-1009 GCF_017891615.1 Staphylococcus sp. GDY8P198P
TTCTCGGCATAAATGCGTGTTCTATTTTTTGTTTTCTGAAGGTTTCCAAAATAAAACCACAGCCATAAAAAATAAGAAATAAATAATAAACCAAAAATCTAAATGACTTTGATTTATTTGCTGATATATAAAAACAAACATCAAAATAGACAGAAGTAATTGCACAGAAAAACGTAACCACATAAAAATATAACCTCCTTTTTTAAAAAACTTTATCACAAGAACTATTTGAATTTTAAATGCCTTTATTTTGAATTTTAAGGGGGCATTTTAAAGATTTAGGGGTAAATCATATAGTTTTATACCTAAATACTTACATAAGCTCTTAAAACACAAATATGAACCAAATAAATATATTCTAATTTCATAAACACATTTTTGATCTAAACCAGTGATAAATTTTTTAGACACTGCCCATTTACATGCAAACTTAAAAGTTAACATGAAAACTGGTCAACCATGCCGGTTGAACGCTATAGTTCCTGCAGGGGCAAAAATACATAAAAAAACGCTA
>NZ_JAESJQ010000009.1:1048-3514 GCF_017891615.1 Staphylococcus sp. GDY8P198P
TGAATGTGCTTTTTCTTCTTCATCTGTTGTTTTATCTTCGTCACTTATATTAATTAAATTCCCATCTTCGGCATCATCTAAATTTAAAATTTTATGTTTTTGTTTAAGCAATCCACCATAACTCAACATACGTTTTCGATATAAACCTTTTTCTAAATCATTAACAATCTCTGAATCTTTTTCGCTATCTCCAGTTAAATAATCTGATGACTTAACCGAATATTTTGAGGTTTCTTTAATTGCTGTAAGCTCATTTGAATTATTCGTTAAAGATATTGTACTTAGGCATATTTTGACGACGCATATTAAGCGCATGTATCTCTTCTAGTTCAGCTTTAATCGATTGCATCAAATAACCTTGCATAGCTTCAACCGTTTCATTTTTTTGTAGCAACATCGCTTTAAATCGTTTTAAGACACTGACAAGTTCGAACTCCACGTCTTCTAAACGGTAATATGTATCATGAGCATTATTAAATGATTTTTTTCCTTTAAGTAAAACACTTTTAATAATACGAATTTCTCTAATTTCAAAATTACTTAAGTAATCTTTGATTTGTTGTGGCAATTCTTCAAGCACTTGGAATTTTAAGGCATCATTATTAAATTCAGTTTGTTGATGATTTGTATGATTCGAATGAGCGTTTTCAGAAATATTGCTAGTTGTATCATTCAAATCATTCGTATCATTAGTCTCAGTCTCTATATAATCAGTATTATTAAATTCAGTATCATTTGACTTAGAGTTTGTTAGTTCTTGAACTGACGATTCATTAGTTCTGGAACTAATGTTTTCTTTGTTCTGGAACTTAGAATTTATTAGTTCCTTGTCATATGTCGGTTCAAGTAAGTAAATTCTATTAGGTTTATTTAAACCTTGTCTTTCATTTATAATCAAATTGTACTTTTCTAACTCTTTTTTTAACTTAATAATTTTTGGTTCAGCATAATTTAAAATTGAACATAACTGTTTATTTGTATATAAAAGATAAATATTATTTTCTGAATCGACCCAGTTATTTAATCTTGATAGTTCAAAGCGATCTTTTAATAAAGCATACATAACTTTGGCTTCTGTAGGCATTTTAGAAAAATATTCATCTTCAAATAAAAATTTGGGTAGTTGATAAAAACGTAATGTTTCAAATTCACTGGCAGATATTTTTTTAAAGTTAGACATAATAAAAACCTCATTTCCTTTTTTAGAGTTGAGGTAATAAAACAATTTTTACGTAAGTTATATGTTTTGTGCTTGCACTTAGATGGTTAGATATATATAATACAAGTATCAAAAAAATATATAAATAAACGAACGCAAATCGTTTTTATTACCAGAGCCGATGCTACGCCAATAGCATTGGCTCTTTTAATTTCATAAAATAATATTAACACTTTTAAAGTTGTATATAAAGCGTTTTAAGTATAGTTAGAACGATATTTCATATATGACAAATTAACATTTATAATTAGGTAGTGAAATTAGGTAGTTCTAGCTACTTTTAGGTAGTAAATTAGACACTATAATAATTTTTAGGTACTAAATTTAGGCGGTAAAAGATGAAAAAAATATAATTAGATGGTAAAATTAGGTAGTAAATTAGGTACCTAAAGAGAGGGTCATTATGAAAACTATTAAAATGTTAGCTGACGAATTAAAGGTAACTAAACAAACTATTGTTAATAATGCTAAAAGTTTGAACATTACTTTTGAAAAAGAAAATGGTATTAATTATATTAATGAGAAAGATTGTCTAAAAATTGTAAATAAAATAACAAAAAAAGAAGATACAACGAAAAGTAAAATTTCAAATAGTAAAGAAATATTTAACGAAGACGTTACAAAATTTAAAAATGAAGAAGATAATTATTCAAATAACTCTAATACATTAAAAACAAAAGTAAATGAATTAGAAAAGCAACTAGAAATATTTGAAACCCGATCTAAAAATGATGAGAAATATATTGAGAATTTAACAAAGCAGTTAGATCAACAAAATAGTAATGTTAATACACTGAATAAACTATTGGAAAATCAACAAATATTAGCTTTAGAAAGTAATAAAAAGATTCAGAAACTAGAGAATCAGTTAGAAGAAGAAAGACAACTTAATTATTCTTTTGATACGTCTCCTAATGAGAGACAAAATGTTAATGTACAAGAAACAACATTTACTAGAGAGTCTAAAGATACTGATCAACAACAAGAATGGGAACAACCTACAGAGGCACAGCGTAAAGATATACCTGAAGAGAAAGAGGATGAAATTATCAACGAAGAACCATCCACAATAGACGATAAACAATTCGAAGAAATAGATAGTGAATACGAAGAAAGGGAAGAAAAACCACCTAAAAAAGGTTTCTGGAGCCGATTGTTTGGTAATTAACACAGTAAATAGCCCTACAAGTTTATAAGCTTGTAAGGCTATTATTTTTATTATTGGCACTTCTGATAATCATCGATTA